>DATERX010000001.1:0-4488 GCA_035271165.1 Candidatus Methanomethylophilaceae archaeon
GTACAGATTCTATTGTCGTACATCTTGTCCGATAGGTCCGCCCTTATCCTATCTGACTGTTCCAAACCAAAGGTGAGTGTCGCCTCCGGGATTATTGCGTTGACGCTACTGTTAATGTTGATGATCAGTTTGGACGTGTTAGTCAGGCGGTTGATCACTCCACGGTTTACGTTTATAGATGCTATCTTGGTGTAAGCTATTCTTATTTCTCTCTTGAAGACTGTGTCCCTGAATATTGACAGCTCGGTCGCTTTGAAAACGATGATCGTCCTTCTCCAGCGCCAATATGATATCCAGACTGCAATTGCCATTATTACGGCGAAAATTACTAATGGTACCGCTATGGCATAGAATCTGGAATCAGACCCTTCACTCCCAGACAGGGAAAGGAATATGCTGATACATATGAATAATGTAAATATCGCGACCGCCAGCACTTCCTCTGCGACCTTTATTGGATGCTGCCTGAACCCTTCGTTAAGCGGTATCCTCTCGGGGATAGCGTTTGGTCCTATAGATTCCGTTCCATCCTGATCCATCATTCCCTCTTTCTCAGAATATCTGTGATGTATTCATTGAGGCTGTCTGCTATCTCTTCGGCGACGTAGAGATCCAAATACTGTATGTTCGCGGTTCCTCCGGAAGTTGTGATGGTAACATCGGCAAGTTTCAGAAGATTGTTTATCGGTCCACGGGCAACCTCGAATTGGTGAACCCTCTCAGTTGGTACGACCGTATGGGAGATTATGAGGATTCCTCTGCGGATATCTATCCGGTCCTCATTTATCCGGTACCTGTAACGTGCGTAATACACGGCAGGACCGAACACGAGGTATACGGTTATGAGTGCGTAAGCTACCCACATGAGGATCACATACGTTCCGGATATCTCAAAGACGGGTATCGCGTACTCATAGATCACATAGATTATCAGCGACAATATTGCGAATGCCGTCACACTGCCGATGTACATAGATATCATCGACCTTTTCGGCAGTACGTGATATCCGTCAGCAGTCATTCCATGCTCATCTACTTTGAACTCACTCATCAGTTTACTCCAGATATGCTCCGTTGGCGCCATTGGTCACGAGTTTTCTATACTTTTTCTGAACACCTGTGACAGGACGATCTACTTTCTTGACCTTGGATAGTCTTTCTTTTATCTCTTCATCGGTGAGTCTTACGTTGAGAGTCCTCGCCGGGATATCGATATCGATCATATCGCCGTCACGGACGGCGGCTATAGGTCCTCCCTCGTAGGCTTCGGGGGAAACATGTCCTATCGCTCCACCTCTGGACGCGCCTGAGAATCTGCCGTCTGTTATCAGTGCGACAGAGTCACCCAGACCGCGTCCGATTATGAGACTGGTAGGGGATAGCATCTCTGGCATACCGGGTGCACCCTTCGGGCCTTCGTATCTTATGACGACTACATCGCCGGATACTATTGAACCGGATGTTATCGCCTTGGTGGCCTCATCTTCTCCATCGAAGACTCTTGCCCGTCCAGAGAAATTCATCATCTCCTGACTGACCGCGGCTTGTTTGACGACAGAACCTTCAGGAGCCAGGTTGCCTTTCAGCACTGCTATGCCTCCCTGTTCATGGAATGGATTCTCAATGGATCTTATTATCTCGGGTTTGATGACCTTTGCTTCCTTGGCGATGTCTTTGATGTCCTTTCCGTCAACGGTCGGGGCGCTCTCAAGCACATGTATCAGTCTATTGAGAACTCCTGGTATGCCGCCGGCGGAATCTAGGTCGGCCATGCTAAAGGGGCCAGCCGGCCTGAGGCTTGTGATGTGCGGAACATTGCGGGAAATATCGTCGAAATCATCCAGAGAGACCGGAGCACCAAAATCCTTGGATATTGCAGGAATGTGGAGTGCAGTGTTGGTGGATCCGCCGATGGCCATATCGACCCTTATCGCATTCCTGAACGAAGCAACGTCGGCAATGTCACGGGGTTTGATCTTTTTCATGGCTAGCTCGACTACCTTACGGCCAGTCTCCCTTGCAACCTCTAGTTTCCTCTTGTCGGTAGCTATGATTGTCGCACATCCGGTTAAGCTAAGTCCTAGCGCCTCGGTCAGACATGCCATTGAATTGGCTGTAAAAAGCCCGGCACAGCTTCCTTGTCCGGGGCATGCTTTGCATTCTATGTTGCGAACATAGTCCTCATCGACCTTGCCTGCGGAATATTCGCCGAGGGCTTCGAACACCGATTGAAGATCTAGATCCTCATCTCCGTCCTTGCCTGCCTCCATTGCACCGCCTGTGAGCATTATACTGGGGACGTTCATCCTTCCGGCTGCCATCAGCATCCCGGGAGTTACCTTGTCGCAGTTAGTTACGCCTACCCAGCCATCGAAAGCATGGCCTTCGACCATGATCTCGCAACAGTCGGATATCACTTCACGAGATATCAGAGAGAACCTCATCCCGTTGTGGCCCATCGCGATCCCGTCACATAATGCCGGGACACCGAATGTGAACGGTACGCCTCCAGCCTCGATTATGCCTTTCTTAACCTCTTCGACAAGTTCGTTAAGGTGGATGTGGCCAGGGACGATCTCATTCCAGGAATTGGCTATGCCTATGAACGGTTTCTTAAAATCCTCATCAGTAAGTCCGTCCGCTCTGAGAAGGCTCCTTGCTGGAGCCTTATCTATGCCTTTTTTGACTGCGTCACTCCTCATTAGATTACCAAAGGTGCAACTAAGAAAGAATGTAAATAGATATCTGAATTGAAAAAAGAAGATTGGAGGGGCATGGGTAAACCCATGCCCCGTTATTGAAATTGTTTTCAGTTGCTGTGGAGACGCATTTCGATGTTCACACCATCTGGGACGTCAATCCTCATGAGCTGCCTGAGGGCGCGCTCGTCGGCATCAAGATAGATGAGCCTCTTGTGGATGCGCATCTCCCAGTGATCCCATGTCTCGCTTCCCTCTCCGTCAGGACTCTTCCTGCAGGGTACCCTGAGTTTCTTCGTGGGCAACGGAACAGGTCCGCGTATTGCCACTCCGGTCCTCTGGGATATCGCCTTGATCTGTCCGCAAACGTTGTCGACCTTTAATGGGTCGGTACCGCTTAAGGAAATCCTTGCGCTCTGTGACATCTTAATCCCTTATGGTTCGTCGAAAGGTCATCAGTTGGACCTTTCTACCTCTATGCATGCGCCGGCTGCAACGGTCTGTCCCATATCACGGATGGCGAACCTTCCGAGAGGCGGGTATTCCTTTGCTGTCTCCATGACCATCGGTTTGGTCGGCTCGCACCTTATGAGGGCGATGTCGCCGGTCTTCAAGTAGTCGGGATTCTCCACCTTGGTGGCTCCGCTCTTGGGGTCTATGGTCTTGATGAGCTCGGTGACCCTGCATGCTGTCTGCGTGGTGTGGCAGTGGAACACGGGTGTGTATCCGACGGTGATGACTGAGGGGTGGTTGAGAACAACGATCTGTGCTACGAATGACTTCGCAACAGATGGCGGGTTGTCTACCGGTCCTGCGACATCTCCTCTCTTCACATCGTTCTTGGATACGCCGCGGACGTTAAATCCGACGTTATCACCAGGGAGAGCCTGCGGGAGGATCTCGTGGTGTGCCTCGATGGATTTTACCTCTCCCTTAACATGGGAGGGTTCGAAGATTACTGTCATGTTGGGCTTCAGTATACCCGTCTCTACACGTCCTACGGGGACGGTTCCTATACCAGTGATGGTATAGACGTCCTGGATAGGGAGCCTGAGGGGCTTGTCGGTGTGCTTTGCGGGTACTTCGAGTTTGTCGAGTGCCTCGAACAGGGTGGCTCCCTTGTAGTAGGGGGTCTTGTCCGATTTCACCTTGATGTTGTCGCCCATGTAAGCGGAGATGGGTATGACTTCTTTGGGTACCGCACCTACAGTCTTCATAAGCTTCTTCATTGCGTCAGCAGCCTCGTTGAACTTCTCTTCGCTGTAATCCACGGCGTCCATCTTGTTGACGACGACGATGATCTGTTTGATACCAAGGGTGACTGCGAGGAAAACGTGTTCCTTCGTCTGTGCCTGAGGTCCTTCGATAGCGGAACAGGATATTACAGCGGCATCTGCCTGTGAGGTACCGGTGATCATGTTCTTAACGAAGTCACGGTGACCAGGGGCGTCGATGACGGTGAAGTTGTACTTATCGGTCTCGAACTTCTTGTGTGCGATATCGATGGTGACTCCTCTCTCCCTCTCTTCCTTGAGTCCGTCCATGACCCATGCGAAGTAGAAGGTACCTTTTCCTTTTTGATCTGCCTCTTTCTTGTATTTCTCGACCAGGTGGGGGTCGATCGCGCCTGCTTCGAGCAGAAGTCTTCCCGTAAGGGTGGACTTGCCGTGGTCGACGTGACCGATGATGACCAGATTCAAGTGCTCTTTAGCCATATTTTTTTCTCCTTTTATGTTTATTTTACTTTGATAGTTTAAGCCATAATATGTTTATTATTTAACGTTTACAC
>DATERX010000002.1:0-81713 GCA_035271165.1 Candidatus Methanomethylophilaceae archaeon
TTCGGCACTGAGTGTTGCATTATAGATTCTGACCTTGTCATCATTTAGGATGGTGAATGTCGTGTCTCCGACGGTCGGCAACATGATTTCGCCAGTTCCCGTGGATGAATAACCAGGTGCCAAGGCTATTATTTCGCCTGCCAGGGATACGGTTGCAGAATCGAACGTTGTGATGTTCACGCTGACCGGTTTATCGGTAACTTTAACGCTCGCCGATGTGCTTACCTCGTCTTTGACGTAGACGGTGTATTCCCC
Organism: Candidatus Methanomethylophilaceae archaeon; assembly: GCA_035271165.1. GTDB lineage: Archaea > Thermoplasmatota > Thermoplasmata > Methanomassiliicoccales > Methanomethylophilaceae > VadinCA11. The sequence goes on from DATERX010000002.1 coordinate 256, forward strand.
GTTGTGTGGCATCACGTGGAATGTTACCATTCCATCTGTGGTCGATTCTTCAACCAGGATATTTCCATTTGGATGCTGGAGAACGACTATTCCATCGTTAGGTGCACCATACATGTCCTTGACGTTGACCGTCAGCTCGAATGATGGTACGAAATCGACCCCGTGATTGGCGCCTGGACCTACCGTGACGGTCTGGGTGCCGACTACCTTACCGTTGAGTTTCAAGGTCACAACGTACTTATCGGAGGGCATTTCCAGAATCGTGAATTCGCTGGCAACGAAGGTTCCTTCCCCTGTTTTACCGTGGTATATTCCCTCTGCGGACACCGTCAGATCACCGGTGAAACCATCCACGGTACCTTTAATCGATGATGCTACGACATCAAAGGGTACGCTTGTGTTGATCTTGTTTATGTATACTCCACCGACAGTTCTATCCGTTGCAGTGTACAACCTGATCTCGTAATCGGAGTGATTTGGCACCAGTACGGAGTAATTCCCGTCAGCATCCGTGAAGGTGGTGAAGCGCTGGACCATCTTTCCATTCTCGTCCTTCTCGAAGACTGCGATCTTGGCACCTTCGAAGGACGAGCCTCCGTAGGTAACCGTACCGGTCTCCGATGTGTAATCGACGGAGCCGACGACCTTCATCATGATCATGCTGGAATAGTAGTTGATCAGCCCGCCATTCGACTTTTGCAATGCGACTGCTTCGTAACCGTCCATGAACTTCCAGCCGCTGTCATTCAATTTAGCTTTGCTGTCAGGGTTGTATTTGACCTGCCAGCTGTCGACGGTGAAACCGCCAAGACCGAGCCCAGGCGTAGCGACCAAGGTACCGTCACTGGATCTCAGAGAGTTGACCATGTTGCGGTCGACATCCTCTTTACCGAGGCCGAACAGGGCCTTCCAGAGGAAGGACTCGTACATTGCGTCGGTGTATTCGATACCGAGTTGTCCGAAATCATAATACTTGGTGGCCGCCGCACCATACTGATAATAATTCATCGAGTAGTCATTGAGGTATGCCAACGCGGCAAAGGATGAGTTATCGCCGTAGAACAGTGGGAGCATCTCTGCGTTGATGCCTATGTATCCTATTGCACCGTCGCCTCTCTCCTGGCGTATGCCATCATAGAGTTTCCATACCTCGGCATCGGTCTTTTTGTTTGTGATGTACTCTATACCGGCCAGATAGACGGCGTTCTCCTCGGTGATGCCCGGATTGACGCCGGGGTATGTGGACGAATCGTTCAGTACTTCGGTCCTTGTCTCCGAGGGGTTTTCCACGATTTCTTTCAGTCCCTCGGCGAAGATTGGGTCCCATACGTCATCGTATCTATCGATGCCGTCGGACATGATCATGCGTAAGGCCATTGCCGCCAAGGCTCCCGAAGAACCTTTGGCCAGCAATATATTGGAGACTGTAAGAGCTCCCTTACCCGAGTCGCTGGTTATGGATGTAAAACCGCCTCTGTCCGCTGCCTTGGATGAGTGCTCGAACCATGTGGCTAAAGCCCCTTCCTTATCTTCATCATTATATTGATCCCAGAACGAGTTCATCGGATCGATCTCGTCCGTATCTATGGTGTAACCGAGACCTCCCAACAATACGCTGGAACCGAGGTTGGTGTTGTATGAGGTCGAGGCATCCGCCAGTAGCGCCGCGTTCGGGACTAGGACTAGGAGTGATACAAGGACCAGCGAGATGAATGGTTCGGGTTTGAGGAACTTCTTGAAGCTCGCCTTCAGTCCGCCTCCACGGATGCTCTTGAAGTAATCCGTCATCTCCACGTACCTGTAGAGCTTGACGAGCATCGCCGCCGCCGCGATCGAATATACCGCACCGGCCATTATCGCGTTGCCGTATGACATCCAGCTGAGTATGAACGCTCCGAGGATCCACAATACGGACATCAGATGGCTTTCGGATCTGCCCTTACTCCTGAAACTGTACATCATGTATGTTATCATCACGAAGGGCATCCAGACCGTCGCCCAGCCATAGAACGAGGCCATGCGGGAAATCGATATGCTGCCGGAATCCATCAACGAGGCTACCAACGGGGAGCTGTAGATTACGTTCCCGCTGACAACATCGTTGAACAGATCATGGGCCGCAAGGTAAAGCACTGCGAATATCGCGATTACCGCGATTATCGGGATCAGGAAGGATTGAATTTTCGGCCTCTTCTGTACGGCGTAGAATATCATTACGGATACTAGGCCTATCGCTGAAAGGAGCAGAGGTCCTGTGAATATCTGGGTGAAGAGTCCCGTCACCGCATAGTAGGGGAGCGGGATGAGTATGGCTAGAAGCAACATGGTCGCGTATGCGCCGAATGAAGGGCCGAAGTCCTTGTCGTTGAGGCGCAGTATGACCGCGTGTGCAGCCATCATGAACACCAACAGCACAATCATCATGCTGAAACCGTTCCATGACAAACCGATTATTCCAAACATTATACCTGCAACTATAGTGTGCCTGAGCACGTTCTTTGAGAACGCGGCCTTGATGCGGGGAAACTCAGACCTTTTGAGGGCAGTCATTCCCCTGAGTGCGAATATCGTTGCGATGACGAAGAACATCAGGACTATGCTCATGCCCGATCCGTCGGAGAACACCGACATTATTACAGGCAAGGGCAGGGTAGCGAAGAGCAATGCTGAGATCACTCCAATCGTCCTGTCGAACATCTCCTTTCCGAGCACGTATATCAGAAGCGACGTTATGGCAGCAGCTATTGGCCCGGAGAAGGCCAGCACGCCTGCTGCGGCCGTTGACGGGTCGACCCCGAAAAGTGTGACTATGAATGCGAACCCTGCCAGTATGATGTCAATCAGCGGGGGATTCAGAAGTTCTCCTCCAAGCGGGTAGTTAAGCGAAGGGTCGGAGATCCCAAACGTTCCCGAAAGGATGTTCAATATGGTGTGTTTGTGTTCCGCGGCGGTATCACCGGTCAGCGCAAAGCCGCTTCCGGCAGATATGCTGTATGCAGAAACAGTCCTAACAATGATAGTGAGCAAAGCTATGAGGAATAAGCTCACCGGGAGCCAGTTCCTCCTTATCCACGATCCTTCGCCGTCCCTATCGACGGCGGTGACCTTCCTTCTGTTCTTTGAAGGGTCCTTCTCTCCGAATTTACGCATTTATAAAGGTCTCCGTCCTTAAATTATCGATTGATGTCCGATTGTCTATTTATATGTTTATCGGACGCGCCTGATTATAATAGGCCATTCAGTTCAAATGACCGTCTTAATCTGATCCCTGAACGACTCTGCGGCAGACCGTGGGTCTTCCGCTCCGTATATCGCACGGCCCACTATCACATAGTCGGCTCCAGCATTTATCGCCGATGCTGCACTGCCCCCCTGGGCTCCAACACCGGGAGTCAATATCATCCTATCGCCTGCCACGGAGCGTATGGCGGCTATCCTCTCGGGCCTTGTGGCAGGGGCAATGAATCCTGATACACCACACTTCACCCCGAGCTCAGCCATCTCCTCGGCGTGCTTCGCTGTGAACATCTTACCTCCAGGGTGACTCATTTCCGTGACCGCGAAGATGTCGGCATCACCTGCGGCCTCGACGGCCGCCATAAGGGAGTCCTCCCCGGTGAATGCATGGACAATTACTGCGGAAGCTCCCCGGGACACGCAGTTCTCGACGATAAGACGGACGGTGTTGGGTATGTCGGCCACCTTGAAGTCGCAAATGACATCGTTCCTGTCAGCCAATATGTTTATCATTTCGGGGCCGGCTGAGAGTATCAATGGCCAGTTGATCTTGACCGCATCCACGATGTCTGAAACGGAATCGACGACCTTCAACGCACTTTTGATGTCGGTCTCGTCCAGTGCGAGTACAAGGCGCGTGTCCTTCTTCATAGACCGATATTTCTGCAAGGCTTAATAATACGTCGGAGAGATTGTGCCTCATGACTATAAGACGGTTGGAATTCGGGTCTGCTGCAGACGGCGAAGTCGCTGCAGGGTGCCTATATTGTTCGGAGGGATCCAAAATGGTCCTCTTCGTCACCGGGAAATGTGATACCGGTTGCAAATACTGTCCTGTGTCACTGGAACGCAAAGGTCGTGCTGGCACATACGCCAACGAGCTAAAGGTCACGTCCGATGAGGACGTCATATCCGAAGCGGAGGCCATGGATGCCAAGGGTACCGGCATAACCGGAGGAGATCCCCTTTTCGACCTTGACCTTACGTTACATTACATAAAACTGCTCAAAGAGCGCTTTGGGCCCAAGCATCACATCCACCTTTATACTTCCACCATGGACCCTAAGAATATCCGTATCCTGAGGGATGCGGGGTTGGATGAGATACGTTTCCACCCCCGGGAGGGGGATTGGTCCGACTTCGATACGACCGCGTTGGAGGAGATAACCGCCATGGAGGGTCTCGACGTCGGCATAGAAGTGCCTTCGTTGCCCGGAAGGGACGAGGATCTGAATGCGATGATTAACAAGGCATTCTCGGCCGGCGTGTCTTTCGTGAACCTCAACGAGCTGGAGTTCTCGGAAAGCAATTGGGATATGATGAAGGAGAACGGTTATCTTCTGAAGGATGACATCTCCGCTGCGGTAATGGGTTCTGAGGATACGGCGATTAGAACGATCAACAGAAATCCTGGAAAGAGGATCCATTTCTGTTCCTCCTCATACAAGGACGGGGGACAGTTGAGACGCCGCCTCACCAGACGCGCCGAGCACACCGCCAAGGAATATGATGTCATCACCGAAGATGGGACCTTCTTGAAGGGTGTGCTTTACGCCGACGACCTCGATGAGGCTGCAGAATATTTGGAAGGGGGTTTTGACGTACCTTCAATCCTCATGTCCATAGATGAGGAGAGAGGCCGCATAGAGGTGGCTCCCTGGATACTTCAGGAGATAGCCGCACAGCTGCCGTACAGGTGCTACCTGGTAGAGGAATACCCGACGGCAGATAGACTGGAGGTTGAGAGGATGCCTCTCAACCCCCCGTCCGCCTGAGCTTAGTCTACGCTGAGGCTCTGGATCTCGTGATGTCTGTTCACGATGTCCCTAGCTATGCGTAGATTCTTGCCCTCTTTGCCGATCGCCCTGCCTTTGAGCTCGGGATCGACCGTCACAGTGGCATGCGTTATGTCCCCGCGCTTCTCTATCTCGACCTTTTGGGGTTTGTAGATATGGAAGACGTTCAACACGAACTGTTCCTGGTCTGCCGAGTACTCCACTACCTGTATGTTCTTCCCGGTCAGGTCCTTCAGTTTTATCATGTGGTCGCCTTTCTTGCCTACGGCTAGGTTGCCTTGGCCGGCTTCCACTACGAAGACCAACTTGTCCGTGGTGTCCATACAGTCCACGGCGTTGGTCCTGGTGACCTCCTGGAACAATGCGATGTATCTCAGGGTCTCATCGGTTATGATGATTTCAGCAGGCATTTATCTCACAGCGTAAGTATGTTTGACGTACCCTTGTCAATGATGGCAAGCGCCGAAACGGAGAAAGGTTTTCCACAGAGAGCTCCGAGCTCCATGTTGTTCCCCTTGTAGCGGTGGACCTTTATGTCCTCCTGTTCAACAAGTGTCTGGCTAGGACAGTTCCTTGATAGGATTATCATCTGGGCCTTTCCTGCCTTTATTGCTTTTTCTGTCTGGTCAACGCCGAATTCAACCATACCAGTTGTAATTGCCGCCTTCAGCGCTCTGCCTATGTCGATCTTTTCCTCACTCATTCTTCATCCCCCTTATTTTTCTTCTTGGGTGTGTAAATCAGGTTTACGGCACCGGTACCTAATGTGACCGGCTGCCCCACTATGATGTTCTCCGTCACTCCTTCAAGGTTGTCGACCTCGCCCACCATCGCCGCATGCATAAGATGCGTCGTGGTGATCTCGAAGGCCGCCCTTGCCAGAACTGACGATTTCTTTCCGGATACCCCGTGACGTCCGATGGCCTTGACCATCCCGTCATTGGTCATCAGGTCAGCAACTAACATGATATGCCTGATGTCCACGTCGAGACCCGCTTCTCCGAGGGTCTCTCCTGCCTCGTGTATTATGGAGTTCCTGGCCGCTTCGATGCCCAGCACCTCGCCGACCTCCTGTATGCTGTTGGTCATGATGTTGGGTGAATCCACGCCTTCGACCTTCAGCACCTCTTTCAAATTACTTCCCTCGGTGACTATCTCGTACCTTCCGCCTTCCCTGCTCAGGACCGCCCTCTCGATGCCGTCGATACCTTTGATCTTAGCATTCTTGATGGCGTCGTACATCGTCTGTACCTTCTTGAATGACTGTACATCGGACGTTATAACGAGGCTGAAATCGTCCTTCTCGACAAGTCCGCGTACCGCCCTTATCTTGCTGAGCCTCTCATACATCTCGTCCATGGTCACGCCACGCTTATCCATCTTGTGGGCGCTGGGCGTGATCACGATGCGCATGTTGGTCACGTCGGTCGATATTTCCGCGATGTCCGTCAGAACGGTCATCTCGATGTTGGATGCCACATGTCTTGCGACGCTCTCGTCCTCTGCGGCTATGCCTAGCAGAGGGATCGTCATCGAGGGTGTGCTGGGCACACGTCTCGCATCTACGATCTCTATCAACCTCGGAAGACCCTGTGTAACGTTGATGTTCGCAACACCCGCGTAGTGGAAGGTACGCATGTTCATCTGCGTACCTGGTTCACCTATCGAGTGTGCAGCCATCACACCTGCGGACTCGTTCTGGTCCATGAGATGGGATATATACATCTCCCATGCCCTGTCAAGTATCCTTCCACAGGTCTCATCGTCGAACTCGTTCCCGGCCATGCGGGAGGCGATGTCAGTGAGGACCTTCAAGGGGATGTCATATCCCTTGTCCTTGGCCATCTCGATGATCCTGATCTGTTCTGGGGTGCGTATACGTTCGCGCGTGATCTCCTTGGCGACGAACCTCGGCGCCTCCTCGACCTTCTCCTTGACCTTGGCGGCGGACCTGCGTGACGGACGTTTACCTAGGTTCGTGACTATGGATGCTGCCTCTGTCGCAGATATACCGAGGTCCTCGATCGCTTCCTGGGATATGTCCTGGATATCGCCCAGCGTTCTGTACTTGGTCATCAGCAACGCCGCTGCCTCTTCGCTTACTCCGCGCCTGATGAGCGCGTTCATGGTGTCTTTCTTAGCCATTATCACTCACCTCCGCCGTAATCGCCGTCATCGAACTCCTCTTCCTCTTCCTCAAAGAACTCCATCTCGTCCTTCTCCTTGGCACCGTAGTCCTCTCCGACGTCCCTGTCGTCGAGACGGATCATGTCCTCCGCCGCGTCGTCGCCGAGAACCTCGGCGAAGAGATCGTCAAGGTCTATCGCCTTGCCGCGGACCGACCTTGTGGGGTCGACCCCGTCCTCTCCATACTTGAACTGGATAACGGTTCCCACGGTGTTCCTGACCGTACCGTCGGATGTCAGCTTCAGGTCTTCGAGAGCGGAGACAAGACGTCTCTGCATGTATCCCGACCTTGATGTCCTGACCGCGGTATCGACTAGTCCTTCACGCCCTCCCATTGAGTGGAAGAAGAACTCCGTCGGATCCAATCCGGATTTGTATGAATTTGAACAGAATCCCCTTGCATAGGCTCCCATGTCTCCCTTGTGGAAGTGGGACAGAGTCCTGTTCCAGTAACCTCTGCTGAGCCTTTCACCACGGACGGACTGCTGTCCGACACAACCTGCCATCTGAGACAGGTTGAGCATCGAACCACGGGCACCGGCCTTGGCCATGATGACCGCCGGGTTGTCCATACCGAGGTGTTTACCAGCTATCGTACCGGCCTCGTCACGGGCCTCTCCCAGCTTTCCCATGACCTTGACCTCGAGGGTCTCCCTGAGGGACCTTCCCGGGGTCTGTTCCAAGGTCCCCTCGCGGTATGATGCCACGAGCTGTGAGACCTCGTCTATGCATTCCTGGGTGTAACTGTCGATCTGAAGCTTCGCCTCATAGGGTATGTCCTCGTCGCCAATCCCGGTGCTGAAACCGTGGTCCATCAGCGCGCCGAGAGATAGTCTCGTCACGTTGTTGATGAACTTGGCGGCCTCGTCCGAGCCGTAGTCCCTTGCGACACGGTCGACGATCTTACCTTTGCTGTTACCTATTCCCCTTACATCTATCGTACCGTATAGGAGCTGTGAATCCCTTATCTTGACGTAGGCGTCATACTCACATTCTTCCTTCTTACAGGGTTTGCAGTTCTGGCAGATGTTCGCCTTGAATGTTGTGCGGAACCCTTTGGGAAGCACCGATGAGAACAGCCGCTTTCCCGTCCAATAGGGTTCACCGTTCTCGTCCATCTCTGGCTCGGGCATATGAACGTCCGGAAGTTTGGACATTATGTTCGCCGCCTGTGCCTTGCCGAATTTAGGGCTGTTGTGTGTCAGATAGAACGATCCTGTGATATGGTCGTGGATCGCACCGATGATCGGGCCTCCGTACCTGGGCGAGAGGACGTTCTCCTGTACCTGCATCAGGATGCGGGCCTCCGCCCTAGCCTCCTCGGATTGCAGGACGTGCAGGTTCATCTCGTCACCATCGAAGTCCGCGTTATAGGGGGGACACACGCACAGGTTGAACCTGAAGGTGCTCCCATCCATTATCCTGATGCGGTGCGCCATCATCGACATCCTGTGCAAAGAGGGTTGCCTGTTGAATAGGACGATGTCCCCAGGCACCATCTGTCTCTCGACGGCGTAGTCTATTTCAAGACCTTCGGCGACATCCTCCGCGTTGCGGTCCGTCACACGTATCCTTCTTCCGTCGGACCTTATAACGTAGTTCGCCCCGGGCCTGTAGCCGTTCTCGTCGTCTGCGGGATTCGTACCCCGGGCGACGATTTCTTTCAGCTTCTCGATGTTGCCTTCGTTGACGTAGACCGGTACGGTCAGTTCCCTGGCCGCAAAGACCGGTATACCTACGTCATTGATGGAAAGCATCGGGTCCGGTGAGATCACCGTACGTGCCGAGAAGTTCACACGCTTACCTGAGAGGTTGGACCTGAAACGTCCTTCCTTCCCCTTCAACCTCTGTGAGAGGGTCTTCAACGGACGTCCGGACCTGTGCCTCGCGGGCGGGATACCGGATGTCTGGTTGTCGAAATATGTCGTTATGTGGTACTGTAGGAGTTCCCACAGGTCCTCTACGATAAGCTGGGGAGCTCCCGAGTCACGGTTCTCCCTGAGTCTCTGGTTTATCCTCAATATATCCACTAGCTTGTGGGTAAGGTCGTCCTCCGACCTGTCTCCCGAGTCCAAGGTGATGGACGGCCTGACCGTCACCGGCGGAACGGAGAGTGCGGTGAGCACCATCCATTCGGGCCTGCATGCGGCTGGGTCGAAACCTAGTATCGCAAGGTCCTCGTCGGTTATCCCCTCGAGCCTCTCGCGGACCTCCTTGGGGGTCAGCTTGTGGTTGTCGTCCACCTCGCGGAAGGTGGTGGGCTTGTCCAGTTTAATCTTAATCTGTTCTGCGCCACAGTGGGGACACAATCCTTTGGCGGATGCTCCCTTGGCGGTCAGCTTGGCGTATCCCTTGACATCTATGATGTCACCGCCCAGTTCCTCCATGCGTTCCATGTCGGTCCTCGCCCCGATGATCTGTTCCGGCGTGAGCATGAGCCTTGCGCATGAGCGGCATGTGCTCTCAAGGAGCATCTTTATGTCCTTGATGAAGCCCACATGTATCACGGGGAGGGCGAGGTCTATGTGACCGAAGTGTCCTGGACACTCGTCCACCTTGTTACCGCAGGTCTTACAGCGGAGACCGGGTTCGATGACTCCCATGCGGGGGTCCATGAGGCCCATGTCTATGGGATATCCCTCATCGTCGTAGGTATCGGCGGTGATGACCTTCGTGGCGGACATCTTCCTGTACTCCTCTGGGGATATACAGGAGAATTTGATCGAACCGATCCTCTTGGTGATTCCTCTCATCATCTTAAGTCCTCCAACTGAAGCCTCATGGCGACACCAAGCGCCAGTAACTCATCCATGAGCAACTTGAACGCGTATGACGTCTGCACGAGGTGTATATTCGATGTGTTCTTACAGACCGGGCAGTAGAGACTGCCGAACCTGTTCATTATGGCAACGTGTCCACACTTAGGATTGCCGCATATGTGCAGCTGCGTACCGTCGGACTGGTCCAGCAGACGGTCCTTGATGACCATCGCCGCTCCGTGTCCTATAAGACAGTCGCGCTCCATCTCACCGAACCTGAGACCTCCCTGTCTGGAACGTCCCTCGGTAGGCTGGCGGGTAAGAATCTGCACGGGTCCTCTCGAACGTACGTGTATCTTACCGCTGACCATGTGGTGCAGTTTCTCGTAATAGATGACGCCGGTGAAGACATCCATCTGGATCATGCGACCGGTGGTGCCGTCGTACATGACCTCCCTTCCGTCATCCTTGAAACCGCTCCTGATGAGTCCATCGCGGATAGACTCCTCCTTCTCACCCGAGAAGGTTGTTCCGTCTATCTTGCGTCCTTCCATGGCACCTACTCTTCCAGCAATCATCTCGAGCACGTGCCCGATCGTCATACGGGAGGGTATTCCATGGGGGTTTATGATCAGGTCGGGGGCTATTCCTTGACATGTGAAGGGCATATCCTCCTGTTTCATGAGCTGGCCTACGATACCTTTCTGTCCGAACCTGGAACAGAACTTGTCGCCGAGCTCGGGGATCCTCTGATCCCTGACCTTGACGCGTACAAAGCGTGAGCCGTTCTCGGATTCCGTCACCATGACGGAGTCTATGTAACCTGTCTCGCCAGGCCTGACGGTGACTGACGTCTCCCTCCTCTTCTGAGGTGTGAGGAAATCCGTCTCCTCCTCCAGGAATCTGGGCGGGGACGTTTTTCCGACTAGGACGTCGCTTCCCTTAACGTGCGCCTCGGGGTATATCAGACCGTCATCGCTCAATGATGCGTAGGACATGTCGGTGCGTGCACCCATGATGTCGGCGGAGGGTATCTCGAAATGATCCTCCTGACCTCCGGGGTAGCGGCGCTCCTCGGAGCGGTAGGACCTGAGGAACGTCGAACGTCCCAATCCCCTCTCCACGGAGCTCTTGTTCATGACCAGTGCATCCTCCATGTTGTATCCGTGATACGAAAGGACGGCGACACAGAAGTTCTGGCCCGCGGGCCTCTCGTTGTATCCGATGAACTTCATCGTCTCCGTCTGTACCATCGGTGACTGAGGATAGTGCAACAGGTGGCCTCTAGTGTCCGGCCTTGCGCGGTAGTTCGCGGCAGGTATCCCGAGGGCCTGTTTGGCCATCGCGGCTCCCATGGTCACACGGGGCGCGGAGTTGTACTCGGCATACGGGATCACTCCTGCGGCCACACCGAGTATGACCATCGGGTCGATCTCCATGTGGGTGTGGTCCTTCTCGATGTTGGTGGGAACGGCGAACTCCTTGTTGCACCATCTGCATTTGATGATCTCCTCGGAAGCTGCTGTACCGGGATTCATCCAATCGATATCCGTTGCGGATATCGCGGCGTCGCACTGTTCACATCTGTCGGGGGCGTTGAAGGGGTTGATGAGGACAAGCACGTCCTCTTCTTCTTCTGCGTCGACCCATTCGACGACGCCCTCGAGGAACAGTTCGTTCCATTTGATCTTGTCTTCGCGTATCTTCTCGATGTGCTTCCTGGTGAGAACGGTACGTCCGTCCCTGAGGACGAGCAGCGGGCGTCTGAGACGTCCCTGATCACAGTTGATGATGACCTCGTCCATCTCCTCATCGTTACGTACGTTGATCTCGTTGGAGAGCATCCCGCTCCTTCTGCGGTCCCTCAGGTGGAAAACCAGATCCTTGGGCGTTTTGTGAGTTCCTACGAGATCCCCGTTTACGAACACACGTGTTCCGCCGTCCTTGACCGGTCCGAGTCCGAGATCCTTCAATGTCCATCTGACGTCCTGCTCGGGGAATCCCTCGGAGACGTCTATGATGAGCGCTGCGTTCTTGACCAGACCGCAGTTCTGTCCTTCCGGAGTCTCGGATGGACATAACCTACCCCATTGTGTGGGGTGCAGGTCACGTGCCTCGAAGTGGGGCTGACTCCTGGTGAGTGAGGATGTTATCCTTCTAAGGTGTGATATCGCGGAAAGGTTCGATGTCCTGTCCAAAAGCTGCGATACTCCCGAACGACCTCCGACCCAGTTTCCTGTGGCCAGTGCGTGGAGTAGTTTGTGTGTGAGCAGGTCAGGGCGGATCGCGGAGGAGATATTCAGCTCGCTCCTCTTCCTTCCCCAGTTCCTCTCGAGCTGATATTTAAGGTCCTTCATCAAGCTGCTGAAGCTTGTCCTGAACAGGTCCTCCAGGAGGTCCCCGGACAGCTTGAGCCTCTTGTTGGCGTAGTGGTCCTTATCGTCCTCTTTCCTCTTTCCAATGGAAAGTTCCAGAACGGAACGTGCTATACGACCGAGGTAGATCGCCTTCTTCATGCGGTCCTCGGAGGTGTCTCCCAAGTGGGGGAGCAGTGAGTGGTCGAGGATGCTCTCGACCTTCTTCGTCCTGTACTCCTTGGCCTGACCGGCTGCAAAGTTCCTCTCAAGATAGAGTATCGCGTCCTCTGTGGTGTGGTATCCGTTGGGGGCGTACGTCTTCTTGTCGAGGGACGCCTCGATGTTAGAGTATACTGTGTTGGCCATCGCGTCGTCCGACACGATGGTCTCGTAGATCTCCTGATCGGATTCCATTCCCAATGCCTTCATGAGGGCAATGAGGGGTATCGCGCTGGAGGCTACGGGTACGGAGACCATTATCATACCGTCCTTCTTCTTCTCCACAAGCGTCAGGGCGCGGTATCCGTCCCTCTGCGAGAAGACCTTGGCGGATTCCAATGCCGTGCCGTATCTTTCGTTGAATTCGACCATAACCCTGTTGGGTGCTAGGTCTTCAAGTGTGATCAGTACCCTTTCGGTACCTCCGATGATGAAGTATCCGCCAGGCTCGTCCGGATCCTCCTTGTTGCTTATTAGGGAGTCGTGGTATTCCTCGTCCGTATGGCGGCGGTCCTGGGCGAAGTTCATGACCTCGCGGTTCAGGTTGCATCCTTTGGATCTGACCATCATCGGCAGGTTGCCGACCCTGATCCATTTCTCATTCTCGGGTATCTGTATCTCCTCTCCGTCCTCGAACAGTTCGAAACGTACGTGAACGGGGGACATGTAGTTCAGGTTCCTGAGCCTGGCCTCCATGGGCACCAGCTCGTGGCTGTATCCGTTGGCCTCTGTGACCTTCGGAGGGCTTATGCGCACCGTTGATTTGGCTTGGGGGTCGATCTTTCCGTCCTCGGTCCTAGTGCGGCCGATGCGTATCTCGATGTTCCTTCCGCCTGCGCGCTCGGGGTCCAACCTGATGGTGCCGCGTTCGGTGTCGTCGGCGGGCACACGTATGTCGTCCACGATCTTCTGCATCCTGCTGTTAGGATTGTCAGCGGTTGCCAGGAAATCGTTATAGGACGAAAGGTGGTGGTTTACTATGTTTCTATCTTTAAAATAAAGTTCTACTAGGTCTCTCATGATATTAGGCTCCCACAACTAATCTGTAGGCGACGAATTCCTCTGCGGTTTCACTCTGCCTTACTATTCTTACAATGCGACCTTCATCAATCGGTCCATGTACCGATTCGAGTACTTTGATTCCTGCATCGCTCTTCTTAATCTTCGGAAGCTGGTCGCGCGTCATTCCCAATTTATCAAGGGTCATGTCTGCGTCTTCCTCGGAAAGAAGGTGATGTTCGGGCACTAATCTGTGCTCGAGAACGTTGAACGGGATATTATTTGTTGCCAATGTTTCACCTACTTACTGCCCCGCCAAGGGGTTGCGGGTAACTTGTTTTAAAATTCTTGAATTCCATTTTCCTCATACTTGATCCGCCGTTGATCGCTCATGAAGTCCATCAGCGGGCCTGAAGGGATTCGAACCCTTGACCACCTGATTAAAAGTCAGATGCTCTACCTAGCTGAGCTACAGGCCCTTGATAGCTTAAGCTTGTATTTTGTGCTGAATCATTACTTATATATAAGTTCTTGTCTTTAACGGGCTCAACCTCTGCGGACGGACGACATCGCATTCGCTCTAACAGCGTAGCATTGTTAAATGTTTGCTAAGAAGTACGCGTAATTTCTCAAAATCGGAATGTCTATTATAAGGTGATTGCAATCGGGGATTATTATGGCCGATCATCTTGAATTAAAAGTGGGGATGGCCCGCAGACAGTCCGAAACTGGATACGGACGTGCAAGGATGGATACGGCCTCTCGTAGCACGCTGGACCTTGAAGTTGGGGATGCGGTTGAGATAAGTGGACGGAATACGGTCGTCGCCAAGGTGTTCAAGGGGGACTCCGAGGACGAAGGTCGCGGGTTGATAAGGATAGATGGCCTCACCAGGACAAGTGCCGGGATCGGCGTTGACGATACGGTAACGGTAAGGAAATGTTATCCGAAGCCAGCTGAGAAGATTACACTGGCTCCAAACCTTCCGGAAGGTAAGAAGGCGAAATACAGCGAAGGCATAGAATCAGTATTCATAAAGGACCTGACCGGGAGGCCGTTGGTCAAAGGTCTTGACATACTGCTTCCAAATGTTGCTTTACTTGGGAACCGTTCCACCTTCTCGGTGATAAGCACCGTGCCCCAGGGTCCGGTCAGCGTCACATCTGAGACGATTCTCATCCTTAAGGATTCCCCGGACAACGGGAGACTCGTCCGTAACATCACCTACGACGACATCGGGGGCCTCGGCGGGGAGCTGAAGAGGATAAGGGAGCTCGTGGAGCTCCCGTTGAAACATCCAGAGCTCTTCGAGAGGCTCGGGATATCCGCTCCCAGCGGAGTGCTTATGTATGGTCCGTCGGGGACCGGGAAGACACTGATAGCACAGGCCGTTGCGAACGAATCGGGAGCGTCGTTCTATCCGGTACAAGGTCCGGAGATCATCGGCAGTTATTACGGACAGAGCGAGGGGCGTCTTAGGGAGATCTTCAGGGAGGCAGCGGAGAACGCCCCGAGCATAGTGTTCCTTGATGAGATAGATTCAATTGCGCCGAACAGGGATTCGGTCTCCGGCGAGGTCGAGAAAAGGGTGGTTGCACAGCTTCTGACGCTTATGGACGGTATGAGCGACCGGGAAGGTGTGATAGTCATAGGTGCTACGAATCGTGAGGATTCGATCGACCCTGCGCTTCGTAGACCGGGGCGGTTCGACCGTGAGATAGAGATCGGTGTGCCCGGAAGATCGGCTAGAAAGGAGATATTGGACGTCCACACGAGGAACATGCCGTTGGCGAAGGACGTCGACATCGACGTTCTCGCATCCATAACCCAAGGGTTCGTGGGAGCCGACCTTGCGGCACTTTGTAGGGAGGGCGCGATGCAGTGCCTCAGTTCCCGCATGGACGAGTTGGACCTGGATAAACCGATACCACCGGAGAAGCTGGCGGACATGAAGGTCTCGATGCAGGACTTTACGAACGCCCTTGCTGACGTGGAACCCAGCGGCATGCGCGAGGTGATGGTTGAGATACCGAAGGTCACTTGGGCGGACGTAGGCGGATTGGACGATATAAAGAACGAGATAAGGGAGGTCTTCACCCCGGGTGAAAGCACTAAGGCCTTCGAGAGATTGGGGATAACTCCTGGCAAAGGCCTTTTGTTGTACGGACCGCCGGGTACAGGCAAGACCCTGATGGCCAAGGCCGTCGCGAACGAGTCCGGCGTTAATTTCATATCCGTCAGCGGGGCGGAGATGGCCAGTAAGTGGCTCGGCGAGACGGAGCAGGCCATCAGACACATTTTCAAGAGGGCGAAACAGATGTCTCCCTGTATGATATTCTTCGACGAGTTGGATTCGATAGCCCCTCGTCGTGGTAGCGGGGACAGCGGTACCTGGGAAAGGGTGGTCGCTCAGCTGCTGACTGCCATGGACGGCATCGAGTCGATGGGTAACGTGTCCGTCATGGCGGCGACCAACCGACCGGACATGATCGATCCTGCACTTCTCAGACCAGGAAGGTTCGACAGGCTCGTCCTAGTGGGCAAACCCGACCTTAGGAGCAGGTTGCGGATACTGGAGATACATTCCAACAAGATGCCCTTGGTCGGGGTGGACCTGATAGATGTCGCCGAGGAGACGGATGGTTACATCGGGGCGGACCTCGAGGCATTATGCAGGGAGGCTGGATTGACCGCCTACCGCGAGGATGATGGGGCGGAGTTCGTGAACAAGTCACACTTCGACAAGGCGCTGAAGGTCGTCAGACCGTCCGTGACCCCGGACACGTTCAAGAGCTACGAGGTCCTCGGCAAAGAGATAAAGAAGCGCAGGGACAATTGGGACGGTGTACCGTTCTACGGGTGATCTAATGAAAAACACGAAATTCTTCTCAAGGGAGCTGATCGGGAAGACGGTGGAAACCGTCACGGGTTCCCGGGTCGGAATACTGGACGACGTGGTCGTCGATACCGTTGACGGGCGCGTGAAATACCTTCTGATCAAACCCACCGAATCCGTGATAAGCGGACAGGCCAAAGTCGATGAAGAGGGTCGTCTCGTCGTCGAGACCAGTCGCATACGTCTCGAGAATGGTAAGATGGTCATTAACTGAGACGCTTCACCATGTAGGGACGTTCCAAACCGTATCCTATGTCCCTGTAGAATCCTCTATCGCCCGGGCCACAGGTGGCCCTCATCATCGTTGCGCCCGAGGATCTTGCGAAATTCTCGGCCTTCTCGGCCAACAGTCTGTTGTAACCTCTGTTCTGCCAGGTTCCCGCGCCAGACACCCGGGTCAGGCTGCCGGAGACCTTGATCTCCCTTATGGATGCTAATTCCCCGTCCAACCTCAGACGCAGGTATGCGATTATCGAATCCCCGTGCTCGAACGTCAT
Source organism: Candidatus Methanomethylophilaceae archaeon (assembly GCA_035271165.1). Lineage (GTDB taxonomy): Archaea > Thermoplasmatota > Thermoplasmata > Methanomassiliicoccales > Methanomethylophilaceae > VadinCA11. The sequence goes on from DATERX010000002.1 coordinate 17,203, forward strand.
GAAATATTCCATGCCGTCGGATGCCTCGTATTCCATGATCTTTAGTTCCGTGTCCTCCGGGTCCACTGGTTCCTGATCCGTGTGTCCCGCCTCGCGACAGCGCAGGCATCTACATGCGATCTCGTTGTCGTCCATGTGTTTCTGTACTATCTGTCGCAGGTTGCTGCTCATTATCCCAGCAGCGATCTCCGTTGTCGGGATATCCCTCTGTATGCGTTGTATACGGACGTACTCCGGGACTATGGCCTTCATCTTCGAGAGGAGTTCGGACGCCTTCCCCGTGTCGTACGGTTCATACTCCCCCTCCTCCCACATCTCATGAAGACGTGTGCCCGCGATAACCAGCGTGGTGTAGAATTTGAAAGAGTCCGGACGGAACCCCTGTTCGGAAAATATACGTCTGAACGATTCGAGGTCCTTTGATGGATTAGATCCGGGAAGTCCGGGCATTATGTGATAGCCGACACAGAGTCCGTATTCCTTAGCGGTCCTCGTCGCGTCGATTATGTGGTTGGTATCATGACCGCGGTTCACCGCCTCAAGTATCTCGTCATCCAGGATCTGGACTCCAAGTTCGACCCTCGTGCCGCCCAGCCTCATGACATGTTCCGCCTCCTCGCTGTCGAATGAGTCCGGACGCGTCTCGATGGCCAGCGACACGCATTTGTGATTCGAATGTTCGTTGATGTCCTGTGCGGTCCTCAGATCCTCGGAAACGTTACCGTTCATGGCATCGAAACATCTGCGTACGAACCATTCCTGATAATCGAAGTCCCTGTTGGTGAACGTACCTCCCATGACTATCAGGTCTATCCTGGAGGTGTCATGGCCTATCGCGGTGAGCTGTTCTATCCTGTCCTCGGTCTGAAGGAACGGATCGTACTCGTTCCTACCGGCACGTCGTGCGGCAGGTTCCTTCCCGGTGTATGATTGGGGGGTGTTCGTATCGACGCCCCCCGGACAGAATATACATTTCCCGTGGGGGCATGCGTGGGGCGAGGACATCACGGCGACGACCGCGGTGCCACTTGCCGTCCTCATGGGTTTCTTTAAAAGTAACGGAAGCAGGAGTTCCCTGTCCTCTTCGTCCACCTGTGCCAATATCTCCGAGTTCGGAGGCACCTTCTTGAGTTTGAGCACGCCGCACAGCTTCAGTTTCCTATCCTGTATCTGGGCGCGTGTGGATATCTCCCCGCTCTTTACCTCCTCTATCAGGCGTCTTGTGAGTTCTGTCAAATTACTCATCCGTAGTAGTTGTCCTTCACGGACTCGGATTTCTCTTCTGGCGCACCCTCGACCAGCATCATGCATCTTATGGATGACGATGGGACATAGAACAATCCCTTCCCGTTTCTAATGACGAGGGACATCTCTGAACCTATCATGGTATATCCGAGGAACCTTCCTTCCATGGTCCGGTCCTTGCCGCATCTTATCTTGTATACGGCCCCTTCCTTGAGCTCGTGGTTCTTATTCATCCTCGTTCTCCCTCCTGTCCTTCATGAGTCTCTGTAGATGTGCCGCGGTGCTCTTGTAATTGTCCATGGCCATCTTCACGTTGGCCTCGGTGAAGCTCCATGCCTTGGTCAGGTCACCGTACCTCAGTCTGTAACCCTTCCTGTTCTGTCCTTCGAACTGGGTGTCGATACCTTCGAGGAGATCGAGGGACTTGAGCTTGTTCACATGCCGGTATATCGTCGGCTTAGTGGTGTCCAGAAGAAGGGCTAGCTCCTCCACGACCCATGCCTTGTTAGGGTTCGCCATGAGGAAGTCCATGAATAGACGGTAGGGTACGCTGTCCCGTAATCCCGTCGCCGATGTCTTCGGATCATAGCCTTTCGGGATGTACCCTATGGCTATCAAAAATGTCTCCGCCACAATGTCCGGATCTGACACGGAATTCATTGGGGTATTGCTTATCACCCTTACTTCGAACAAGATATCGCCTTATGTCGTAATAAGTAAAGGTACTATTTTAATTTATTAAATGATATTTTCCAGGCGTTCGATGGCTTTTATTATGCTGACCGTCGGGATGACCCTAGATACGGGTATGTAGAGAATCTTTTCAACGGTGGGGGCAACTATCGGGGCGCAGACGACCGCGAGCGCCCCATCCCTTTCCGCACGGACGGCGGCTATTATCGCATCCTCCACAGTGTTGACCGGATATTCCCTTAGGGTTACGGTCTTACCGCCTATCTCCGCCGTCTCCGGAAGTAGGTCCATCGACACGTTAGAGGCAATGATCGCTATGAAGTGCTCACCCGTGGGATTGGTTAGTTCGCGAAGGGCTTTGACTACCTTCCTCACCGTACGTATGTTGGGTTCCCGCTTCTCCTCCAGTATCTTGTACATGGTGGATTGTGAAAGGCCTGATATGTCGCAGAATTCGCTGAGGGATACGTCCAATTCATCCTTGAGCATGGACTGGAGAGCCTTCTGGAACCCTCCTTCCTCCCTCAGCATCCCTGCGATCAGGTCTTCTACGGTCATTTGAGGCCCTTGATGTAATCCGCGGCGGATAGACCCGCCATGCATCCCTGACCCACTGACCTGGCAACCTGCCAGGGTCTGCCTATGACGTCCCCGCATGCAAAGAGCCCGGGCATCTTGGTCGAGTACTTATTGTCGACCTTGATCGTGTCATCCAGTTCAGGCATAAGGTCCATATCCATGACAAGGTCCGCTGCTGATTTGGCGCCCAGTTCTATGAACACTCCCTGTACATCCAGTTTGGAACCGTCCTCGAGGACCAGTGCGCTGACCTTGTCCTCGCCCTCTATCCTAACGGGTGCCGATTCCTTTCTGATGACTCCTGCAAGTAGGGCACGTTCGATAAGTGCCTTGGACGCGCTTGGCTTCTTGGTTATCCAATAGACCTGTGATGCGTACTTCGCCATGAGCTCCGCGGATATCGCGGCCTCCGTCTCATCGCCTATGACGGCGACGGGCTTACCTTTGAAGAAGCTGCAGTCGCAGACCGAACAGTAGCTGACTCCTTTACCAACCAGTTCCTTCTCCCCGGGGATCCCGAGCTTGACACGTGATATACCGGTGGCCACTATCACTGCTTTCGCGGTGAACTTCCTGCCGCCTTCGGTCTCTATCTGGAACGTCTTTCCTTCCCTGTTGGTGGATATCACGTTCTCCTCGATGAACTCGGCGCCTGCCTCCTTGACCTGTTCGATACCTACCTTCAGCAGTTCCTTCCCCTTTACGGGTCCGGCGACCCCGAAGTAGTTCACTACGTCGGCATCTGCTATTGCAGAGTTGGCGGGCTTCCCGATGATCACTGTGGAGACCTTCCGCCTGGCGGCATGTATCGTCGCCTGGATGCCGGCAGGTCCCGCACCGATGACCACAAGATCGATTTCCATCATCAGGCCTCGTTTACCGCCTTGACGATCTCGTCCTTAGGCCTGAGACCTACGAGGGTCTTCACCAGAACGCCTTCTTTGAACACCAATAGTGTCGGAATGGCGTTGATATTGAATCTGACCGCTATGCTCTGACTCTCATCGGTGTTGAGCTTCGCTACAGCGAAATCGTGGTCTTCTCCAGCTATCTCTTCGATTATGGGTCCCATCCTCCTGCAGGGTCCGCACCAAGGCGCCCAGCAGTCGATCAGGACTTTCTTGTTCTCTTCGACGAAACTGTCGAAGTTCGAATCGTTCAATTCTGTTACCATTATATTTCCTCCCTTGCGTTATAGGCGGATTAATTAAATAACTTATACCTTAACTGAACCCATATGTTGGAAACCGTTTCGAATATAATGGGGCTCGAGATATACACACCAGACGGATTGTTCGTCGGCGTCGTTGATGAGGTCATAATAGACCTGACCACGATGAACGCCTCTGGGCTTTACGTGGATGTGGCAAATCCCGTGCTTGTGGACCAGGGGGTATCGATATCCATCCCGTTCTCATGGGTCAGGGGGATAAGCGATGCCGTTATACTCAGGACCTTCCCCGCCCGTATCTCTGCCGGGGCTCCTCAAGAGGACGGTCCCCGATAATATCGACTATCTTGTCCAGATCGAAGCCTGCCATCTCGGAAAGTTCCTTGTGCAGTGCATAGACCCGTTCCGCACCTCTTGGTGCATCCTTCCATATCAGCTTCTCTGCGGCTACGTGATGTGACACTAGGATGGAGTCACTCACCAGGTTGTCCGCCTCTGCGACTATCTTCTGTTCAATGGTCCTTGGGAAATAATCCCCCGGCGGCATACCAAACTCATCAATGTCCTGTTGATCCAGACCCGCCCCCGTGTGCCTGCGTATAATCTCGACTATCTCGGACGGGAGGCCGAGCTCCTCGGCCATGATGGCGCCTATTACGGCATGCATTATCGTATGGTCCCTCGCCCTTCCCAGATCGTGAAGTAGCGCTCCTGATGAAACAAGGTCCAGGTCCGCTTCGGGTATGTTTTCCGATATGATGTCTGCCACGGCCTTGACTGTACGGCAGTGTAGTATGATCCTGGGGGAACATCCTGCGTTCTTCAGTATTGAGATGCATTTCCTCTCATTCGGTATTTCCGACAACGGTCTTCCCCCTCTCATTCGGTATCACTGTCATCTCACCGTGGCGGTCGGAGTACAGTTGCTTGCCTCCCGTATAACAATATAGGAATATGGCTAGAGCCGCTATCTCCGAGTGCGGCTGGTTTCCCACGGATACGTTGAAATCCGCACGCTGATAGACCTCGGGCGGTACCTTCTCCGCCCCGACTATTAAAACCAGGTCCTTATCGCGCGGTATGTTCGGCATTGCCTCGTCGAACCTCTGTCCATACATAGTAAGATGGACGACGGTCCCGTCGAAATCCTTGACGACGTCCTGCCATCTGACTCCGGTCTTGATCTCGAAATCACCGCCGAAACGGTCAGTTACACTCTTGAGGTTCTCCTCGAGAACCAGGTCCTTGGTGTCAATGTAGATCCCGCTTGCACCCAACGCCCTTGAAGAGAGCGCTACATGGGTGGTTACCCTCTTGTCCCTCTGTGGCCTATGACCTGTCCTGACTATCCGTATCTCGGACATTGGCCTTACTCTTCTTTGATAGGCTCGACTCTGTGTCCGCGGTAATCCAGTTTGACGGACCTTCTTACCAGGCTCTTGAGCATCGTGGATGTGAGGTCCAAACGTTCTGCTATATCGCCTGAGAATCTGCCCGCAGGGCCGACCTCTTCAAGGATCTTGTTCTCCATCTCGGTGAACTCGTCGTTATCCATCATGGCGGCGGCTAAAACATCGCTTATCTCATACACTGGCCACTGCGCGTTTATACTGAAGGAAGTGTAATAGGAATGGTATGATTTCTCGGGATAGTTCCCGTCAATGGACAGCCATCTGGTCTCTACCAGTTTCATTTTCTCGAAGAATATGAGTGCGTCTTTTCCCTCGGGACCGAATTTCTCCTCGATCTGTCCGATGGTCCTCCATTCTAAGGTCACTTCCTTGAGAACCTCCCGTTTTATGGGTGTGTCGACCGATCTGAGCATCGGTACCAGCTCAGAGGGTTCGTTTATGACCTTGATCTTGTTCATGAACTTATAACAAGGTGCTGGAAATATAATACTATTCTCTTTTAACAGCCTTGATTATCGAACTACCGCATATTTTGGAGATATTTTAATGGAACGGGTGGATGTTTGTACATCCTGTATGGAATATGGGCGGAAATCCGATTCAAATAGGTATGCTGATATCATCCGAATTTCTCATGATGCGCTACTAAAGGTTTATTAATCGGACATCGCTTTCTCAATTCATGGCCAAGAAGAAAGAACCTGAGTTGAGGTTCCAGTGTCTTAAATGTTACAAAACCCACAAGGGTGAGAATGCTGAGCAGAAAGCCCTCGATTGCTGCGGATCGTTCATTCAGGCATACTGGAAATATTATTCCAGGTGGGGCGTCAAGCACAGATGGTACGGCCGCTAAGCTACCGACGGGCCGCTCCGTTCCGGTTTAATGTGTGGACGTTCATATCCATACAGCAGGTGTTCAGATGAAAGAAGATACTGGGATGGCACGCGGGGCGTACGACGAGGTCAAACTTATAGAGCGACATATCAAGATGTTGCGTGCCACTAAGGATGCCCAGCCAGTAGGTATCAAAAGACTCTCTGAGATCTTGAACGTGACCACTTCCATGGTTAGATACTCACTCAGGATGCTGGAAAAAGACGGGGTAATCGTCGCAACTCCTGACGGTGCTGTGGCCTCTGACGCTAGATATGATTCTTTCATGGAGGAGATGGACGAGCATCTGGCGAGTCTCATAGACCGTATCGAGGAAGTTCGCGAGCAGATCCCAAAAAGTACGTAACAGTTTAATACAAGTCAGACTTTTGCACATTTCAGGCCGTCGTAGCTCAGTTGGTAGAGCGCGTGACTGTTAATCACGAGGTCCACGGTTCAAGCCCGTGCGACGGCGCCATTTCACACGATATCTTTTTAATCGAGGTGTATCTTCCGTGTAACTGGAGGGCTCGTAGCTTAGTTGGTAGAGCGCCCGGCTCATAACCGGGTGGTCGTCGGTTCAAATCCGGCCGGGCCCACTTCCCATCTTTTCACCGTTTTCATCAATGTTTTCGCCTTCATGTGCCATTGTGTTTTTTCGAGGGACTTTTTTCGACTTTTTAGGAATAAGTATCGGAAAGACTTAATTATAGGCAGGCTTGTTCAATATTTCATAAGATAAATGGTCCATCGCGACCTTCTCCGGAGTAAGACTTATGTTGGAAATCGATATAAAAATAGAAAATACAAAAGTGCCCAGGATGCCACGTATCGCAAGGGCACTCAACCAATGCGTACAGTGCGGATACTGTATCGATGTGTGCGAAGCACACGATAAAACCCCTTGGGAATCCGTTACAGCAAGGGGTAAGATCTACTACCTCAACCAGCTGGACCAGGCCGGAACACAGATTGTGGACAGGACCATGGGTAGAAAAATCACGGTAAGCCCGGATTTCGTGGACGCCCTATACAAGTGTACCGGATGCGGTAACTGCGAGGCCGTCTGCCACGCAGAGATCAAGCTCGTCCACCTCTGGGAAGATGTGAGGGCATGGCTAGTCAAGAACGACTTGGGACCTATGTCCGCCCACAAAAAGATGTACAAGGCGATAAAAGCTACATACAACCCCTATGGGGAATCGCCAGAGACAAGGATCGACTGGTGGCCAGAGGATGTCGAACAGGCAAATGCGCCGGATGTCCTCTTCTACGGAGGATGTACCGCATCCTACCGGACGCAAGAGATAGCAAAGGCCGGAGTCACCGTACTTTCACGCTCCGGCAGGACTATTGGAACTATGGGTTCCAAAGAATGGTGCTGCACCTCGCCCCTTATCAGGACTGGTGTGAGGGACCTCAGCCCCGAGTTCTCAAAACACACCGTCGAGGAAGCGGATGGTACCGGTGCCAAGGACATGGTCATGACCTGTTCCGGATGTTACCAGACCATTCTCAACAACGCCGGCCAGTACTACTCCAAGGTCGGACAGAACGTCTACCACTTCGCCCAGTACATAGAAAAGCTCCTCGATGAGAGAAAGCTCCCTATGAACAACGAGTTCAACGTCAAAGCGACATATCACGACCCGTGCCACTTGGGAAGGCATTCGGGCGTGTACGAGGCTCCCAGGAACGTAATGAAGAAAATCAAAGGCCTCGAACTCGTCGAGATGTACCGCAACAGGGAACTATCCAGATGCTGCGGTGCAGGCGGAGGATACAAGAGTCAATACGGTGATTACGCCGTACAGACAGCCGTTGATAGAGTCAGAGATGCAGAGGAGGTCGGTGCCGAGCTCATAATCACATGCTGTCCGTTCTGTGTTCTGAACCTTAAACAGGGCGCTAAAAAAATGGGTTCCAAGGTCAAGGTCATGGATCTTGCCGAAGTCCTCCTCCAGGTCACAGCACCTAAGGAGGAGAAGAAGGACGATGCGCCCGCGGCTAAGGCCGATACGGCCACTAGAGAGGTTGTCAAGCCCGACGTGACACCCAAAGAGATTGCCAAAAAGGAGGAAACTCCTAAGGAGGTCGCAAAAAAGGCCGACACTCCGAAGGAAGTTGCCAAAAAGGATGAGGGCGTCAAAGCGGTCGCCAAATCCTCAGATGTGCAAAAGACTGGGGAACCTGCCGCGTGGGTCAAGAAGGAGACCAAAGAGGTCTACATAGACCATTATACCGATTATTCCCCTGAGGCCATTGTGAGAAGGGCCGCCTGGAACAACGGTCTAAGATGCAGAAGGGATTACGGGGACGACAAGATACCTGTCGCGTTCGTAGGCGGAAGGGTTGCCGTATTCGTGGAACCCGCAGATGCCGATAGGACGCTGGACAACAAGCTCAAGTCCCAAGGGTGGACCGTCCTCAGATATGATGAGGCCAAGGTCACCGACGGTATCAAAGAGAGCGATGAGATCACCGAGGTCGTCAACTCTAACCTTAGGGCAAAAAAGGCTAAGAAGAAGTGAGCGGCGTAACTTACTGAAATGCCCTTTGAAATGCTGAGCCCCTGGCTCGCTGAAATGCTTTTGAAAAGGGGCATTACGGAACCCACGCCACCGCAGGCCGACGCCATACCGAAGATAATCGACGGTCAAAACGTACTGCTCATAGCACCTACTGGAATCGGTAAGACCGAGGCTGCGATATTGCCGGTACTTGACGAGCTCAAGAAGAACGGCGGAAATGGGTTCCAGTGTCTTTACATCACACCTCTGCGCGCACTTAACCGCGATATGCTGGAAAGGTTGCAGGGTTACGGAAAGGAATCCGGGATCACCGTCGGCGTCAGACATGGGGATACCTCTCAGAGCGAGAGGAACCAACAGTCGAGGAATCCCCCGCAGATACTCATCACCACACCAGAGACCGTGCAGGTGCTTTTCACCGGAAAGAACCTAAGGGAACATCTCAAGAACATAAGATGGGTGATCGTGGACGAGGTCCACGAACTTGCAGATAACGAGAGGGGAGCGCAATTGAGCGTCGCCCTTGAACGACTTTCTAGACTTTCCGGAGAATATCAGAGGATCGGACTATCCGCTACCGTCGGGAACGCAGAAGAGGTGAAGAACTTCCTCGCTGGAATCGGACGGGATATCACGGTATGTCGTCACGATACGCACCGCGATTACGACATAAGCGTGGAATGCCCCGCGTCCGACGATGAATCCGTACTTATCGATAGGCTTCAGACGGACCCGGAGATGCTCGGGGTCATGAAGCATGGCAGACGTCTGATCGAAGACAGTCAATCCACCTTATTTTTCGTGAACACCAGGGAGACCGCCGAATGGCTGGCTGCCAGATATCGTCTGTGGGATGAGGAATTCCCCATAGACGTCCACCATGGATCACTTTCTAAAGAGACGCGCATGGAGATGGAGGATCGTTTCAAGGGTGGCGACCTCAAGGCGTTACTATGTACATCATCGCTGGAACTTGGAATAGATGTGGGAAGCACGGACCTGGTGATACAGTTCAACTCACCGAGACAGGTCTCGAGGATGATACAGCGTGCGGGACGTGCAGGACACCGCATAGGCGAACTGATCAAGGCGAGGATTCTGGCGGTCGCTCCTGACGAGGTCGCCGAGGCCATGGTGATCGCACGTAAATCCGAGAACCGTGAGATAGAGAGTCTGGAAGGAAGGAAATCCCCCTTGACTGTGGTCGCCAACCAATTGGTAGCGATGACCATGGCCGAGAAGATGGATCGGGATACCGCTTTCAACACGTTCAGGCGATCATATCCCTTCAGCAACCTTGAGAGGCAGGAGATGGACGACGTCATAGAACAGCTAAAGTCCATCAAGGTGATATTCGAGGACGAGGACGGTTTCAGACGTTCCCGCAGGGGCATGAATTATTTCTACAGCAACATCTCGATGATACCGGACGAGAGGACCTATTGGATACGAGATATCGGTACAAGGTCCGTCATCGGTACACTGGACGAGAGCTTTGTAGCCACGTTCGCAGAGGAGTATGCCATGTTCATAGCAAAGGGAAGGACGTGGCGGATCGTTGAGATGCGTGAGGACGAGATATTGGTCGAGGAGGCGAAGGAGATCGGCGCCGTGCCTTCGTGGACGGGGTCGGACATACCAGTGCCCTTCGATATCGCGATGGAGGTCGGACGTATGCGCCGCCTCAGGAACTATGACGATTATCCTTGTGATCAAGGGAGTAAGGACACGGTGGAGAAATTTCTGGATTCCCAGAAAGAGCATGTCATGCCCACCGACCGTATGGTCACTTTAGAGACGGGGAACAGGATTGCCATCATCAACTGCTGTTTCGGCACGAAGGTGAACGAGACGCTGAGCAAGATAGTATCCGCGTTGCTTACCGCGCGTTTCGGCGAGAGTGTCGGAGTGACAACGGACCCGTATCGTATAATAATGGAACTTCCCCGGAATCTAAGCAAAGAGGATCTGGAGAGCACGTTCCGTCTCATCCGTCCCGGTACCGTTGAGGACCTTTGTAGGAAGACGGTCCTCAACTCCTCATTTCTTAAATGGCGCTTTGTATACGTCGCAAAAAAATTCGGCATAATAGAGAAGGGCGCCGACCACCGTTTCATGAATTTCAACAGGCTTTTCGACACTCATCAGGGGACGCCTGCCTACAATGAGGCCGTCAACAAGGTCCTTTGGGATGATCTGGACATCCCTAACACGGAGAAAGTCGTCTCTATGATAACTAACGGGGAGATTCAGGTTGTTACCGGTACCGTCGCCCCGATCGGGCTTGAAGGGCTGACCAGGTCCAAAGAGCTTATGCAGCCGATACGTGCGGACCACTCGATATTGATGGCGATGAAAAAGAGGATCGATGACGAACTTTTGTTTTCGACCTGTATGAGCTGTGCTTCCCAGCGCAGATTGAGGGTCGGGGATGCTCCAAAACGTCTGAAGTGTTCCAACTGCGGCGGTCAGATGATAGCTGTGCTCAAGGAATATGACAGGGAGAACGTCAGACTGATCAACCAGAAACGCCTCACACCCCAGGAGAAGAAGGAACTGCAACGGATGTCCAGGAATGCCAACCTCGTAAGGGAGGAAGGAAAACGTGCGGTTTTCACTCTGGCAGGAAGGGGCATCGGTCCTGACAGCGCCTCCAGACTATTACGTGGGATATATGTTGACGAGGATGATTTCCTAAGAGGCATCATGGCCGCGGAAATCCAGTATGCCAAGACCAAGAGGTTCTGGGATTGAGCCTCAGATCTTTATCGGCATCTTCGTATCCTCGTATGACACTAGATCCTGAATTATGATCGTCGTAAGTATCTTAGGTTCATTTTCACCGTTGGGATCTTCGACGGTGTTCGTTATGGTCCTCTCCACGCGGTAGATTATCTCGTCTTCTTGACCTACGTACCGGACGATCTTCTCATTGCCGTTTGTCTGTGTATATTCGTTAATGACTTGGGTTTCGTGGTTTAGCGTATTATAATTTATCCCTACGCCGGTTATACCACCCAATTCGGGACTGGAGAATAGGAAGTTCCATTTCCCTCCGAATTCGTATTTCACGTCTTTGTCACCTACGCCTTTGTATGTGATGTCACTGACGGTCGTTAACCTTTCAATACCGAAGACGTCCATACTTGTAGTACTGACCGTGCCTTCGAGCACTGCCTCGACTTTACTTGTGGGGTTGAGGAGATATTCATGCGTTCCAGTTACCTCGTATTCGTATACCGTTGCCTTGTACTCAGTAACGAATACTATACCTGCACCTACCACCAGTCCCAGTAATACAAGTGCACCTATCATCATACTCAATACAGTGCTCGTCTTCCTTGCCATAGAGCGATCCCAACCCCCTATGTACCGAGTGACGTATAAAATTAATCACTTGAATGATTTTAGATGAGGTTACCTTTGACGGTGAACATCTTTTCCTCTACTTCGGGTTCCAGCACCTTCAACTTGACTTTCTTGTTGGCCATGAACCCCTTGCAGATCACGTATACCTCGGAAGATGTCTCCCTGGTTGCCGCAGGCGTATGTACCCTTACGGATTGGAACCTGTCCCTGAGCTGTTTCTCGATCATATCGAACATGTCGCCCATGAAGACCTTTATGACCAGTTTTCCGTTTTTCCTTAGGATACGGTCACATACGTCTATCGCGTACGTTCCCAGATGTACGGAGCGCGCATGGTCAGTGGAATAATGACCTGCGATGTTCGGCGCCATGTCCGAGAGGACCACGTCAACTTTTTTTCCAACTAATGAGAGCAGTTCGATCATCGTCGCATCTTCGGTTATATCCCCTACTAAGGTGTCGATGCCCTCTATGGGACGTATGCGCCTCAGGTCCACTCCGACGACCTTTCCCGAGTCCCCTACCTTCTCCCTTGCGACCTGGAGCCAGCCACCTGGGAACGCTCCTAGGTCAGCGACGGAGTCCCCTTCCTTGAAAATGTTGAAACGCTCATCGATCTGCAGAAGTTTGTATGAGGCTCTGGAGCGGTACCCCTGCTTCTTTGCGAGCCTGTAGTAATACTCGTTCCTCCTCTCATCCACCCACCGGCCGTGAAGCGACATCAGGTTCCCATCGTCTTCCCCTTTATACCTTTTTTCCCACGTCATAAATATGTGAGTGGGGTATCATGTAGTGAGAGCCATGACCGAATGGACCTATGAAAAGGCGGGCGTCAGCATTGACCGTAAGTCAGATGCTATAAATTCCCTCGTAAGCGAACTTGTATATCGCAGAGAAGGCAGAGGTAGGAATGCGAACATTTCTGGTATGTTCGCCGGACTGATTGACTTCGGAGACGAATACCTCACGTTGGCAACTGATGGGGTAGGTACTAAACTTCTGGTCGCCAAAGCCCTTGGGAGATGGGATACCGTTGGTATAGACTGCGTCGCAATGAACGTGAACGATACGATTTGCGTGAATTCGGAGCCTATGGCGTTCGTCGACTACGTTGCCATCGCAGACCCAGAGCCTGAAATTACCAGAGCTATCGGTGTAGGTCTGAACAAAGGTGCCGAGATGTCCAACATGGACATAGTCGGCGGTGAGATAGCCGTCCTTCCGGAGATGGTTAAAGCCCCGGACCTTTCCGGCACCTGCCTTGGACGTGTAGATAAGAAGGATCTCATAACCGGACAGGAATGTGAGGAGGATGACCTTATCGTGGCGTTCAGGTCCACGGGGATACATTCTAACGGACTGACGCTTGCGAGAAAGGTCTTCGAGAATGCTGGATTCGGTCTTCTGGATAAAGCCCCTGGAATAGATGGGACCGTTGGGGAGAATCTGATTGTTCCCACTGAGATATACGTCAAACAGATCCTAGAGATCACCAAGAACTACAAGATCCACGGACTGATCAACGTCACGGGCGGAGGCCTCAGGAACCTCCTCAGACTGAGACAAGGATTGCATTACATCATAGACGACCCAATGGTTCCGCATGATATCTTCAAGACGATAAAGAAATTAGGCGATGTCTCGACAAACGAGATGTATCAGACGTTCAACATGGGCATGGGATTCATGCTGGTCGCACCTTCGGTGGATGCGGAATCACTAGCGCGCGAACACGAGAATGCACAGATCGTCGGCCGTGTGGAGAAGGGAACGGGAGTTCTTTTCGAACCTGAGAACCTCGTCTACGAACGTTACTGACCTAGAAGGGCGTGTATCGCTCCACATGTGGCGCCTATCGCCGTACATGTCTCCAGCGAATAGCCCCCTCCGGTTACATCCAGATTGAACTTCGGTATGGATGATACACTCTTCGGAATACCGTGAGGCCCTATCCCGAACAGTATGAGGATGCTTTTTCCTTCCTTTATCTTACTTACTAGCCATTCCAGGTCCACCTGTTTAGATTCCTCTGGCTTGCTGGTTGTTAAAATCGGCTCTCCTAGCTGGGGAGGGAATCCTTTTGATGGGTAGGGAAATGTCAAAAAGCGTCCTTTTTCCGCAAGTTCCACGAAATAATCCCCGTGTCCGCCAATACTTGTGGTATCCGCGATCCAATCCGCGATCTGCTGCGGGGTCTTCTGATCCTCCGGAATCGGGAATCCGAACAGTGCGAGATTCATGTCGAAGGCCATCGCCATACCTCCAGTACGTGCTATGACCCTTCTGTGGGGTTCCCTGAACTTCTTGGGGTCGTATGAATTATACAGTCCTAACGTCACCCTTCCATTACCCATTTTAAAACCTCACTTCCTCAATCGTCCGACGATCGCATATGCGTCGCCGTCTAAGAATATCTCATAGTATGGATGTTCGGCCTGAATGCGTTCCACTTCCTTCATGGTCTCGGAAACAGTGAGTTTGCTCGAGGAGATGTCGATGAAAACAAGGTCCTCGTTAGCCAAACCGATCACTTCCCGGTCCCGAAGGACCAGATGATAAATATGGTGCCGCGAGCCGGGCTCGAACCAGCGACTTCATGATCTTCAGTCATGCACTCTCCCAACTGAGTTACCGCGGCGTACTTCCCCCTATGTGAGGTGGTATTATAAAGTTTACTAGATGTCGTTTCAGGATTTACGGCATTTAACAGTGTCCTGTGACACTTCTGATAGCCCTTTTACCTTGATATGGTAACATTCTATGCGTTTGGTGAGGTGCATCTCCCTTTCCGTCTTTACAACCATCCTAATGATAACGATCAGGCAGAGTGCGGACATTATGACCAACATCATAACCATGAGCAACATAAGATACTCCGGGTTACTGAAATTCATAGGAAAAAATGAAGTGGTTTGTGTCAAGGTAAGAACAGCGGCCACTGCGGATATGAACGCCGCGGTTGATGCGGCGGCCATACCCAATTCCAGCGACCGCCGGAGCATCTCACTCCTCCTGTTCTTCCCACGAGGCGAGGTCTTCATCCTCGTCCTCGATTATGTCGTCCTCGAACTTGGGCTGTTCATACTCCCTCTCAGGGGTCATCTCCACCGCTTCGATTATGTCCTCATCCTCGAAGATGGATTCCACGGCGGCAACCTTGTCCCCGTTGCGGAGGTCCATGATCCTCACCCCTTGGGTGTTACGGCTGGTCTTGCGTATCTGATCCACGAGTATCCTCAGGACCTTGCCCTCGGTGCTGTTCAGCATCAACTCGTCACCCAATTCCACCTTGCGGACGGATACCACTTCGCCGTTCCTCTCGGTGGTCTTGATGGTTATGACGCCTTTTCCGCCTCTCTTGGTCAGACGGTACTCGTCCACTTCGGACACCTTTCCGTAACCGTTCTCGGTCACGGTAAGGAGTTTATCGCCGGGACGCACGACGGCCATCGAGACGGCCTCGTCACCCTTGTTGAGGGTTATTCCCTTAACTCCCATCGTGTCCCTTCCCGAGGGACGGACGTCGCTCTGGTGGAACTTTACTGCCTGACCCTTGCGGGACGCGATGATTATCTGGTCTCCCTCGGTACATAGGTCCGTCTCGATCAGTCTCCTTCCTTCTGGGAGCCTTATCGCTTTGATACCTACTTTCCTCACGTTACCATAGGCGCTTAGCCTTGTCTTCTTGACTATACCGTCGTCGGTACAGAAGGTCAGGAACCTGTCGTCGGAGAACTCGGACACGCAGATGGTGTTGACGACGGATTCTCCTTCTTCGAGATCCGAGATGAGGTTGATGATGGGCTTTCCTTTGGAATGCCTGCCGCTCTCAGGGATACGATATGCCTTGAGCCAGTGGAGACGTCCGTGGTCGGTTATGAACATGATGTAATCATGTGAGCAGGTGATGAACATGCTCGCAACGTGGTCCTCCTCCTTGGTCTGTATCCCCGTGAGTCCGACCCCACCGCGTCCCTGCTGCTTGTATGTCGACAGCGGGATGCGCTTGATGTAGTTGGTCTTGGTGATCGTTATGACCACGTCCTCCTTGGGTATCAGGTCCTCCTCGTCCGTGTCGATGTCGAAGGGGTTGATCTCGGTGCGACGTTCGTCGCCGAAATCGTTCTTGATCTGTTCCACCTCGCCCTTGATTATGTCGTTGATGCGTAATTCGCTGGCGAGGATATCCCTCAGGTCCGCCATAGTCTTCAGTAGGGTTTGATGCTCTTCCTTGAGCGTTTCTATCTCGAGACCAGTAAGCCTCTGTAGGCGCATGTCCAAGATCGCCTTTGCCTGTTCCTGGTCTATGTCCAGCAAAGACTGTAGACCTTGGTTGGCCTCCTCTCCGTTCTCGGACGCACGTATCAGCGCCAAGGTCTCGTCGAGATTCGCCAACGCCTTGATCAATCCCTCAACTATGTGGTATCTCTTCTCGGCGGCGTTGAGGTCGAACTGGGTCCTCCTGATTATAACGTGCTTCCTGTGTTCCACATAGTGATTTATCAGATCCTTCAGTGTGAGGAGGGTCGGTTTCTGGTCCACCAATGCGAGGTTGATGATACCGAACGTAGTCTGCATGTCCGTCCTCTTGAAGAGGTTCTCAAGAACCACATTGACAATCGCGTCCCTGTGGAGCTCGATGACTATGCGCATACCGCTCCTGTCGGATTCGTCACGTAGGTCGGTTATACCTTCGATATCCCTGTTCTTCACACGGTCGGCTATGCGCTCGATGAGCACCGCCTTGTTGACCTGATACGGAAGTTCGTCCACGATTATACGAGACTTACCGTGGGCCATCTCTTCTATGTGGGTCCTTGCGCGGACCCTTATTCGTCCGCGACCAGTTCTGTAAGCTGAATGGATGCCTGAAAGGCCGTGGATCACTCCTCCCGTGGGGAAGTCGGGACCTTTGACGTATTCCATGAGGTCATCGCTTGTGGCTTCTGGGTTGTCTAGGTAATAAACTATCGCGTCACACACCTCGGTAAGGTTGTGCGGGGCCATCTTGGTGGCCATTCCCACGGCGATACCGTCTGAACCGTTCACCAACATGTTTGGGAACTTCGAAGGGAGCACCGAGGGTTCCTTTATGGAACCGTCGTAGTTGTCAACGAAATTGACGGTGTCCTTGTCGATGTCGGCCAACATATCGTTGGCGAGTTTGGTTAAACGCACTTCCGTGTAACGCATCGCCGCTGCGGGGTCGCCGTCCATCGAACCGAAGTTACCCTGTCCATCTACGAGGGGGTAGCGAAGGGAGAAATCCTGAGCCATCCTGACCATCGCATCGTAAGAGGATGAATCTCCGTGTGGGTGGTATTTGGCCAATACCTCTCCGACGACCTTCGCGGATTTCCTGTACGGACGGTTGAAATGCATGCTCATGTCGTGCATGGCGTAGAGTATCTTGCGGTGGACGGGTTTGAAACCATCGCGGACATCCGGCAATGCACGGCCGACTATGACACTCATCGAGTAATCGATGTAGGAGCGCTTCATCTCCTTCTCTATCGTCTGTTCTATGACCTTTCCGTCTTCCGTCTCTATTATCTTGACATTATCAGACATATTATCACACGTCCAGGTTCACGACTTCCTCGGCGTGAGCGATTATGAATTCTCTCCTTGGTTCCACGTCCCCACCCATAAGGATGGTGAACAACTGGTCTGCCCCCATGCTGTCCTCGATCGAGATCCTCTTCATCGTCCTCGATTCCGGATTCATGGTTGTATCCCAAAGCTGCTGGGGGTTCATCTCTCCCAGACCTTTGTATCTGCTTACGTTAGCACCCTGTCCGATCTCGGCGATGGCGACCGTCATCTCCTCCTCGGTGTAGGCGTAGATCTCCTTCTTTCCCTTGGATATCCTGTAAAGCGGAGGCTGGGCGATGTAGACGTGACCTTGCTCGACCAGCGGCTTCATCTGTCTGTAGAACAACGTTAACAGAAGTGTGCCTATGTGGGCACCGTCGACGTCGGCATCGGTCATTATGACGATCTTATGATACCTTATTGTGTTGACATCGAAATCCGTACCGAGCCCGCCCCCTATGGCGATGGCGAGGTTTTTGATCTCGTCACTGTCCAAAAGCTTGTGCGGACTCGTCTTCTCAACGTTCAGGATCTTTCCCCTTATCGGGAGGATTGCCTGGAATCCGCGATCCCTTCCCTGTTTTGCGGACCCTCCTGCCGAGTCTCCCTCGACAATGAACAGTTCGCACTTAGCGGGGTCCTTTTCGGCACAATCGGCCAATTTGCCAGGAAGCATGGTGGTTTCGAGGACACTCTTCCTGCGGGTGGCCTCACGGGCCTTCCTCGCCGCCAACCTGCCCTCCATCGCCAATATGCACTTTTGGAGTATTATGTTCGCAACAGCGGGGTTTTCAAGCAGATATTCTGCTAATTTCTCGTTCATGAAGGATGATACCGCGGATTGGGCGGAGCTACTACCCAATTTTGATTTGGTCTGTCCTTCGAACTGCGGATCCTCCATCTTTATGCTTATGACAGCGGTAAGACCTTCACGGACATCGGAACCATCAAGGGATTCCTCCTTGAGGAGTTTGTTCTCCTTTGCGTAATCGTTCATGGTCTTGGTTAGGGCCGAACGGAATCCGGTCATGTGTGTACCGCCGTCCTTTGTGTGTATTGTGTTCACGAAGTAATCGATGGAATCCGGCGAGTAACCGTTCGTGTACTGCATCGCAATGTCCATCTGTATGCCGTTCTTCGTACCTTCAAGGTGTATTGGGCTGTGGATGGGTGTCTTCGCCCTGTTGAGGTATGTTACGAACTCGGCGACCCCTCCATCGTAATGGAAAACCTCGGACTTGCCAGAACGGTGATCTTCGAGCTTGATGGTTGCTTCTTTGTTGAGGAACGCCTGGTTCCTGAACCTGCTCTGAAGAATCTCGTAATTGAACTCCGCCGTCTCCTGGAATATTGTGGTGTCCGGCCAGAACTGTATTCTTGTCCCCGTAAGTTCGGAGTCGCCGATGATCTCGACGTCCCCGTCGGGTATGCCTTCGGCGTAGCTTTGTTTCCAGATCTTGCCATCCCTGTGTATGGTTGCTATCAATTTGCTGGATAATCCGTTAACGACGGCAACCCCGACTCCGTGAAGACCACCAGACGTCTTGTAACTATTCTGGTCGAACTTACCTCCTGCATGTAGTCCGGTCATACAGAGTTCTAGCGAAGATTTTCCTTCCTCCTTCTTGAAACCGGTAGGTATGCCCCTTCCGTCGTCGGTGACGGTCATAGATCCGTCGGTGTTGATCTCCACATGTACGTCCGTGGCGAAACCCGCCATTATCTCGTCGATGCTGTTGTCGACGACCTCGAACACAATATGGTGAAGTCCGCGTTCATCGGTGCTACCGATGTACATTCCTGGCCTTTTTCTTACAGGCTCTAACCCATGCAGGACGGTGATGTCGTCCTGATCATAATTCCTTGTATTCCCATCCATAACGAACAGCTCCGCGTTGATAATACTCAACGCTAACACTTTCCCTATGTTGTGCCCTTATATATACGCGCGCGATACGCGCGCGTTATAATATAGACGAGGGCGAGTTTCTTTTCGGCAATAATCAAATAAACGTAGGAGGTTAATCGAAAGGAGTTCTAACATGAGCACCATAATTGAGCAGGCCCGCAGAGGCGGGAACTCCGACCTCGTGCGCATCATCGCCGAGAAGGAAGGGGTAAGGGAGGAGTTCGTCAGGAACGGCATAGCTTCTGGACGAATTGTTGTTCCTTGTAATCCGGTACATAACCCGATACCTTGTGCGATCGGCGAGGGTCTGAGTGTGAAGGTTAACGTGAACCTAGGAACATCCAGGGACATCGTCGACCTCGACAACGAACTTGAAAAGCTCAAGGTCTCGTTGAAATACGGTGCTGATTCAATTATGGATCTGAGCACCGGTGGGGACATCGATGCCATACGGACAAGACTTCTGAAGGAATGCCCCGTGATTATGGGATCCGTGCCGATCTATCAGACCGGTCTGACCGCAGCAAGGATGAACGCCGTGGTCGATATGTCAGAGGACGACATCTTTAACGGCATAGAAAGGCACGCTAAGGACGGGATGGACTTCATGACGGTCCATTGCGGCATAACTAAGGAATCCGTCGGCTGGTTGGAGAAGTCGGGCAGGCTGATGGATGTTGTTTCGAGAGGGGGTTCGTTCCTTACTGCATGGATTTTGCATAACGAGGAGGAGAATCCTCTTTTCAAAAATTACGATTATCTCCTGGAGATGGCCAGGAATTACGAGTTCACGTTGTCCCTCGGGGACGGTTTCAGGCCAGGATGCATCGCGGATGCGACGGACCAGGCCCAGATCTCGGAGCTTATGACCTTGGGACACCTTGTTGAAAGGGCGAGGGAAGCAGGCGTTCAATCCATGGTTGAAGGTCCGGGGCACGTGCCTTTGGACCAGGTTAGAATGAACGTGGAACTAGAGAAGAGGATGTGCCACGGAGCGCCCTTCTATGTGCTGGGTCCTCTTGTTACAGACATAGCCCCAGGTTACGATCACATCGTGGGCGCCATCGGAGGTGCCGTCGCCGCAGAGGCGGGAGCGGATTTCCTATGTTATCTGACGCCTGCGGAACATCTTTCCCTTCCAGACGTCGAAGATGTCAAGGAAGGCGTTATCGCGTCTAAGATAGCCGCCCATGTCGGCGACCTCACGAGGGGACGCGGCATGGAGATGGATAACGCAATGGCAAGGGCCCGTAAGAAGCTTGATTGGGAGACAATCTTCGAATTGTCGATGAACCCTGATAAGGCGAGGGAATATCGTGCAAGGGGATGCACCGAGCACGAGGATGGTTGTTCCATGTGCGGTGACGTCTGTGCAGTGAAGATAGTGAGCCAATATCTAGCCAAGGACCCACCCAAAGAGAGGTGAGGTCTTGGCCCATCCGGTGGACGGGAGCCTACCTGATAAGGGGAGGGTTGAATTCTGGGATGTGTTCGCCGATACATATACGGCTGAACAACAGGGAGATATGCCCTCTCAGATAGTCGGATGGCTGACGGACACGGGGATTATAGGGGCTCGGAAGGACGTTTTGGAGATCGGTAGCGGTCCTGGAACATATTCCATTCCGATGTCTCATTCTTCGAAGAGGGTTTCCTGTTTGGACTCTTCTGGCAGGATGCTGGACCGTCTTTTCGCTTCGGCTGAGGATCTTAAGATCGAGAACTTGGAAAGAATCGATGCGGATTTGAACGCCTTTGCGACCGAGCGGAGATGGGATGTGGTGGTATCTTCCCTCTGTTCAGGCCTCGGTGGTCTTGATTCGCTTGATAGGATGGATTCCCTTTCTAAGGGCCATTGTGTTATGATCTCCTGGATTGTGAATGATGGGGATGGTCTGCAATCAGAGATATGGTCTAAATTAGGAAGGGATGTCAGTTACAACGAACGCAGTACCGATGACATCGTCGAGAAACTCGAATCCTCCGGCAGGAAAGCGGAGATCTGTGAGTTCTCAGATGTTGTCAAGATAGAGATACCTCTTGAAGAGGCCATAAGAAGAAGCACGGGGACCTTTTCCGTCTTCGGGCTGGAACGGGAAGCGCGTGATGTGACCAGGAAGATACTTGAACCTCATGCCATCGACGGCATTTATAGATTTGAGGCCGTGAATAGGATTCGTGTTTCAGTATGGGAGTCACTGGATAGGTGAAATGGAGCCACTGGAGGGAATTGAACCCCCGACCTACGGTTTACGAAACCGCCGCTCTACCGCTGAGCCACAGTGGCGTATGAGGCGCAAATGAGCTTTAGCTTTTAAATGTTTACACCAGGTCGCCTTAGTCGAACCTCGGGAACATGCTCTTGAAAACAACCGCATCCGCGGATGTCTCGGGGGATTCGCAGATGAATGTGCAGTCTTTGTCGTAATCGTTCAAAACGTTAGCTAAAAGCTGCATATCGGGATCTTTGTGATCCAAGGTAAGATGCCTTATCTCCCCTTTTTCACCATATTCGATGCAGCTGATATGGAAATGGGCAATGTCGCCGGTCATCGGGAAGAACTGGTCGACGAGCGCCCTCATATCATCCTCGGTCTTCAGGAACCCTCCGTTTCTTGCGTGTACATGAGCTACGTCCAACACGGGACGGACACCGTCTACTCCTTCGACGATCTTCTCGATTTCGTCGAGCGTCCCGAACTGCCCCTTCTTTCCCATCGTCTCGACGCCTAGGATGACATCATCGATGCCTTCGTTGTCAAGATTGTCCTTACAGACAATTAGGCCTTCGATTACCGAGTCCAGAGCCTCCTCGGGGGACTTACCGTAGGATGCGGCGTGTATGACGATGATGTATGCTCCCATGGAATGGGCGACACGTGCAGTGTCCATCACCCATCTGACGCTCTTGTCCCGGGTCTCCTGGTTATCGGAATTGAAATTGATGAAATATGGAGCGTGGCAGGATAATCTGATGTCGAGTTCCTTGGCTTTCTCGCCCACCTTTAGAGCGTGTTCCTCTTTGATGCGGACTCCGCGTACAAGTCCCACTTCCAATGCGTCCAATCCTATTGATCTGGTATATTCGAGAGAGCTAAAGGCATCCTTGCCCTGCTTTGGATACCCTGCAGGTCCGAATCTCATACCACGGTGACGGTGGTAGTGATATTTTACCATTGCCCGCTTGAATCAACTGATTCTATAATACTGGGTCATGATTTTATGACATTTTCGTCACAGTGTTTGTTCGGGAAAATGATTATTATCCTGAACGCATCAAAGACCTATGGAGATCGAGATGGATGTCTCATTGGACCCTACCTTGGGCTGCGGACAGGCGCACCGATGGAAAAAGGTGGACGGGGCATGGAAAGGGGTCATCGGTCAGGATAGGATCGAACTTGTTCAAACGGGGAATGGATTTCTTTTCAAAGGTACGACAAGGGAGAAGATTCTTGATTATTTCCGACACGGGGATGACCTTTCATCCATAATGGATGAGATCTCCTCAAAGGACGCCCATGTCGCGAAACTTGCGACCTCATGCCCCGGTATGAGAATCCTGAGGCAGGATCCTTGGGAATGCACGGCGACGTACATACTTGCGACGAACGCGAACGTCAAACGGATATCTAAGATGGTGGAATCCGTATGTGACCGTTACGGTACGGATCTTGGGGGCGTTTGTTCATTCCCTACACCAAAACAGATACTGAACGGTTGCGAGACTATCGAGGAGTGTAGGTTAGGTTACCGCGCCGACCGTTTCGTTGAGTTTGCTCAGAAGACCGAGGACGGCGAATACGACCTCGAGTCACTGAGGGAACTGGATTATCAGGATTGTATAACGGAGCTGCAAAGGGTGTCCGGGATAGGTCCTAAAGTCGCTGATTGTGTGGCTTTGTTCGCATACGGACATCTGGAATCCTTCCCTGTGGACGCCAGGATCTCAAGGGTCATGAGGGACATCTACGGCGTTGACGGCAATTACAAAAGGACCGCTGAAGCTGGACGTGCCATGTTCGGACGGTACGCAGGATACGCCCAGGAATTATTGTATCATTCGATGGACATTCTATACTGAACGTCCTTGTCGGGAAGCGCGCATCTCGGCGGTTTGTATCCGGTATACCCTTCGTAGATCTCAGCCAGCATACCGCATTCCTTCACAACACCGCAGAGCCTGCAGACCTCGGCGGCGAAATCGCAATCGTCGCTTACCAGCTTCTCGGCGGATACTTGGATCTCGGCTATGAACGCATCATAGTGTTTACTGTTCTGGATGATCTCGTTCTCTCCGCGTTTCCTTGTGATGTATTGGGATATGGCCGCGTCCGTTACTTCGAACTTCCTTGCTACGACCGCCTGTTTCAAACCGTGTACCCTGACAAGTTCTTTGGCAATCTCCCTACGTATGGTTGGAAGGACATACCAAACTACGATCTCACACGGAATTTTCATATGTTAACAATAGTTCAATTTGTATAAATCACTTACGTGTTATTGCACCAGGGTTGGATTTGAGATAGAATTCCACCGCGTCCCAATCTTCCTCGGGCTCCTCGGCCTTGGTGTTCCCTATCAGCACCCCTTGTGACCTCGCCGCAGTGTTCAGGAACTTGTAGGCGCTATCGGAACCTTCGAAATCGTCTATCTTTGATCCAGCATATGAGATCCTGCCCTTGAACGAGCCGATTATCTCGGTACCGTCTATGACCACCGCCTCGCTGCCCGCGGAGGTCTTCTTGATGTAGGGTCTCAGGAAAACGTGGAGGTTGTCCTGGGAGTTCAGTATGAATTTGCCCTTGTGTAGCTCGTGTTCCTTGCCGACGTCCTCTGACAGCATCCAATAGACGGTCGGATCATCCTTTATGAGGAATCCTTTTTTGAGATATCCCTCATCCTCCAAGGATGCCAGTGCCGAACGTATCTCGGACATGCGGGCGGGCATCATCCTCGACAGGTCCTCCGCGGACGATATACCGAAATCCGAGAAATGGTACCTCAATACCTTTTTCATCGCATCCTCCTTGGAGATTCCGGGCATCGGGACCTCCCTGTAGTACGAATCGGAGTCTTGATAGACTGCGGTCAGGTTCGTGAGTTTTGTGATCGCATCGTTGGTTCGTGGTTCGGAATATGGCGAGGAGTTGACTATCTCCCTCTTGGATATGGGGGAATGGTCCCTTATCAGGGACAGGATGGTGCTTTCCTCCTCGTCCATCTCCTCGGCCTTCGCGGCCCTGTAGAGCTTTGCGAAGTCCGGGGTGGTGTAACCTGAGTAATTCGGATATAACTTGGTCTTGACCAGATACCCTCTGTCCTTCTGCCTCTTCATGGTCGTCTTATCTAGGACTCTTGTGTAGATCTCCTGGTCACCG
This sequence comes from Candidatus Methanomethylophilaceae archaeon, assembly GCA_035271165.1. Taxonomy (GTDB): domain Archaea; phylum Thermoplasmatota; class Thermoplasmata; order Methanomassiliicoccales; family Methanomethylophilaceae; genus VadinCA11. Next base: position 41,962 of record DATERX010000002.1, read on the forward strand.
CGTATGTATCCGCGGGCGTCGACCGCGTTTACGACCGTCGGGTACTTGTCGTGACTCCCGACGTGCTGCCTCTTGAATATGTAACTGAGGTGTTCTCCGTCATCCATGCTGTACTCTACGAACTCGCCCTTTGCGTAGAATCCGTTGACGAACACGTAACCGGATTTCTCCAGTATCTCGACCGTCTCCTCCGGGAGTTCGGCGGCGTCCTTCTCCATGACTTCTCGGATACGGACTATGTCCGTGCCCTTCATGTTGTAGAATCCCATCAGATCATCGATGGCCCTGAGCGCGTCCGGGAGTAGCACCTCGTGGTTGAGGTCGAATGCCCTGATGTCGATACATCCCGACATCTCCCACATCTCCAGGGCGCCTATGAGTTCGGATCCCCGTATCAGTGGGTACACCCATTTGTCCCCGTAACGTGCGGAAAGCTCAGCCCATTTGGATGAGATGTCCGGATCCCACGGGGTGCATAGACGGATATCCGGCTCGTACTCGGGAACCTCTTCCAGATTGTGCACCTCGTCCTCGAAGACGTACATCGTCGTCTGGGAATCCCCGACTATTATCTCGGATACGCCTATCTCGTCCAACAGTCTCTTGACGTCCTCGGGCGCCAATCCCAGCATGAACCTCATGGCCTGCATGGGCACTGGGCCGTATGCGCCAACTATGTTCTTTACGAGATCCTTCAGAGAGTCTTCTCTCTGGTCTTCGGGGCGGAACACCTCGTATATGTTCTCTGAGACCCAGTTCTCCCTGTCGCTGAATCCCCTTACGACCTTCAATGAGCGGTCAAGCCTGTAAAGCGATGCCTTGAGGGCTTCCTTGTCCATCTGGACCACGCTGTCGAGCTGACGCATCGTTGCGCTACCCATGTTCTCGATTGTCCTGAGCACCTTCTCGTCAACAGGTTCCGTCTCGTCCAATCTCAGCATCGCTAACTTTGAAGCGTCCTCGGCCAGCACGTATCTGACACGTCCGCGGGTGAACCTTCCCAGAAGGAGTTCTCCGTCCATGCGCATCCTGTTCCATTCGTTAAGGTCGAAGTTCTCAACGCGGCTGAATACGTCTATTGGGCTTCCTGCGGACCCGTAGAACTCGAAGAAGCCCCTTATGTTGGGGAAGCTCCTCCCTTTGGTGGCACGGTAGTCGTCCACGGTCTTGAAGCTGTAGACGTTTTCCTTACCTGCGCGGAGCCTCATCCTGTCGTCCCTGAGCATGTACTGGTCGGTCTCGGCTATTAGGAAACGACCTTTGACGACGTCCGCGGCACCTACCAGTGATTCCAATGATGAGCGTGCCTCTTCCTCAGTGAGTGAGAGTGCAAATGACACCTCCATCACCGTCGCAGGTGCGTAGCATTCTAGATGTCTCAGGATTATACGGTCGGTGGCTTGTTTCCTGTCGACCTCGGGGAGGTTCGTCTTGGAGTAAAGCCACTTTCCCCTTCCAGTTATCGCGGATCTTCCGATGAGATACATGGATTCCAGCTTGCGCGTGGAACGGAAGACCATGTCCTCGCTGACCTCCAGCTTCTTGGCGACGTCGTTTATCGCTGTGTTCTCATCTATCTCTGCGAAAACCCTGTTGTCTATGTCCGTCATGTCCCTTTCCTTGACGGTCGCCGCGGCGTAATATTGAACCTCGTCTGAGACCATCACGTAGGGGTCGTCCATGAAGACCGATCCGATCTTCCCCTCCTCTAAGAGTTCCTTTACCCATCTGTCGACGGTCTTGTTGTCCTCGTCGGAGTAGGAGTATAGGTTGCGTCCCCTCTCACGAAGTGCTTGCATCGGTCCGGTGCGCAATAGCAGAGGTACGATGTCCTCCTTGGCCTGCACACGTCCTATCTTCTCCCTGTAGTATGGGACAAGTTGGTCCTCATCGAACTCGAAGTCCTTGACGGAATCCCCCAATGCACGGTAAAGGACCTTGCGGTGCAGCTGCCTCAGTAAAGCGGAACGGTCCTCCATCAGCACTATGTCCGAGAAGGAGGATATTATCGCGCTGTGGGCGAATGGCGAGGGGGTTCCCGTGAACGGGATGGGGGATACGCCCATCTTACCGTCCTCGATGAGCTTGAGAACGTGTTCCGCGTTACGGATGTCCATATCGTCCTCCATGATCTCCCTGTAGGTCTCCTCGATCACAGGCATGCTCTCCATGTTCCCGAGTTCCTCTAAAAGGTACGATGAACGAATCTGCTGCCTGTTCACGGATATCGGGCGTCCCTTGTAGTTTCTGAGGATCATGAAACTTCGAGATGCGGTGTGCCTGAACCTCAGCTTGAATATCTCCGAATCCTTGATGGCCTTCCTTAGTATCTGCTCCAGGTCCCTGGCCTTCACCATGTCCTGGAGCTTTGACAGGTCAACCTTGCGCGATGTACCGATCATGAAGTTGTCATCGGACACCGTGACGGATACGTTGGTGCCTAGAATGTTTGTCAGACGGTACGCGTAACCTCTCGCCAAGGCGTCATTGACACGTCTTCCGAAGGGGTAGTGAAACACGAGCCTCTGGTTCCCTTCGGGGTCTATGTACTCCTCGACAGCCAAGGTCTCGGAGTCCGGTATGAACCCGGTGACCACTTCCTGTTCCCTGAAATATGATATTATGCTCCTTGCGGACCCTTCGTCGATGTAGAGGTCCACTCCCATCTCGTCGATGAGTTCGCCGGTGTTTCTGTGGAGGTTCCCGGCCATCTCCTTCCTGAACTCGGCGATGTCCATTGATAGATCGAAGGATCTCGGGAGCATCTCACCCGCCCATGATGGAACCGTGGGTTTGCGCCCGGTGGCCTCCTTGACGTGTGCAGTCATACCCTTGGATCTCACGAACTCGTATGAACGACCGCCGAGGACGAACACGTCCCTTGGTGCGAGTCGTTCGACGAACTTCTCCGATAATTCACCGGCCATGGTTCCGTGGGCGGTTATGACTCTGTAGTTGGCTTCCTCGGGGATTGTGCCCAGGTTCATGTAATAAATCATCCTGGTTCCCTTTCTCCTGCCGAATTGATTCTCTTCCTCGTCGTACCATATCTTTGAGTAGACACCTTCGAACTCGTCGCGGCTTCCAAGATATCTGATAACGCTCATGAACTCCTTCTTGGTGAGGTTCCTGTAGCAGTATGACCCCTTGACCATCCTGTAGGCCTCCTCGATGTCCCATCTGTCGTCGAGGCTCATCCCGACTATGGATTGCGAAAGTACGTCCAGAGCGTTCTCCGGGATCCTTACCCGGTCGATGTTACCACGGTGCGCGGAACGGCACAACACGGCACATTCCACCAGGTCGTCGGGGTCGAATACCAATAGCCTTCCCTTCGCCACATGTCCGTAGCTGTGACCGCTGCGGCCTATCCTCTGTAACCCCTTTGCGACGGATTTGGGCGAGCCGATCTGACATACCAGATCGATGGACCCTATGTCTATGCCCAATTCCAGCGAGGTGGAGGATACGACACATTTGATCTCCCCCCTCTTCAAACGCTCCTCGACGTCCAGTCTGATCTCCCTTCCGAGGGAGCTGTGATGGACCTCTATGTTGTCCAATCCCCGTTCCTTCAGTTTGTATACGACGCTTTCGGCACCGGAACGTGTGTTGGTGAACACCAGCGTGGTCTCATGCCCGTCGACCATCTCCTTGAGCTCATCGTACATCATCGAGTTGACCATCTCAGAGGATAGGGCGGTCATGTCCGTGGCCGGACATATGACCTTGAGGTCCAGTTGTTTCTTGGAATCCGATTCCACTATCGTCACGTCACGCGTCGAACCATCCGGGTTGTTCCCAACCAGATATCCGGCGATGGCATCCATGGGAGCTAACGTAGCTGAGAGTCCGATGCGCATGAAATCCGTATCGCACCATTCCCTGAGGCGTTCGAGGGTGAGTGATAGGAAGGCACCTCTCTTGGAGTCGCAGATATCGTGTATCTCGTCGAGTATGACCCACTCGACCTGTTTGAACTTCTCCTTGAATTTGGGAGAGGACATTATCAGGGCCAGTGACTCCGGGGTGGTGATCAGTATGTGCGGCGGACGTCTCGCCATCTTCTGTCTCTCGCTCTGAGGCGTGTCGCCTGAACGTACGGCTACCTTTATTCCCGGGGGTTCGAGCCCGTGGTCGATGGCAACCTGCGCCATCTGCTCCAACGGTTCGTTAAGATTGCGGTTGACGTCATTTGCCAGAGCTTTCAGTGGAGATATGTAGACACAGTAGATCCTGTCCTCCAAGGTTCCTGCCGCGGCATATTTCGTAAGTTCGTTTATTATGCTTGTAAATGCAGTTAATGTCTTTCCTGACCCTGTGGGGGAGGATACGAGAACATTCTTTTTCTGATGAATGAGGGGTATGGCCATCGACTGTGGTTCGGTGAGTACGTCGAACCTTTCCGTGAACCATGTGGAGATCAAAGGTTCCATTACCCCTAGAACTTCTTCCTTTGTGTACTCCTTATCTGATCTCTCTATCATTGAAACGCCTATCCCTAGTGTTTAGTATTACAGGTATTTAGTATTCTTGCATCAACAAAAGAAGGATTATAACTACGACATGTGATTGCCTTTCTATGAAAGGCCGCGTCACCGCACTTATGATAGTGATATTGATGCTCGTCCCTGCAGCAGTACTTGTACTGTCTATCGATGAGGCTGAAGCGGCGCCGGAAACCGTCCATTTCAAAGGTGTGGTGAAATATGACGGTAAGACGGTCGAGGACGCCGATATCTGTCTGATGTGGCAACAGATTGTGCCTGGTGACACGTCGCCCATTAAAGGGATTGAATCTGGATCAGGCAGTATAGTAAATGGTGAATTCGATGTTACCATTACTGGTGTTTATTATCCTGGCGCCTCCCATACTATCTCCATTTCATGCGTATACGGAGCTAACAACCTACCCCTTACCGGCCCCTGGATGGATGTTCCGGAACCGGAGGGAGGGATTGTGGAATTGCCCGCTCCATACGTATTTGACCTTCCGGATGTCAATATCACGGGGTCTGTCGAATATGGGGGTTCGGGTGTTGAAGGTGCCACGGTCTCCCTGATTCAAAACGGCAAGAGTGTTAGTTCCGTGGTGACCTCGAATGATGGGGTCTTCGAGTTGGGTTTTAAGCCGGGAAATAAATATTCCATACTTGTTGAACGGGGGGGATTCATAGATTTTGAGACTAACGCCCAAGAATATACCACGTCCGTGAATATACCTGTCATAACCTTACAGTTGGCTCCAGAGACCGTATATTGGGGCTTTGACATGCCCCACCTGTTCTCACTGATTGGGCTTACGGCGGCCTTTGTCCTTCTAGGAGTTGTCCTGTTGTATGTGTTCTGGATGAAGAGACATCCGGAAAGCCTCATCATGATAGGCGACAGCCTGGATGATGAGGAATGATCAGCGTTTGATATTCTTACGGACTTCTTCGTAAAGGTTGCCGCCCTTCGTATCGATGGCCACCGTCAGTGGTCCGAAATTATCGGCATCGAACATCCAGATTGCCTCGGCCATCCCCAGATCATTCCAGTAGGAACCTGTACTCTCACCGAGACCCTCTGCAAGGGATACCGCAGTACCCCCAACCGCCGCCAAGTATACACAACCGTGCTTCCTCATGGCCTCGGCGACCTCCTCGGACATCCCGCCCTTGCCTATTATCGCCTTGATCCCGAACCTTTCTATCATCTCCGGTTCGAGATCGTTCATCCTTGCGCTTGTCGTAGGGCCTGCGGCCACCGCGATCCATTTCTTCTTTGATTCCACCATTATCGGTCCGCAATGGTAGAGGACGGAATTGTAGATCTCCTTGGGTACCTCTTCGCCTGCCCTTAACATCTTCAGGGCCCTGATGTGCATCTCGTCACGTCCGGTTATTATCGGACCTTTGATGAATACCGTGTCACCGATGGTCAGCGAACGGACCGTCTTCTCGTCCAACGGGGATATGAGGTTCAATTGAAACCCTCCTGTGAATACTCGACCTTGTCATCCGTTATCCTAGCCGATGCCCTGCGTAGCGCCCAACATCCTATGTTTACCGCAACGGGGAGGCTTGCGGTATGACATGCTGCCTTCTTCGCCCTTACACCAAGTACGGTGGTGGTGCCCCCCAATCCCATCGGACCCAATCCGCTGGAATTCAGTTTGACGAAGACCTCCTCCTCCAATTCATTGAGGATTGGGTCCGGGTTCTCCTCCCCTATCGGAAGTAGCAATGCCTCCTTAGCCATGAGGATGCATTGATCTGCGGTCCCTCCTATTCCAATGCCGATGATTCCGGGCGGACATGGAAGTCCTCCCGCGTCCAGAACCGTGTCAATCACCATTTTTTTGACTCCCTCCATACCGTCGGAGGGTTTCAGCATCGCGAGTTTCGTCATGTTCTCGGAACCCGCTCCCTTTGGCATCACCGTGATCTCCGTGAAATCATCATCTGTTGGGATGAAGTGTATTATAGGCATCCCCTCACCTAGGTTGTCCTCATAAGGTTTACGGGATATCGGGTCCACCGTGTTCGGTCTCAGGGGTACCTCCCTCGTGGCTCTGATCAGTCCCTTACTTATGTCGTCGGTTATCGATGAATCGAACTTCCCCTTGACGTAGAATATGGGTATGCCGGTGTCCTGACACATGGGTCTGGACATGAATTTGGACTTCCGCACGTTGTCCATTATCGCTCCGAGCTGATAATAGGCCGTCTCATTCTGTTCCCATCCTGCGGCGGCCTCCAACGCCCATCCTATATCGGATGGTAGCCTGGTATTGGCCGCTCTCAACAGGTTGAATACGACGTCCTCTATGGGTTCGGGCAGTTTAATCATGGCTATACATGGCGAAGGTATTGAAAAACGTTTACGGGACGTAGTACATCGTACCTTCGATGTCGATGACCTTTACCGTTTCCCCGATCTCCACATCCTTCGGTACCTTCAGGTCCACCGTCTCTAGGGTGGTCGGATGAAGGGCCTGTATCTCCGGAGCGGTCCCACTTACTACGGTCGCGTCTATGAGTTCGTCCTCGGTCCTATAAACTTTGACCGTGCCCATATCCGCCCTCGGGACGGATTTGGGTTTGAACTCCTTGAGGGAGATTAATCTCCCTCCGGACGCGGAGACGCTTTTGAGTCTGAAATATCTGTCCTTCCAGATCACGATGTCCCCGGCCTTGAACTTAGGGAGACGCACGAGATATGTCACGCGGTACATGTCCTGACCGTCGGGTTTCCTTCCCACGAGTTTGAAGGACTCTTTGGTCTCACCGCAATATCTATCGGATATCATCTTGGACAATATGCGCCCCAAAGCGATTGATGAGATATAGAAGTCCGCCCCGCCGTGTATCTTTAGGACTTTGGAAATGAAGTATTGACGATTGGTCTCTGCCTCTCGGTCAACGTATTTCATGATTATCCTGATAACGTCGTCTACCGTCTTCTCATCTAGAGTACGCTCCTCCGAACGTATCTGTAATATGGATTCGTAATAGCTCCCCTTTACCCTTGAACACCTCTTACATACGGTGTTCTGGATCCTGACCGTCGTTACGGCTTCCGATTCCACAGTGACGTCGCGAACCGATATTTCAGCTACGACATGCACCTCGTATGTCTTAGGATCAAGTATCTTGGAGAATGTGCTTATTGAGATCACGCGGCTTCCCTCGATGACGCGGAGTTCGTTGGCTGCCGCATCCTCCGCCGCCTTGCGGGGCTCCTTGGGTATCCATCGATTCCTCATGTAGAACTCGTGACATACCGCACATACCTCGAGATCCATGTATTGAGGCAGGTTTGAGAACTGGCGCCCGTCTAGGTAGCATTCGATGCACAGTCCGTCCACCGGGGATTCCACGTCGGTACCGCATTTCACACAGAATCTCAAAGGTACACCACCTGTGCGTGCTTGATCCCAGCGACGATGATGACCGTCTTCGGATCCACGTATCCTTTCTCTATCCCTATGGCGATCGTCCTTTCGCCGAACAGGTTCATGACGGATACCGACCCCATGCGTTCAGCCAGCGTCTCCTCGGACATCGATTCCGTTCCATAGTAATTCTCGGACAGGGTGAATTTGACCTTTCCTTCGCCGAAGGTCTTACCTGCAAGCTCATCATCGCATGCCGCGAGCATCCATTCATCTCCTTTCCTGTGTAATCTTGCCCTTATCATCTTCATGCCTTCTTGTATATTCCCGAGGACGGTGAGAAGAAGTCCCCTGCCTCGTAGATCTTCTTGGTTACTTTCCGTACCTCTTCCTCGTCTATGCCTTCCTCGGCGGTGTGTTTGATTATCTCCTCTATAGATATTCCTGTATCGGATCCGTAAAGGCTGACTATATCCCTTATCACCTTCGCGCTGTCGCGATCCTTCTTGGTTATACCGGTCGTCATCCTATCGATGTCCCACTGGCCTCCGTCGGGTGCGGCTATCTTCCCTAGATAATACTCCACCATGTCCACCGCACGATTCGCGTCGACGTCGGTCACGACGTTGCTGAGCCTCATTCGGGCCGATGCCTCCGAGAGACGTACGTATCCCTCGAGCTGCCTTGCGGTTATGGGTACTGATGAGTTCTCTCCCTCGCCCATCTTCCTGATGTTCAGATAGCTTAGCTCGATTATCCTCGCCGCCTCGTCGGTCATCACGGGAACTATGCGTTTGGAATATGCGACGTATTTCCTAAGGGTCTCTATGTCATAGTAAGGACGGATGTCCTCCGTCTGTTCCATTATCTTATCGGCGTCCACGCCTGTTAGTACAGTGCCTTCCTTCATCGCGCGGACCTGTCCGCGGCGGTGCGCCTTGAGGATGTGTGTGGTGATTTCGGCGTCCAGTTCCTTGTTTGGCTTGTCCGTCATCACGAATATCATGTCGAAACGTGACATCAAGGCTGGTGGAAGGTCTATCTGATTCGTAATCGTGTCCGTGTCCTCGAACCTGCCGTACTTGGGGTTGGCGGCCGCGAGCATCGAACATCTGCATTGCAGTGTTGCGGTTATTCCGGCTTTGGCAACGGATATCTTCTGGGATTCCATCGCCTCGTGAAGCGACGAACGGTCCTGAGTCGTCATCTTATCCAACTCGTCTATACAGGCTAGACCTTTGTCGGCAAGCACAAGCGCACCTGCCTCCAGCGTCCATCTTCCGTCGCCGAAATCGTCCTTTACGGCTGCGGCGGTGAGACCTGCCGCACTGGCGGATTTACCTGAGGTGTATATCCCTCTGGGAGCTAGGTTGCTCATGTATCTGAGCAGTTGCGACTTCGCCACACCCGGGTCCCCTATCATGAGTATGTGCATATCACCGCGTATCGAGGTCCCGTCGTCCATGCTCTTCTGACATCCTCCGAAGAGCTGTAACGCCAACGCCTGCTTCACTTGATCCAATCCGTATATGGTCGGGGATATCGAAGCGGTGATGTTATCGTAGAGCTTGGGGTCATTGGACATCTCGATTATCTTCTTCTCGTCCTCGTCCGTGATCTGTATCTCATCGTACTCGTGCTGTTCGAACTCGATAGACATCACGTCCATGTAGATGTCGAAAACGGTGGACTTGTCCCTTTCTGGTTTTTCAACCGAACGGACGATGCCGTTCATGGTTACGCGGTTACCTGCTGTGACCGCGCCGGATATGTCGTCCTCCAGGAATCCAGCTAGCCTTTCTGGTTGGGCTCCTCCCCTGAGACCTTCCGGGCTTTCCTGTATCTCGATTTTCTGCGTGTCCACATATTTTGAGGATTTATCGTCGAGTACGAACCGGGTGGCCTGTTTGTTGCAATTACCGTCTGGGTTAGTGCACATCATGGGATCGGCAAGCAGCATGGTCCTCTGGGGGACCCACTGCTCCGAACCGCATCTCGCACATGTGAACAGTGCCTGCGTCATTCTCGGCCTTACGGCGGTGACCTTACGTACCAACCCGTCAACGGCCACGACCTTCCCGAGATGCTTCGCCCTCAGTCTCCTGATGTCCACGAATGAATCCCTGGGTAGACCTATCAGCCTCAGGTTCACATCATCCCTCTTGTCCCAGGTCGGAGGCATCAGCGAGCGTGCTGATTCTACCCCTATCCTGATGCATCTGTCCGGATTGTCCAGAACGAACATCGCGAAATCCGTATCATATGCGTCGATGTCCGAATATCTTACGTATAATGTTTTTATGTCGGGGTATCCGGCGGCTATTCCGGATATCAGGATCCTGTGCTGCTCTGATGCTAGGATCTCGTCCCATGCAGTCTGTATGTCTCCATCCTGATAGTTGGCCAAATCATTCTCCCCCTTTTACTGTTATTTCCTTTGAGCGACATTCGTTGTCCGCCCACCATGTCCATCCACCTATCTCAGGCGAGACCTTTCCTTTGAGCAGTCCCTTCTTCCTGAGCTTGGTGAAGGTCCTTGCGAGGTCGTCTGGACATTTCTCATCGAATGTGTCCGTAAGCCTATCTGCGGCCTCGGACGTAGTCACCGTATCGTCCCCTAACGCTTCCCATATGCGTAGCACAGTCTCTCTCTTCACCTTCCTCTGATGAACATTACTCCGCTAAAAAGGTATGTCATAAGGACTTTTTATGGTTGTATTCGGATAGATATCGCCCACTTAGGCGGATATCAGTGACCTAAGATGTTCTGGGTCTTCCATGTTTTCTTTAACCCATTCTTTGATGCGCATCGCCATCTCCCACATCTCCTCTTCGAGTTCCTGGTCGTCGGTGGCTTTGAAATCCTCTCTACCGCCCATGTCTGCAAGGATCTGTCTGCCCTTCCATTTGGACTCGGTGGCGTATTCTTCGAAGACCGATTTATGAGTGTATACAACTAGGTCATAATCGTCCTCCTCCGGCATGAACTCGTTATCGTAGTCCTTAGACCTGTGACGTCTGATGTCCTCGTCGTGCTTGTGCATGGTTATGATGAGGTCGCAATCCACTGAGTCTGGTTTCGGACCTGCGCTGAAAACCTGGTATGTCTTAGGGAACATCCTCTTAGCATAATGTTCGGCAATCTGTGACTGCAGGTCGTTGTTAATATCAACAAACAGAACGGTGATTCTGCTCCTATCGAGTTTGGGCCTTGGTTCTGGCGTTATTCTTCCTTCAGACATATGGAGTGCGATGACACGCGTTGGTTATATCTTTTTTGAATTCCGGGAAAGTATGTTTAAACATGGTCCCCATATGAAGTGATGCCACGATGATGAATCGTTTTCGAGCTGATCGTTGATGATAGACGGGCGAGCTGAGTGGCACCTCATCAACAATTGTATATAAGTTTCAGAGGATTACAACGGTATGTGCGCAGTCCTTCAGGTAGCTCTAGATATAATGCAGGTCAGCCGTAGTATTCCGATAGCCAGAGATGCTGTGGAAGGCGGCGCTGACTGGATAGAGGTGGGTACACCCCTCATCAAGAGCGGCGGGGCCGAGGTGATACGTCTACTTAGAAGGGAATTCCCTGACAAGAAGATAGTAGCCGACATGAAGACCATGGATGTGGGTGCCTTCGAGGTCGAGATAGCCGCGAAGGCAGGTGCGGACATCGTCACCGTCATGGGACTTGCGGATGATTCCACGATAACCGAGGCCGTAGCAGCCGGAAGGAAGTACGGTGCGGAAATCATGATCGACATGATCAACGTGCCGGACCGGGTCACCAGGTCCAAAGAGGTCGAGAGGCTCGGAGTGGCATACATATGCCTCCATATGGGGATAGACACACAGATGAGAGGTGAGGCCCCTCCGTTGGAGATTCTCAAGGAGATCGTAGAGAAGACATCGATACCCATTGCCGTCGCTGGCGGAATAACCGCCGAGACCGCAGGGGATTACGTCAAATCTGGTGCCACCATCATAATCGTCGGTGGAGGTATCCTCAAGGCCACCGATATAAAGGAAGCGACGGCGATGGTCAAAAGATCCATGGAGGGTGTCGAGGTGAACACCGTCCTCGCTAAGAAATACGGTGAGGATGGGCTGTTCGAGGCGTTCTCACGTGTATCCACCTGTAATATTTCAGATGCATTTCACAAGAAGGGCATAATCTTAGGACTTAGGCCCTACATCAAGGACGGTACCCGTATGGTCGGCCGTGCACTTACCGTACAGACCGCCAATGGGGATTGGGCGAAGCCGATCGAGGCCATAGACAAAGCCAGTCCAGGAGACATCATAGTCGTCGACACCGGAGGAGGCTGGATGGCGGTATGGGGCGAGCTTGCCTCGACGTCTGCAGTCATCGCAGGCTGTAATGGCGTCGTCATAGACGGGAACATCCGCGATATAGACGATATCAGAGAGATGGGCTTTCCCGCGTTCGCGAGGGATGCGGTACCATGTGCCGGGGAGGCTAAGGGTTATGGAGGTATCGGGATAGAGATCTCTGTTGGCGGACAATGGGTCCGCACCGGCGATTGGATAATCGGTGATGAGAGCGGTCTCGTCGTCGTCCCGAAGGAGGAGGCCGTCGAGATTGCCAACCGTGCCTTAGATGTCCACGAACATGAGGACCGTACACGCGAGGAGATCAAGAAGGGCTCATCGCTGTCCAAGGTCAATGAGATCTCTAAATGGGAACCCGTGAGGTAAGTTACCTTATCTCTTCCAGAACGGATCGGATTTCCCGTCTTCACTGATGTCGTAGACACGTGGTGCCGTATATCTTCCCTGTTTCTCGGAAAGCTTGTAGAGACGTTCCACGCGGTCACTTGTATCGGGATGTGTGCTGAATATCCTCCTCATGAAGGACTTTCTGGTGCCGTTGGGGTTGGATATCCATACAGATGAGTATGCTGGGTTATCGTATTTGTTGCGGGGGCTGTTACATCCCTTCTCTATCGTTATAAGGGCGCTTGCCAGAGCCTCTGGTTTGAGCGTGATTTTTGCTGCCGACTCGTCTGCGAGGAACTCCCGGTTGCGTGAGATGCCCAATTGGATCAGAAGTGCCGCTATAGGCAATGTTATGTAACCGACTATCGCCAAAAGGATGAATGCACCCCTGTCCTTGCTGTTGCCTCCGCTGAACATTGCCATGTAGATTCCTATCCTTCCTACGAACGCGATCACCGCGGAGACCGCGGAGGCGATGGACATCACCAGAATGTCACGGTTCATGACATGTGATATCTCGTGGGCCATGACGCCTTCTAGCTCATCGTCGTTCAGCATGTCCAGCAGTCCCCTGGTCGCCACTACCGCGGCATTCTTCGGACCGCTGCCGGTCGCAAACGCATTGGGCATGAATGCCTCGATGACACCGACCTCCGGCATCGGTATGTCCGCCTTCTGTGTGATGGAACGGACTATGCGGTAAAGGCGAGGCTCCTCGGCCTCCGTCACCAACTTGACGCGGTTGGACCTGAGCGCCCTGCTTTTGGAGAGCAGGGTCGACACCGTCAATATTATCACGGCGAAGACCACCAGAACCACCAGTCCTATTATGGGATCGCCGAAGAACCAGCCCACGACCCAACCTACGGACGCAAACAATAACGTAAGGAAGGCGAACATTATCGCCGTCCTGAAATGCCACTTTATCGCCATTACTCAACCTCGTTCCTTATTAAACCAAGCTCATATTCCAACTTATCGCCTACGATGAACTCGTTGACGCCTTTCAAGGAAAGCTTCTCCCTAAGGCGTAATGCGCCCTTCGGTCCGGTGCAGTGATTGAGGTGCAGGTCGTTGCACTCAGAGTTCTGCAGTATGTCCGCAACGTCATACGCATCGTCCTTTGGCATGTTTTCCATGTGTAATCCGCCTATCAGGGTCTTGGGATTGTCGCCGAACTTGTTCCTGATCATTTCGAATATCTTCTCGACACCGCAGTGGCAACATCCGCTTATCAATATCGGACGGCTGTCGCCGATAATCACCGCGAATGTCTCATGTGTGTTGGCCGCCGGCACCGGCGGAGTAAGGTAAAGATGCTTGCTGAGACGGGTCCACCCGTCAACGTCTACCCTCCTACTGTTGGGTGCCGCGCCCTTCGTAATCTGTATCCCGTTCTTGGAGAATCTCCCCTTCCGCCCCCACGCCTCCCGTGGGGCGTAAATGGGTACCTGTTTCGTCCTTTCGGATAGAAGCGAGCTTAAACCCATCGCATGGTCCGCATGGTCATGGGATATCACGATACGGTCTATGGAGTCGGCATCAATCTCGAGGTGGTCCGTGTTGTGTATCAGATAACGTCCCCGGAGACCTGTTCCAAACAAGGTGCGTTCTCCGTCGACCTCTATCAGTAGGGAGAATCCCTTGGCTCCGATATAGGGGGTTCCCGGTTGAGAACCTTCATTGTAGACGCAGCGGACACTTGCTTTCATATACTATAGTAAACCGCCATCGTTCAAAAAGCTTATCTGTGACGGAACAGACGTTTCGGGATGTCCTCGCCTATGCGAAAGACGTTTTCCTCGGATATCTCCCCGTTGGCCAGCATCGCCTTTATCCTCTTGGGGACCGTGTTGACTGACATTCTGGCACCGGGTTTCTCCGGGTCATCGTAGTAATCCGTCTCGAGCATGAAACGGTCGGAACCTTTCGAAATTGCCTCCCGTATCAGATTCCTGGATGCCGGTATGGACGGCATGATACCGAAGTTCTCCTCATACGTCACAAAGGGTGGTGATGAGTGTTTCACGACCATGCCTCTATCGAGTCCTGCCTTTGATGCCATTTCGGAAAGCGAACGGTTCGTCTCTATCGTCCCTGCCTCGCTGTGGATTATCATCGGACAATCATTCTCGGCGGCTATCCTCATCCCTTCCAGCAATATCTCGTTGGAAGCGTCCCATATCTCCTCGCTGACGTCGAAGTGGGGTCTTCCGACCTCGCCTATGGCCTGTGCTTTCCCTTCTGCCACGGCAGTTCCGGCGATCTCCATGCCCTCGATCATCACTTCCTTCGCTTTCTGTATACCGTGCTCCTCTGCAAGACCCAGTAACAAGATGGGATAAGGGCCGACTGCAACGTTGATATCCAGACTCGTATGTTCCCTAACGAGGGATGCCATCTCATAAGTTATCTCAAAGGCCTTGACGAAGTCCATCGCTTCTCGGATGTGGACTTCCTTGTAAGGTAGATTGACCAAGGTGAATCCGGTCCCGCCTGCGGCCTCGAACTCCTGTATAGCATCTATATTGCGTCCGGAAGGACTCATATGGATGTGATTATCGTAGATCGGGACCTTTTCCACCATGATACCCAAGCCACGGACAAATAATTATACGTTCCTTGCGCTAGGTGAGGTCCATGGACAGGGACTCCCGTTTTCTCCTGAAATGCATCAGGAAATATTACAAGGAACATTCTCCGATTCTACCGGAGCGTTTCACCCGCAGGGAGTTCGGTTTCATGTATTTCGGCCGTAACATGATGCAGAGGCATCTTGCCTTCGCGAACGAGGCCGAACTGTGGAGGTTCGTGGCATCCAACGTGCCCGCTCACTGTTATTATTCCACGGCGTATTACAGACATCCCGCCGCACCGACCATGGAGGAGAAGGACTGGTTAGGGGCGGAACTTATCTTCGATCTTGACGCCGACCATCTGGAAGGTGCGGAGAACATGACCTATCCCGAAATGCTCCGCGAGATACGTACGGAAATGATCAAACTATGCGACTCTTACATATTCGACGACTTCGGATTCAATTATGAGGATGTGGATATTACATTCTCCGGAGGACGTGGATATCACGCGCATGTGACCATGCCCGACGTCCTTACGCTTGGTTCCCACGAGAGGAGGGAGATCGTGGATTACATAATGGGCTCTGGGTTGGACATAGACTGGGTGTTCCCGTACAAACACCTTGCCACCTCCACCTTCAAAACAAACGTTGGGTCCCGTACCAACGTGACCAAGTTCCGGGAGATCCCCTCCGCAAGCTCCAGCGGATGGAGGAAGCGTATGAGGAGTGGACTTGTGGATGTGGTTGACGATTTCTGCGATATGGATGTGAAGTACATCCGTTCCACCTATCCTTCGATCCGTAGAAGTAGACCCGCAACCATCGAGGACATTCAGAATGATGTGCGGAGTTCTAGGAAGGTTTTGTTCGAAAGAAATAGTATGGCCACCATGGACAAAAAATCCCAGGATATGCTTGTTAAAATCATGGATATGGATATGCGGCCTCGTCTTAGCGGTGACGTCGACGCACCGGTCACGGCTGATATCAAAAGATTGATCCGTCTCCCCCATTCCGTTCACGGAAAGGGCGGGTTGAAGGTGATTCCCCTTTCCAGGGACGAGCTAACCGACTTCGAACCCTTGGAGATGGCCGTACCCGATGAGTACTCCGACGATCCGGTGGAGATAACCGTCAGAGGGAAGGTGGATTTAAAGATCAAGGACGAACGTTTCGTCCTTAAAGGCGAGACCGAGGTGCCTGAATACGCCGCGGTGTTCCTGATAGGAAGGAGATACGCCACGCTAGGCAAGGAATCGGAACAGGAGAAGTCATTGTTCTAAAGGGAAACAGCAACACCTTTCCATCTTCTCTACCTTGTAGCCTTGGGATGTCGCCCACTCTTCCGTCTCCCGGGACATGTTTGCCATTTTTGTTATTCCGGCCTCGATGCATATTCTCTCGATGTTTCGCATCCTCCGGTCCCGCATACATCCCAATGTGACGTTCAAGCCCATTTCGAATAGCATCTTCACAGAGTCCACTACCTCGTCCTCGGAGACGCGGTTACTTTCAAACCTAGTGCCTTTCGTCGGTACGAGTACCAACATCACAACCTCCTTGAGCTCTTTTCTTTTCACAAGGGAGGCGCTTTCAACGATATTCCTGTGGGAGAATCCCACCGTCAGATGTGGCATTATGTTCCCTCCTGCCTCGAGTACAGCATCGATTGAATCCTCGTAGATTTCGGGACCGTCGAGATGGAACACGTTCCTTATCACCTCTGGATCCTGATGGACATCCATGGAAAAACAGGACACCCCGGAGGATACCAGAAGCTTAGCGTCGTCCCTGTTTATGATGCCGGGGTGGACATTGACGTACAAACCCATGTTCGAAATCTCACGGATGATCGGTACAAAATCCGATAATTGGACCTTGCCATCTCTGTCACTTCCGCCGCTTATTAGAATTCCGGAACCTCCGGAGGATTTCACATTTTCTGCTATCAGATATAGTCTGCTAGGGGTTTCTGCAAAAAGCATACCCTTGAGGTGTTCACCATGGCAATGCTCACACATCAGGTTGCACCTTCCGCCCGTCACTGAGACTGCAGGAAAGCCCTTCCCTGGCGAACATGAGATAATTTTATCCTTATGAACACCCATGTAAGCCACCAAAGCTTTATTAGTTAAATATAGTTCATGAACTTGGTAATCATTATGAAAGCATTCCTTATAAAAGGCGATTACGCCGACAAGAGGCAGGGGAGACAGGTTTTCACCATAGAGATGGCTGCAGTTGATGAAGCAGCCGTCAGGGAGAAGGCTCTTTCGACCCTAGGAAGCCAGCACAAACTGAGAAGATGGGAAATCAACATAGCGGAAGTTTCCGAGATGAAGCCCGAAGACGTAAAGAACCACGTCGTCCAATACCAGATTGGTGTGTGAGATGAAAGATCAGGACCTACGTCAGGCGATGCTTGTCCTTGAGTCCTACAGAGAACAGCTGGACATCATGCGCCAGCAGATAACCCTTGTTCAATCATCTCTGGAAGAATCGGTTCGTGCACGAGAAACAATCAATAAATTCAAGGACGCGAAGGAAGGCGATGAGATATTCGTACCTATCGGAGCATCTGTGTTCGTTCCCGCCAAAGTGACCGGTAAGAAACAGGCAATCGTCGGTGTAGGTAACAGAATCTCTGTGGAGAAGGAGTTGCAGGACACCGAGGACTACATGAACTCGCTGGTCGTCGAGCTCCAGGAATCCCTGAAGAAGATTAACAAGGCGTATTACGAGATACAGACGGCCGCTGAGAACCTTACGGAGACCGTGAACGCAGAATACTCGGCCAGACAACAACAGCAAGTCTAAACTCATGTTCGGCAACCTGAAAAGCAAGCTCAAAGGACTTTTTAAGAAAACCTCTACGGAGTTTGAGGATACAATCGTCGAGGAAGAGGAGACGACGGTATCCGAAGAACAGGTCGCTGAAGAAACTATAACCTCCGTTCCAGAGTCTGGACCGGAGCCTGAAGAGACCCCGAAGCTCACCCGTCGCGAAAGGCTGAAGGCCAAGAAGGAAGAGAAAAAGGCCGCACAGACACCTATTGTGGATGGTTTCGGTAAAAGGATCAAGGATGATGACCTGGATTCCATCCTTGACGAACTTGAGATCATACTTTTGGAGGCGGACGTCGCTTTATCCGTAGCTGATGAGATCAAGGAGGGCGTACGGGAAAATCTGACTGGTCAGAAGTACAGTCGCAAATATCGCTTAGATGAGGTTGTCGAAATGGCCGTCCGCGATGCGGTACACGATGTTCTGAAGATCAACGCCTTCGACTTCGACGAATGGATCGACGAACAGAAGAGACCTACGATTGTGATGTTCGTCGGGATAAACGGTACCGGAAAGACCACCGCCATAGCGAAACTCACAAACCGTCTTCAGAAGGATGGAAAGACTGTGGTGCTAGCTGCATGTGATACATTCAGAGCCGGCGCCATAGAACAGTTATCGATTCACGCCGAACGTCTAGGCACCAGAATAGTCAAACACGCTCAGGAGGCGGACCCTGCCGCTGTGGCCTATGATGCCATAGAACATGCCAAGTCCAAGAGAAGGGACGTTGTCCTGATAGATACCGCAGGCAGGATGCAGACCAACACCAACCTCATTGAGGAGATGAAGAAGATAGTGCGGGTCGCCAAACCCGATCTCAAGGTCTTCGTCGGCGATTCCCTGGCTGGGAACGATGCTGTGGAACAAGCAAAGGTGTTCGACGCGGCGATAGGTATCGACGCGGTCATACTGACTAAGATAGATACGGACGCTAAAGGTGGAGCAGCCTTGTCCATAGCCCACACGATCGGAAAGCCGATAGCTTTCGTATGTGACGGTCAGGAATACGATGACATCCAGAAGTTCAGTGCGACATGGATGATGGAACGTCTTTTTGATTAAACACACAATTTATAGAACAACGTCGCGAAGACCTTCGCGTCGATGATTATGTTATCGATCTCCACGTACTCGTTTGGAGTGTGAAGTGTTCCGCCCCCGGTTCCCCATACGTATGCATCATATCCTGCCAAACGGAAGAAGTTCGCGCAAGTGGCTCCCCCTATTCCGATGGGGATGGGTTCCGTTCCCGTGACATGTTTTATGGAATCCCGCAGGGCAAGGTATGTCTCATTCTCTATCGATGAGCTTTTACCGGATTTGTGGCGTTGTATCTCCTCTACTAGAATCTCCGCCCCATACTCGTCGGCGATCTTCTCCGCGACCTTCTCGGCAACGGACACCACATCATCTATTTTGTAATGAGGAAGCAAACGAACGTCAATGGAGAAATCGTAGTAGCCTGGTATCGTATTCACATTCTCAACATGGTTCGTGCTCCTGGTGGGCTCGAATGTGGATATAGATGGTTTGAACATCTGATCCTCCGAAGGGAACTCCTTGTTGAACTCGCTCTCGAGTTCGACTATGAGGTGAGCGGCCGTTCTGAATGCGTTTATCCCCTTACCGGGAGTGGATCCATGGGTGGTCCTTCCAGAGATACTGAAATTGAGCCAGATTAGGTCCTTTTCATCGACCACGATCTGCGAACCGCCAGGGCTCCCCCAATCAGGAACTATGAATATATCATCCTTCGAGAAGCATTTATTCTTGATCAGGTAGTCGATACCCATCTTGCTGGTGTTCTCCTCATCGGCCACTAAGGCGATTCCGATGGATTTCCCGGTTAGGATATCCTTATCGATGAACTCTGAAGCGAAGATGGACGATATCACAGCCTGTCCGTTGTCCTCGGTACCACGACCGTATATCCTTCCATCCTCCACTCGGGGTTCGAAGGGTGGGCTGTCCCAATCCTCAAGGTTTCCTGTGGGTACGGTGTCAAGGTGAGATACTATCCAAACGGTACCTTCCTCCTTGCCCCTTTTCTTGGCCAGTATGTTGGACCTCATGATGGATGGGTCCGTATCATCCGGTACGTCCACCCTTAGAACGGTGTCGTAACCTTTCAATCTCATGATCATATGGTCCGCGCGCCTGCTTTCCCCCGTACCGCCGTTGGCGGGGGAGATTGCAGGGATCCTGATCATATCGCACATCTCCTCGATTATGCGGTCACGGGATCTCTCTATCTTCTCAAGGACTGCGGCCAGTTCCATGATATGGCATCGTTAGTGATGTTGATATTACTTTCTTAGACAAAAAATCAAGGGGTTTGGTAAAGGGTTTCGGGGGAATGATCATTCACGGCGAACGATCATCGTTACGGCATTACCGCCACCCAGACACAACGTACCTAGGCCAACGTCCTTCTTCCTGTCGTGAAGTGCGTGTATCAGTGTGGTCATGACCCTTGCACCGGAAGCTCCGATGGGATGCCCTAGAGCAACGGCGCCACCGTTCACGTTGAACTTCTCTTCAGGAACGTTGAGCTCCTTCTGAACGGCGCATGATGCGGTCGCGAATGCCTCGTTGTGTTCGAATAAATCTATGTCATCGATGGTCATACCTGCTCTCTCCATCACCTTCTGTGATGTGTAGATGGGGGCTTCCATGATTAGTTCGGGTAATACCCCTGTCTCTCCGTAGGAGATGATGGAGGCTATCGGTTTGATGCCGTGCTCCTCTGCCCATGCCCTCGAGGTGACGACGAGTGCGGAAGCCCCGTCGCTGAGCTGCGAGGAGTTTCCTGCGGTGACGATACCTTCCTTTGTGAATGCTGGTCTGAGGTTCCCGAGGGACTCTATCGTGGTATCCGCCCTTATGCCCTCGTCCTCGCTGACGATGATGTCCCCTTTCCTTGTTTTTACGGTGACGGGTACGATCTCTTTGTCGAACCTCCCGCTCTTCTGAGCATCGGCGGCCTTCCTGTTGCTGTTGTAGGCCATAAGGTCGGCGTCTTCCCTTGTGACGTTGAAACGCTCGGCAACGATCTCGCCGGTCATTCCCATATGTTTGTCATTGAATATGTCCCAGAGTCCGTCATTGACCATTGAGTCCACGGCTTTCTGGTCGCCCATCTTGAATCCCCATCTAGCATTGGGAAGGAGATAAGGGGCGGCGCTCATGTTCTCCATACCACCGACGGCCAGTACCTCATATTGTTCTGCTTTGATGGCGTCTGCGGCCAGCATCATGGATTTGAGTCCGGATCCACAGACAGCGTTCACTGTGAACGATCCTATCTCAACAGGAAGTCCCGCTGCAACGGCGGCCTGTCTCGCGGGGTTCTGTCCCAATCCTGCGGAGAGGACGTTTCCCATGATACATTCCTGAACATCTTCAGATTTGATTCCAGATCTAGAGACCGCTTCTTTGATAACGATACCTCCGAGGTCCGTAGCCTTTACGTCCATCAGGGATCTTCCGTATTTTCCGATAGGGGTCCTTACTGCACTTAGTATTACTGCTTCTTGCATTTTAACGGCCTCTTGATTTTCAGACCTAGTGTGAATTTACGCTATATAATATTGTCGGTGTTCATGTACGTCTATTGACGAAATCAACCGGTTGTTCCACACCCATTCTTTTAAGGGGTTTCGATAGATGTCTTCTAGAAGAGGTGGGAGGTTCGTACCATCCTGGAAGTATCCATCTCATGTTCTCCTTGAAGACCGCTTCTGAGGACGACGTCCTACAGGGACGACAGCGATATCCCTTATCCTTCCCGACGGATTCCATATTACGTCCGCACATCTCGCAGACGGGATTTGATATCTTTATGACCTCCCTTACGGTTCTTATGACCTTCATCTTCTCGATATTGATGGTTCTAGGTTCAACGCGTAATTCACCCATGACTCCGATCCTGTCGCCGGGAAACAACCATCTGATGGTCGTTCTGAACTCCTTAGAGGGTTCGTAAGCTGTACAATCCAGATCTCCAAAGGATGTTTTTATGTTCATCACTACATGTCCTCCAGTGAGGTTTCTTATCGAAACAACATCACCTTCGATGTAATACGATCTCATTGGTTCTAATGAGTCGAAATCGGTGATGATGTGATCATCCGTGCCCTGATTTGTAAGGAATATAATTTTTCTTTCCAAGGGTTCCGTAAATATCATCTCGGCGGCCTTGGGAAGGTCTTCGACGGAATCACCACGTAATCCGTACATAACCGGACAAGGGGTCCCAGGAACCATAGAGACTTTACAGAACCTCTCCTCCCAGCTGTTGAAGGTTGATGTGAATGCCTCGTTCATCCGCCCGATGGATGCCTTTTCGAACACCCTATCGGTACCCCATCTTTCTTTGGGACGATATGCGATAAGTTCGTATGTACTATCTCGAGGTGTCCAAGCCATACCACATGTGGACCCGATGAGTCCCCTCCCATTTCCGAATTCGCAATATGTGGCTCCAATCCTATCCAGTTCATCAAGGATGTCTTGTTTTTCCACAATTGAGCGTACTCCATCCCAATAGAATTTATGAGAGGGTTTCTTTTTTGAGATCACAATCCCAGAATCCGAGGAACTTTCACGATTCTCTTTGATTATTGGAATCACCGATCTCATTAATTCCTCTTCATCGGGTTCCTCTGATGTTTGTTCCTCGAAGCAAAAAATTTCCTTACTCCCAATGTTTCCGATCTTTGTCTTCTTCCCGAACCCTTTTCCTAATCTCAAGGATAAGGAACCATTTCCCCTGGTTTTCCATGGAACAGCGGGATTGAGACGAACCAATCTAGGATAACCTATCAGATCCAAATCCATTCTTCGAATGATCTCTGTAGCGAGATATGTGGTACAGAGACCTTCCGTGGAATCTGTATCATCGAATGAAACATACACAGATATACCAATCGTGTTCAATTATTTTAGTCATATTACATAGATTTCATTTTTTCAATGAAGAATATATTCCCATCATCTGAAAAATTACCTGAAACAAAATACATACCGAATTCCACAGGTTCCTCTATGAAGAAACATTTCTGTGTTTTTCCATTTGTTAAATCGAAATTAAAAACAAATCCGTTTTTAGATTCATTGACATCATACACGATTCCTAGGATATCATCGGATTTCTCGATATCTTCATCAAAGGTCCATAATAACGTGAATATCAAAACAGCTGAAATTGATATAATGAAGTATTTGTCTTTGAAAATAGACATATGATGTTAGAAATCCAATTAATAAGAGATAAATGAGAGATTACAATTAGGCTGACCCCCCCACCCCTTCATTTCCACTGGAACTGATTTCACATCAAAGTCGTTTGTTTCACATTTCTATAACTGTTTAATTTCTTGAAAAGATTGTCACATTTCATCATATCTATGACATCGTTCGTGTTTAATTCAATCTCTCTAGTCCTTCCGGCACGACCGAAGGATTTCACCCGTGCGTGAATTATACCCAACATATCCAATTCGGATATCAGACCTGCGACCCTTCTCTGTGTGAGAACAGAGGTCTCTAAAATTTCTGAGATCTGTTTGTAAGTTGTGAACACATCACCAGTGTTCATTGTCGGATTATCATTTTCCGTATTGATCACTATACTCATGAGGACTGTTTTTGATTGAGGGGTTAAAGTTCTTACCACTTCAGAAACAGCATCTAGTTCAATCTTATTTTTAGCATATTTGACATGAGCCTCAGTAATTATCTTATCACTGTTTCGTTCAGCGATGTCAGCTGCTATCCTTAGAAGATCCAAAGCTCTCCTAGCATCTCCCATATCTTGAGCTGAAAGGGCAGCACAGTATGAGATCACACCTTTTGATAAAGTCCCTTCAGTGAATGCTTCCTTCGATCTATCCCTAAGGATGTCTTCTAATTGTAATGTGTTGTATGGAGGGAATATTATCTTCTCCTCGCCTAATCTACTTTTGATTTTAGGATCTAGGAAATCAGTGAATTTAGGATTGTTACTTATTCCTATTATAGATACCTTGGAATTTTCAAGTACTTCGTTTATTGTTGTTAGAAGATAGAATATGTCGTCACCATTTTTTTGAAAGGATCTATCAATCTCATCTAAAACAACGATATATATCTTATTTTCATCATCTATATATCTTCTTATTTCTTCGAAAACCCTATCGAGACTCCAACCTGTAAAAGGAATACTTCTTGTCTCATCCTTTATTATCTGATTTCCTATATTATATAGAATACCATAAGGAGTATCAACAACCTCACAGTTGATGTATACGAAACAACAGTTCTCCTCATAGATATCGGCCTTCTTTAATTCCTTACCGATATACTTCACAACAGCCGTCTTTCCAGTTCCTGTCTTTCCTATAATAAGTATATTTGAAGGTTTATCCTTCACAAGTGATGGAGCTACGATTTCCACGATCTCATTGATCTGGATGTCCCTATGGGGGAGTTGTTCCGGGATGTATGAGGATTGAAGTATCTTCTTGTTTTTAATGAGAGGTTCTATCTTATCCATATATTGTTTAAAGATTGATTCATTCTCATCCAAGGGAAACACCGCAATTTCTAATGAAGATTATTCTTACATATAATAGTTTTCAGAGTTGGATATCCTTTCTCATCTGATAATTTAATAATGAATCATTTTATAATTAAAATAGATTTCATCACATGATCGTTTATGGACATGATTAAAATGAAACGAAAAAAACCTAAGGCAATTACTGTGATATCGGCGTGTGTTTTGGCTATGATAGCCTTTGTGGGAATTCTCTATCTAGTTGGAATTATGAGTTGATTCTCATAAAAACTTCAAACTCATTCTTTAATTAGCGTTCCAGTGGAAATGAAGGGGTGGGGGGGTCACGGTCTCTTTCTTCCTTTATTCCTTGAAAGAGAATACAGACATAATTGAAGTTGGGCGGAGATTACCATTATTAAACCTGTTAAACTTGCTAAAACTAGAAGAGGAATACTGTTTGGTGTATGGATATCAATCACCTCTATGTTTCCATCCATTATCATCTTAAGAGTCCCTAACCAAGGAATCTCGAGAACCGGTACGGATACTATATCATCATAACTCACCAGGGGATTTATGAACATCCTACTCTGATCGGTAAATCTATTATTATCTCCCATTGTGATATATCCTGAAGTATTGGATTCGGTGGTTGATAGAATATGTTCTATCGGTATCAAGATGATTTCATATCCGACATCACATCTTCTAAATGAAAAATCAGATGTTAGTCTAGAGGGATTGAATTCTGTCCCATCCCTCACATCAAACATCAAACATTTCTCCGAATGAGTATCCTGTTCTAAATATGGAGCAACAGCATACTTATCTTCGCCTTCCCCATAAATCTCGATATATAAAATTAACCTGTGTAGGATATTTAAGCCCGATTCCCCCCTATATATGACGACATTACCGTAATCGCCGAAGTATATCTCATCCTCCATATACCCCTCCACATAAGTCTTCAGATCCACATTGGATTTATCCCTAACCAAGACAATGTCTCCAGTATCGATCCTATCTATCTGGGAACGATTGTTGTCATGCTGCATGCTTTGTGACACCACGACAGAGAAGGGTGTATCGGTTCCGGAGTAGAGGACCAATCCTCCATAACCGCCTAGAAAGAAGATTGAAATCAACACAACAATCAATATCATTGTCTTTTCATCTTCTTTCATTAAGCGTACAAGTCGATTGCGGTTAATAATTGTTTAGAGCACAATTATTTTAGTCATTATCAACTGATAAATATGTCAAAGGTAATCAGACTTTGATGGAGAGACCTTCTAACGATGAATATTTCATGAGCATGGCGAAACTTGTAGCCACAAGATCCACGTGCGTCAGGAGACGCGTTGGAGCAGTCATCGTTAAGGATAAACGTGTCCTTTCCACCGGATATAACGGCGCCCCAAAAGGATCCGCACATTGTGATGAGAGAGGTTGTATCAGAGTGGAACTCGACGTTCCATCCGGCACACGTCATGAACTTTGTAGAGGGGTACATGCCGAACAGAACGCTGTGATACAGGCGGCATATTTTGGGGTCAGCGTTAAGGATTCGACTATATACACTACCACATACCCATGTTCCATGTGTGCAAAGATGCTTATTAATGCAGGTGTTGTGGAGATTGTGTACAATGAAGGGTATCCTGATGATCTTTCCAAGGATCTCATTGAAGAATCGGGTATCTTAGTTCGTAAATATCCCGAAGGATTCCTTTAATCTGAGGGTATTTAAAAGAAAATGATTAACATTAAGTATACACTTTGTCATAACCAGAAAAAAGGTCGGGGAGTTTAATTTGAGCCGAACTGAAATACTTACACAAATCAAAGCCGTTGAGAAGGCCGCCAAAGAGATGGTAGAGGCCGCGCGGGTCAAAAGCAAAGAGGACATCTCCAAAGCCCGTAGGGATGCTGTGAAGAGAATACAGGACGAGGAGGAGAAGAAACGCTACTCCGTCGCCGGTGTCATCACAGCCAAGAACGAAGAGCTGGAGGTTGAACGCGGTAAGATCCTGAAAGATGGTCTTACCGAGGCTGAAAAGATTGAGAAATCATCTTTGGACAACAAAAAAGAGGTTAGGGATTTCCTCTACAAAGAATTCAAGAGGCCGATAGATGTCATTTCCTGAATCGATGAGCAGAGTAGTGATCGCAGGCAACAATGCCAACATCGATATGGCTACAGAGGTACTGTACGATGTAAAAGCGGTACATCTCATCGATCATGGAATTGATGCCGACGAAGGTTACTCTATTGGTTCACCGAGAGAATACTCGTCCAAAGCCTCTGAAAGGTTGCTGAAGGTACGTTCCCTCATCAAAGAGCTGAATATCGATAGGCGAATCGAGATAGATCCCATTTCCGTTGAAGACATAAGGAGCCAGATGGATTCCGATAAGGTGGAATCTACCGAGAAGATCGTAATGACTGCTGTCGACAAACGAAACGGGCTGACTCAAAAGATCGATGATTTAAACACCCTTAAAAAAGAATATGAACTTTTACAATCACTTCCCGTAGACCTGGAATATTACAACGGTCTCGATACAATTACCTCCTTCGTGGGCACGATAAGGGACGACCCTTCCGATGAACTCAAGGATATCGCAGAGGTTTTCTTCATCGAGGAAAAGAAGATGGCCCCTGTGATCGCGGTATTCGTAAGGAACAAAGACAGGGACGCAGCATCGTCCATATTATCCAGATATGATTATAAGGAGATACAAATCGCCGAGGATGATTCCGGTAAGCCCTCTGATGCTTTGACAGCAACGGAACAGAAGCTTGCGGATGCCGAGGCGGAACTCGAAAAATCAATCGAGGAGATTCAGACGCTGAAGGAGGAGAATCAATCCTTCCTTCTGGCAGTCGAGGAGGACCTTGAAATAACCGTTGAGAAGGGTGAGATGCCCCTCAGGATAGCCAACAGCGAATACGCATTCGTTCTAGACGCATGGGTACCGACAAAACACGTCGATTCCGTAATGGATAAACTCACAGAGGGCTCCGACGGAAAGATGTACGTCGAATTTATGGAGACCCGCGGCCGCAGGGCCGAGGAATCCGAGGCGGTCGAGAAACGTTTCAGCCAGCCTCCGATCAAATCAAACAACGGACGTTACACAGAGCAGTTCGAATACGCCACGAGTCTGGTCGATATACCCAAGTACAATGAGATCGACCCTACGATACTGATGGCGATATTCCTTCCTATGTTCTTCGGATTCATGGTGGGGGATGTCGCTTACGGCATACCCTTCGTAATTCTAGGACTTTACGGAATACTCTACGCTAAGAGTGATGAGTTCAAGGTAATCGGACGGGTATTGTTCTTTGGCGGAATATGGGCGATCATATTCGGATTATTCTTCTATGGTGAATTCCTTGGAATGCATTTCGCTGGAGTTAACACACCAACGAGTGTGACGTGGGAGGCCATCTTGGGTGTGGACCTAGGAGCTTTCTCCGCTGTACTACCCACCTTCATACATGATGGCGGTGCCGCACACGTCGGTGTCGGAAAACTGGTGGAAATCCCACTGCTTCTCAAACTGTCCGTCTACATCGGTGTAGTCCACCTGTTCATCGGGTATTGCTGCAAGTTCTACAATATCTTCATAAGCCACGGCTTCAAGAAGGCCTTTATGGAACAGGGCGGATGGATAATGGTGTTCGTTGGATTGGTGACATTGAGCTATGGATTGGCCAACTCACTGTTCAGCGGCGATCTGGGTACTGCCCTAATGGGAGAGTACTTCGAACCATTCGTTGTAGGAATGGTGATCCTGGTCATAGGACTGGTGTTCACCGTTAAAAGCGATGGAGTCATGAGTATAATGGAGACGCCGGGTATAATCGGCAACATCCTCTCATACACTCGTCTCGCAGCGATAGGGATGTCCAAAGCCGGAATGGCGATGGCATTCAACTACATATCATTCACATTGATCTTTGATGGAATGGGTGCTACGTTACTCGCGGGTATCATAGCGTTCCTGATATTCCTGGTATGTCACCTCTTGATATTCTTCTTGGCCATACTCTCGGCCGGACTGCACGCACTAAGGTTGCAGTTCGTCGAACTCATGGGCAAGTTCTTCGAAGGAGGAGGCAAGGAATACTCACCACTTAAGATCATGAGGAAGAAAACAACTTTCAACAAACCCGTTAGCAAAATAACCGAAACTGAGGTATAAAAATGGCAGAAGAAATAGGAGCCGGATTGGTTGCAATCGGAGCAGGAATAGCAGTTGGACTAACTGGACTTGGGTCCGGATTGGCCCAGAGAGACATAGGCGCCGCAGCGGTCGGTGCGATCACAGAAGATCCATCCCTTTTCGGAAAAGGAATGGTTTACATGGTTCTTCCTGAAACAATCGTCATCTTTGGACTGGTCGTAGCTATCATTGCAATCATGTTGTAAGGCCAGAGGCTTAACTCATGGCATTGGAAAACGTCACGAAGGAAATACAGGCCGACGCGCAAGCAAAGGCCAAGTCCATACAGGACCAGGCCAAAGCGGAGATCGATAAGATTGTCGCTGACGCGGAAGCCTGTATTTCCGAAATGAAAGAACAAGAGGATAAGAAGCTCGAGAGTGAGATCGAGCGCCTTGATCGTCAGGTCATGTCCAGCGCAGAGCTGGAGAGTAAGAACCTGATACTGACCAAGAAGAAGGAGATCCTTGTCCGTACCTTCGATGAAGTGCTTACGGAATTGGAGTCCTCTTCTAGGAAGGACAAGCTTGCGCGCTACAAATCACTCGTAAAGGAATCCGAGCAGCTCATATCCGATCCCGTTGCGATAATCTCCGATAAAGAAGATTTCACCGCAGAGGAGCTCGGAGTTGAGAAAGTCAATAAAGACAGCAGGATCGTCGCGGGTCTTATCCTAAGAAGCAAAGATGGAAGCACAGAGGTCGATCTTCAGTACAAAACACTGCTGACCGATATCTGGGACAGCAATCTGAAGACCATCTCGGATAAATTGTTCGGGTGAACATCATGTTCGGGAGAAAAAAGAAACGCGGGAACTATGCATACACGGTAACCAGGGTCAAAGCAAAGAAGTCACTCCTGATAAAGGAAGATGAATACAACAAGATGCTTATGATGTCCCTGCCCGAGATTTCCAGATATATGAGCGAAAGCGGATATCAGAAAGAGATGTCCGAGCTCGCGAACAGAATGGAAGGTATTGACCTTGTGGAATATGCCGCATATCTGAACATGTCGAGGGTGTTCACAAACATCCTCAACTCTTCGGACGGCGACCTTAACACAATGATCTCGGCATACTTGGACAAATGGAACGTGTGGAACGTCAAGGTCATCATCCGCGGAAAATCATTCGGATTGGATGAGAAGAACATTCGTGAAGACCTTGTCCCGGCCGGAAGCTTGAAGGAGGCGCAGCTTGAGAAGCTCATAGCACTGCCTTCGATCGAAGAAGTGATAACCGAATACGGTAGAATGGATTCGATCAGCATACCTGACGATGTGAAAACATCGTACAGTGACACCGGGAACCTGGCAACGATCGAGGATTTCCTTGATAGGTTCAGGTACTCGAGGCTTTTGGAATCTATTGTCCCGAACACGAGACCTACGGCTGCACTGTTGGATTATGTAAGGCATGACATCGATGTGGTGAACTTCTCCACAATCATGAAGCTTAAGGCTGAGGAGATCTACGGCGATGAGGTCATGAAGTACATCATCCCCGATGGAAAGCAGATTGACAAGAGGAAAGCACTCAATCTGGCCAACATCAAGTCAGTGTCCGAGGTTGCCAACGAGATAACACAGTTGGACTTTTATGACCACGTCAAGGAGATCTTGGAATCACCCGAGGTATCCATACGCGGTATAGAGGGCGCGTTGAAGCAATATGAGATGGGCCTCGCGAAGGGATTCTCTCATATGAACCCGCTGTCAGTGGCCCCGGTCGTGGATTACATGATAAACAAGGAAAACGAAGTATACAATATACTTGCGATAGCGAGGGGGCACCAGAGCGGTATCCCCCGTGAAGAGATCAAGGAACTACTGGTGATCTGATGGATATAGCAGTGATCGGAAGCGAGGAGTTCATACTTGGGTTCCGCCTGGCGGGCCTCAAGAAGGTTTTCGTCGCAGGCGAATCAGATTACCAAGACCAGATCTTGGAGGCAATGAATAATCCTAACATAGGTATCTTGGCGGTAGACTCTAAGGACCTTTCATACCTGTCCCGTAACGTCAGGAACAGAGTATTGGATTCGATTCAACCGGTCATAGTACCGGTCGGAGGGGACGAGAGTGACCTCCGTGAAAAAGTAAAGAGAGTAATTGGCGTTGATCTATACAAAGCAGAGGATGAAGAATGACCGCTAAACAAGGTGTAATTTACAGGGTTGCCGGACCGGTCGTGACCGCCATCGGGATCTCGCCCAGGATGTACGACGTCGTGCATGTTGGTAACGAGGAGCTGATGGGAGAGGTCATTAAGATCATAGGCGACAAGACAATCATCCAGGTTTACGAAGAGACCTCCGGAATAAAACCCGGAGAGCCGGTGACAAACACCGGGGAGCCTCTTGTCGTCGAACTGGGACCCGGGCTTTTGACCTCCGTCTACGACGGGATTCAAAGGCCACTACCGGTCCTCAGGGACATGATGGGAGACTTTATCCACCGCGGAGCAACCGCACCTGGACTTAACAAAGAAACTGAATGGGAGTTCGTACCCTCGGTGAAAGAAGGGGACGAGATATCCGGAGGCCAAGTACTAGGTACGGTGCAGGAAGGCCCCATGACCCACAAGATTATGACCATCCCTACACTTAAGAAGGGAAAGGTCGAGAAGATAGTCAAGAAGGGAATGTACACTGTAGACCAGGTAGTAGCCGTCGTGGACGGTACCGAGATAACCATGGTCCAGAAATGGCCTGTACGTAACCCCCGCCCGGTGGCGGAGAAGCTCCTTCCGGAGATTCCACTTATCACGGGACAGAGGGTTCTGGACACCATGTTCCCAATAGCCAAGGGCGGTGCGGCCGCAATCCCTGGTGCCTTTGGTACCGGGAAGACGGTCACGCAACAGTCCCTGGCCAAGTTCTCCGATGCGGATATAGTCGTTTATATCGGATGCGGAGAGCGCGGAAACGAGATGACTGAGGTTCTTACAGAATTCCCCGAGCTCGCCGACCCGAGGACTGGCGAGTCACTCATGAAGAGGACGGTCCTCATCGCTAACACATCCAACATGCCCGTTGCGGCGAGGGAAGCTTCCGTTTACACAGGAATGACCATCGCCGAATACTTCAGGGACATGGGATTCGACGTTGCATTGATGGCAGATTCAACCTCCAGATGGGCAGAGGCCATGAGAGAGATCTCATCCAGGCTTGAAGAGATGCCCGGTGAGGAGGGATACCCCGCTTACCTTGCGGGACGTCTGTCCGAGTTCTACGAGCGCGCGAACCGCGCAAGGACGTTCAACGACGACGAGGGATCGATCACCGTTATCGGTGCGGTCTCTCCTGCAGGAGGGGACCTTTCGGAACCCGTCACACAGAACACCCTGCGTATCGTACGTGTGTTCTGGGCACTGGACACGAGACTAAGGGAGAGAAGGCACTTCCCGACCATACACTGGCTCACCTCGTACACCATGTACGGGAATGAGCTTAAGGGCTGGTTCACAAAGAATGTGCACGATGACTTTGACGACAACAGGTCATGGGCCATGCAGGTCCTTCAGACCGAGTCGGAACTTCAGGAGGTCGTGCAGATGGTAGGGTCCGACTCCCTGCCGGATGAGCAGAAGATGACCCTCGAAGTAGCAAGGATGATCCGTGAGATCTTCCTCCAGCAGAACGCCTTCCACCCGGTGGATGCTTTCTGTCCGCTCGAGAGGCAGTACGTCATGCTCAGCCTGATTAGGAAATTCTCCGGTCTGGGAGACAAGGCGATCGAGAACGGTATTTCCGTTGACAGGATCGCATATCTACCGGTAAGGACAAGATTCAACCAGTCAAAGTACGAAGAGAACATCGACGAAGAACTGAAAGCCGTATCAAACGACATGGACCAGCAGTTCAAGGAACTGGGAGTGTGATAATATGGCAAAAGTAACTAAGGAATACAAGACCATTTCCGAGATAGCAGGACCTCTGATCTTTGTGAAGAACACAGAACCTGTTGGATACGAAGAGATGGTATCGGTAAGGCTTTCCGACGGAAGCCTCAGGAGAGGCCAGGTTCTGGACTCTTCTGAATCCACCGTCGTGGTCCAGCTTTTCGAGGGTACAACAGGTATCGACCGTTCGGCGTCCGTACGCTTCCTCGGCGAAACCATGAAGATGCCCGTGTCGAAGGACATGCTAGGAAGGGTTCTTTCCGGAGCAGGTGAGCCCATCGACGGCGGAGCACCAATAATACCCGAGAAGGAACTGGACATCGAAGGAGCCGCCATCAATCCGTGGGCAAGGGACAACCCTGCCGACTTCATTGAGACCGGTATCTCTACGATAGACGCCATGAACACATTGGTAAGGGGACAGAAGCTCCCCATCTTCTCGGCCGCGGGTCTTCCCCACAACGATATTGCCCTGCAGATCGCAAGGCAGGCGAAGGTCACCGGAGAGAACGAGGATTTCGCCGTTGTGTTCATCGCCATGGGAATCACCAACGAAGAGAGGCAGAAGTTCATGAACGAGTTTGAGAGGACCGGCGCCCTTGAGAGGGCAGTCGTCTTCTTGAACCTGGCTGACGACCCCGCTGTAGAGCGTATCGTCACGCCCCGTCTGGGCCTAACGACCGCGGAATATCTAGCCTTCGAGCTGGATATGCAGGTCCTTGTGGTCATGACGGACATGACCAACTACTGTGAGGCTCTTCGTCAGGTCTCCGCAGCCAGGGAAGAGGTTCCTGGAAGGCGCGGTTACCCCGGTTACATGTACACCAACTTGGCCATGCTGTATGAGCGTGCAGGTAAGATCAAGGGCAAGAAGGGATCGATCACACAGATTCCCATCCTTTCGATGCCTGGTGACGATATCACGCACCCCATACCGGACCTTTCAGGATACATCACAGAGGGACAGATCGTTCTGTCGAGGGAACTCCACCGTAACGGTATCTACCCACCGGTCAACGTTTCCTCGTCGCTCAGCCGTCTTATGAACGCCGGTATCGGAAAAGGAAAGACCAGGGAGGACCACAAGGCCGTCTCGGACCAGCTTTACGCCTCATACGCGGAAGGTAAGGATCTGAGGGGACTTGTCGCCATCGTTGGAAAGGACTCGCTGTCCGAGAAGGACAGGAAGTTCCTGGACTTCGCGGACGCCTTCGAGGACCGCTTCGTACGCCAGGGACTTGAGGAGGACCGCTCCATCACGGACAGTCTGGAAATATCCTGGGACCTCCTGCGCGAACTGGACGAAGACCAGCTGACCAGAATCGACCGTAAGTATCTCGAGATGTACCTTAAGAAGTGATCTGATGGCCATCCGCGAGATAACCCCGAACCGTTCGACCCTCTTGGATCTCAAGAGAAGGATAAAGATGACCGAAGGAGGCCACAAGGTCCTTAAGATGAAAAGGGATGGTCTGATCATCGAGTTCTTCAAGACCCTTGAGAAGGCACGCCAGATGCGTGCCGGAGTGGCGTCTGACTACGAGTTAGCGATACGCAAGATAGCCATCGCGAGGGCGGTCGAGGGTGATATCGCCGTTAAAAGTGCGGCATACGCACTTAGAGCGGATCATCAGGTCAACGTCGGAAGCACAAACATCATGGGAATGAAAGTTCCCAAGGTGGAAGCCTCTGGCTCGGTACACACCAAGATAACCGAGAAGGGTTACGGTGTGATATCGACCTCCTCATTCATCGAGGAGGCCTCCGTCGCGTTCGAGAAACTTCTGGAGACCCTCATCAGGGCCGCCGAGGTAGAGACCACGATGAAGAAGCTCCTGGACGAGATAGAGAGGACCAAGAGAAGGGTCAACGCCCTGGAGTTCAAGATAATCCCTGAGCTCAAGGAATCCGAAAGGTTCGTCAGATTCAGTCTTGAAGAGATGGATAGAGAGAACACGACCCGCCTCAAGCACCAGAAAAAGAAAGGTGAGGTCAAAGAGTGAAGTCACTAGAGGAACGCTGGGAGGAGCTGAAAGAAGACCCTGTAAAATTGAGGCGTCTTTTCAAAACAGCTTGGATCCTAGCCTACTCTATGCTCATTCTCGGCATCATCGTGATACTCTGGTTCCTGGCAGACGCATATCTGTACTAAACCCCTTAAACAACCAATTTCCTTTATTTTCTATCCAGTTGTTCCTTATTCGGTAGTGGATGTCTTCTTTTTCTTGGAGGAACCTTCCAGTCCAACCACACCTACCAGTATCAGGGATATGAAAAATATACGAGCGAGGGTGACCGGTTCATTGAACAGGAATATGCCTACTATCACAGCTCCCAACGCACCTATGCCCACCCATACGGAATAACCGATGCCGGTTGGGATGTTATACCTCAACCCCTTATCTAGAAACCATACGCTGATGAACAGGAATGCTATGGTGATGATCGTCCAAAGAGGAATCGTCCAAGCCTCTGATAGGAACATGGTGGTCGCCCACACGGTCTCGAACAGACCACCGACAATCAGGTAAGTCCATCCCTTTCTCTTTC
Source organism: Candidatus Methanomethylophilaceae archaeon (assembly GCA_035271165.1). Taxonomy (GTDB): domain Archaea; phylum Thermoplasmatota; class Thermoplasmata; order Methanomassiliicoccales; family Methanomethylophilaceae; genus VadinCA11. The sequence continues at coordinate 77,244 of DATERX010000002.1, forward strand.
CGTCGTCCAATCACGCCACCCCACAGAATTGAAGTCCGACCACGCCCGTGATTATCACGAACACGAAAAACACCTGGATACGTTCCACCTTCTCGGTGTATACAAGATATCCCGCTATCAGTGTCCCTATCGCACCGATGCCCGTCCAAACGGCATATGCGGTACCTAACGGAATCTCCAGCATCGCAAGTGAAAGGAGGTACGGGCTTAGCAGCATGAAGAATATGGTAGCTACCGCCCATTTACGATTTTTCATGGAATCCGATTTCTTCAAACAAATGACCCAGGCAGGCTCAAGAAGCCCCCCTGTTATCAGCCAGAATATCGATATCGGACCCATCTTAATCCATAAAGTTCTTCATATTTATCTCTCCCGTACCGAGATGCACTATTGGCATGATGGCCGGCTCGGGATTGAAGTTATGCATCTTCTGGAATTCCGTCTGACTCTGCCAAGCTGAAGCGTTTATCGTCTTCACACCGCGGTAATCGGAGGCACCTGCTCCGTGTATATGTCCCGAAACGAAGATGTCCGGAACCTCGTCTATCGCCATGTAATCCTTTCTTTCGGGTGCTAAGGCGGTCCTTTGTCCATATATGGGTGCGAGGTGTCTGCGTTTGAGCATCTCTTCCATAATACTCATCGGGTCGTCATAGGTAAGCTTCTGGACGTTGGAGATCCAATCATCTATCCCCTTTCCGTGGTACGAGAGTATCCTGCGCCCCTCTATCTCCAACGAGGCGGGATTACCTGCAAGGATTATGTTTGAATCGAAGGTTTTAGTGAATAGATCTCCCAACGCGGGTTGTGGTTCCGCCAGACGGACCGCGTCGTGATTGCCAGGTTGTAAGACCATCTTTATGTGGTCTGGTACCTCCTTTAGATATTCGGCCAACGCCTCGTATTGTTCGTAGATGTCAGTGATGCTTAGTTCCGTTTCCTGCCCAGGGAAGATCCCTATACCGTCGACCACATCGCCTGGCAATACGATATAATCCAGGTCTGTGTCGTAAGCAGTGTTTCTAAGCCATTTGGTCATCCTTTTCCAATTGTCCTCGAGAAAGCTGTTACTCCCCACATGGACATCCGAAAGGAAAGCAACGGAAGATACGGAATCGGAAGGCTTCCAACGGTTCATCCTTGGGATGTCCGGACGGAATATCTCCTCGGCGATCAACAGTTCTTTCCTCCCGTTAGGTCTTCCCATTATGCCGATGACCTCGTCGTTGACGAAGCTTTCACCGACAAGAGGGGAATCCTTCGAGATGAACACCTTACATCCGCTCTCGTTGTCCTCCACGTTCAGGATTATGTGGCCGTTCTTGGTTATCGTCACCTCGTATACCAAGCCTATGATGCGTACGTCGCGGTCAAGCTGCATCGCCCTATCGATGGGCATACCTACGCCGAAATCCTTACGCCTGGCTATTATCCTGCTGAGTATGTCGTAACGGCTTTTGAAATAACTCGTGAAGTCAGTGATCTCACCCTCGCACAGGGAATTACCGGTGACGTCGGTACCGTCTATAATCTTGATATCCGTATGGCGTTTATTCTTCGGGACATCCTTGCCGGGGGAGGTGATGATTGGTGCATCTCCGTAGAGACAATCCTCGAGATCACTCCTTCCGACGAACATCTTATCCGAGGACAATGCAGAAAGGGTGGTGTTGGTGAAAGATACGGGGTCGGGGTCCGAGAGTATGTACTCGAGAGCGTCGGGACTAAGGAATACCCCTAATTTGACTGCTATGTCAAGTATGTCGGACCGCATGTTCTCCATGTCTCCTTCTTCGTACAATAATATTTCTCTTTTGATGATACTTAAATATGCATAACCAATCTTCGGGACCATGGTTAATGTCAACATATCCTCCCCAGTCAATCCCAGCGAGTCGGAAGAACTGGTCTTGGACGCAATAATGAGGATATTCCCTGACGCATCCCTGTCCCGGACGCCCCAAGGGTTCGAAGGGACCGCCCCGGGGATAGAGAACTTCTCATTGCTCATTAGAAGACAGAGGGTTCTCGATGCCGCCCGTTCCGTCATATATGGGAACCTGAGCGAAGACCTTGCGGTGTTCTGTCTCAATAAACAGGCCGCGTCGGTAGGTAAGGTGTCCTTCTGTCCCAAGGAAAACGTCCTAGGTACGATCGAGGTACGTTTGGAAGGTGAGGAGTTGTCGGAATACATAGATGGTATGCTGCCGAGGACGGTTGACGGCCAAGAGGTCATATTATGATAGGAATTTCATGTACAGAGTTCAGCGCACATCCCTTTGAAGATATATTGGAGCAGGTCTCCAAGGAGTTTAGGCACTGGGAGATTTACTCCGAGGCGGAACACAACGTGCTACGTCTATGGGATAGACTGGCAGCTACAAAGGAGATGTTCGATATGTCGTATTCGATCCACACGCCGATAAGCGATACTAACATCGCAGCCCTCACCGAACGGATGAGGGAATCCTCGGTATTGGAGATGATCGCCACAGCAGGGGCGGCCGGTGAGGCAGGCATCAAGATCGTGACCGTACATCCCGGACTCACCTCATTGAGCGTACCCGGTATGAAGGAACGTGCAATTGATAACGCAAGGAAGTCCCTTAGGATATTGGACAGGACCTCCATGGAATATGGGGTGACCTTCGCGGTGGAGAATATGCCATCTTTCAAACCGATGCTCGGCAAGACGGCCGAAGAGCTGAACATGCTCATCGAGGGTACGAACCTCGGAGTGTGCTTCGATATCGGACATGCCAATACCACAGGACAGATAGAGCCGATGATATCAACATTCAAGGATAGGATCGTGAACGTTCATTTCCACGACAATGTTGGGGACAATGACGATCATATGACCATCGGTGACGGCAACATCGATTTCAAGAAGGCCTTGGATATGCTTTCCGGATACAGAGGCAACTACATCATCGAGTCGAAGTCGATGGAGTCCGCGATAGAATCCAAGAAGAGACTATCGAAGCTTCTGGAATGATCCGATTAGTCCTCATCATCCGATGCGAAAGAATCGGGGAACACGGGACGGTCTTTGAAATCCCTGATGAACGGGATGCTCTTTATCGCGATCACTATGGTGGTTATGACACCCAGGCCGAACAATACTATAATCATCAATCCTAACGCCACCTCACTGCCTCCCAACCATTGGAAGGCCATCAGGTAATCGTTCACGAAATGTAACAAGATGGCAGCATGAAGCCCGTATTTGGAATATAGATATCCTGCAGCCATCCCGAATATAAATGCTGGAATGACCTTACTCATACCCCAGCCGCCATTATGGCCGTATCCGAATACGATTGCCGCTATCACGATGAAGACCATGGAGATTTTGTTTACTCCGAACCCTCCAAGCAGGTATCTCCAGGATTTTGCCTTGCCTGTGATTATTGCGGCTATCGCCAGAGGTAGGCCTATCAGAAGTACACGGGTGATGATCTCCTCCCAGACACTGGCACTGGCTAGGACGAACATCATCTCATAGGTAGTGGCGCCCGCATCTGGAACGTCTAAATTGACGCCGGTGATCAATATCACCAGGTACATTATGACAAGCTGAAGGAATATCGTGGAAGGCCACAGAAGACCTATCCAATAGATGCTGGTATTCTTGATTCCAGATACCCCTTCGCCCTTGTCCTTACCTTCAACATATCTCGTGTATAGTTCGTATACAAGCCAGGCGAAGCTCATGGTCAGCATCGCCAAAAGGAACACCCAATAGAGCTGTGACCACATCCCTGAGAATATCACCAACGCATAAGGGTCCGGCGCCAGTATCAGAAGGTAGTAAGACATATCTGCAACGTAATTGAAGACGTCCACCGAGTGAAGGTATAATGCGACCGCACCGATTGAAATGAATAATGTGGCGAACAATGTGGCGAACAGCCCTATGATGAATGCGGGCGTCCAGGTCTTCTTAGGGGGCACATACGTCACGTCACCGTGAAGACGTCTTCCACAATTACCACAAAAGACCGCACCCTGTGAGCGATAACCATCGCATTCTGGACAATCAAGGATATTCCCACAATTACCGCAAAAGGAGCTTCCTTTATTCCTGTGGGAATCACAATAGGGACAATCGTTGTCGTTCATTTCAATAATGCGGTAATACCATCCGTCCGTTCACAATCTATGACGGCAAGTATGCTTCCGCCCTCCTCAGATAACTCAGAGAGTCGTAATGAAATATATCTTTCCCGAAGCCCGATCATCTCACGGAATCCCTTACTTCGATTTGCGAAGGCATCCCACTCCTTAGAGAAGGATTCCGGGGTGGACATATCGAATTTCCTCTTCATTCCTTTTTTAGCTTTATTATGCTCCCTAACGAACTCCATTGAGCTCACGGTATCGCAATAGATCTCGGTGTACAGCTCGTCCGGCATGTCCAATGGGATGAGTTCCACGTCATTATCGTCACAAAGATCAACCATCAC
>DATERX010000003.1:0-96502 GCA_035271165.1 Candidatus Methanomethylophilaceae archaeon
CAACCGTTCCACCGGGCTGATGTCCGTATCCTTGGCGAGACGTGCGTTCGAGCGTGGTGCAGAGGTCGAATTATGGATGGGCGCGTCTAGCGTTGAGATTCCCGACTACATAAGGACGAAACGCTTCGACACGGTGGACGACCTTGTGAGGATGGTACCGAAGATCGACCATGAGATCGTCATTGTACCAGCCGCACTTTCCGATTTCGCACCCAAGGAGATGTACGAAGGTAAAATACCGAGTGAGGACGGCTTTAAGTCCAACTTCGTACCTGTACCAAAGGTACTTCCGCTAATACGCGAGAGATGTCACAACGTCATCGGCTTCAAGGCGGAGTCGGGTTACACCGATGAACAGCTTGTCGAACGCGCTAGGACCAGGATCAACGAATACGATCTACGCGCGACAATCGCCAACGACATAGATGCCGCCGGCAAGGTAGCGTCCAAGGCATTACTGGTCACAACAGATAGCGTAAAGGATATCTCGGGTTCCAAGATCAAGATATCCGATACGATTCTGGATTTCTGTTCGGAGAACCTATGATTTCCGCGTTCTCCCCCGGACACATCACATGCTTTTTCAGACCCGTCTCCTCCTTCGACCCCCTTAGCGCAGGTTCCACCGGCGCAGGGATAAGACTCGAACTGGGAACTATGGCGGAATTGGACGAGTCAACCTCAGGCATCACGTCGGTGGAGATTGATGATTCACCATCAGAAGGAAAGATCGTACGCAGAGTAATCGATATACTGGACCCTGACGGGACATACGATGTAAGGATCAAACACGACCTTCCCGTGGGACAAGGCTTCGGGACCACCGCCGCAGATGCTGTGGCAGTGGCGTTGTCCATATGCAGCATTAAGAAAAAGAACCCCTCCGATGGATATCGTGCGGCACATATCGCGGACCTGTTGGAGGGAGGGGGAAGGGGAGACGTAGCGGGGATCATGTGCAGATGCCGACAGCCAGTCAGAAAGGTCGCAGGGATACCTCCATTTGGAAGGGTGGACGAGTCGACAGCAAAGATCAAGACCCTTACACTTGTCACCCTCGGAGAGCCCCTGATAACCAAATCCATCCTATCCGACAAGGTCCTGTCCGCCAAGATAGTAAAGGCCGGCGCCAAGGCGTTGGAAGATTATGTTGTAAATATGACAACATCCTCACTTTTCAGAATATCCAACATCTTCTCCGAGGAGACCGGATTACGAACACCTGAGATAGACGGTGCGATAGACGCAATACAGGATCAAGGTCACATGGCAGCCATGTGCATGCTTGGCAACAGCATATTCACCACGGCACCGCTGGAATCGGTACGTGAGATTCTAGGTAACGTATGGATGGTCTCATGTGACGCAACCTCGGAAGAGGCAAGGGTCATTCATACAGAGTGAATAGAACGTCATCACCGTCAACGTCGAACAGACCTATCCTGGCCCCACAATCCAACCAACCATGGGCGTAGTTCACCGCGGCGAATGCCGTAACTAGATCGCCCTCATCACGGAAATGTTTGGCATCATTGTAATATGATTCGGCCATCTCCAGGAAGTCATCCGCCATCCTTCTCCCAAAGGATCTCTCAGGTGCGACTATCTTTAGTTTGGCCAAAGCCCTTGACGTGATCGACAGATAGCGTTCGATCTTCTCGGACGTTACGACGTCCTTCACAGACATACCGCACAATGAGCAGTATCCAATATAATTTTAGCGGGGTTTGAGATAAGATAATAATATCCAAGCGATATGGCGAGGACATGATAATTGTAGGCGGATCGTCGTCAAGGGACCTGGCGAAAGAACTGGCCGCCATATTGCAGTGTACTTACGTACAGGCGGCGACCACTCGTTTCCCGGATGGGGAATGCTACACCAGGATCGATCAGAAGGAACTGGATGACGATGTCGTCATAGTGCAGAACACATACCCTGACGGCAACATGATCGAGATGTTCCTCCTTCAGGACGCCGTTAGGCGCCTTGGTGCGAGGACGATAACCTTAGTCATACCCTACTTTGGATATGCCAGACAGGATCGTGTATTCAAGCCCGGTGAACCTGAGAGCGCAAGGGTGATGACAAAACACCTTGGTCTCGATTGTGAACGTGTCATGACCGTCGACATCCACAAGGAAGCCGTCCTAGAACATTTCGAATGTCATACTGAGGACCTCAAGGCCGCAGATGCCATAGCCGATTACTTCAGGAACAAGGAGATAGACCTGGTCCTCGCGCCGGACATGGGAGCAATTGAAAGGGCGAAGTCCCTGGCCGAAAAGCTCGGACTGCCCTACGACCACCTCAAGAAGGTACGCCTTTCCGGATCCGAGGTGCGCATGGAGCCCGCCGAGATGGACTGTGAGGGTAAGAGCGTCCTCATCGTGGATGATATGATATCCACCGGAGGGACGATAATCGCGGCCGCCCACGCATTGAGGCAGGCGGGAGCCTCCGGGGTGTCCGTCGCATGCACGCACGGGGTGTTCGTGGAGAATGCAATCGAACGTTTAACAGGAAGTTCCTTGGACACCATACTTTGCTGCAACACGCTGGAGAACGAGCTATCACACATATCGGTGGCCCCGATAATCGCAGAGGCGCTGAAACGGTGAATCAATGAAAAAGAATGAGAATTTCGGTGAATGGTACAACGAGGTCGTGGAGACCGCAGGTCTCACAGACAAAAGATATCCTGTGAAGGGAATGAACGTATGGACCCCGTACGGATGGAAGATCATGACCATGATCGATTCCTACACCAGAAGGGAACTGGACGCCACCGGACATGACGAGGTGAATTTCCCGTTACTTATACCGGAGACGGAGTTCAAGAAGGAGAAGGACCACATCAAGGGATTCGACTCCGAGGTCTACTGGGTAACGAAGGCCGGGGACAACGAACTCGATGTCCCATTGATTTTAAGACCTACATCTGAAACCGCGATGTACCCGATGTTCTCGTTATGGGTGAGATCCCATCAGGACCTCCCACTCAAGATATATCAGATAGTCAACACCTTCAGATACGAGACGAAGCAGACTCGTTCGTTCATCCGTGTACGTGAGATACACTTCTTCGAATCACATACATGTCACACCACCGAGGAGGATGCGCAACTTCAGATCGAGGAGGACATAGAGATGCTGGAGAGGATAGCCCATGAGCTATGTCTGCCGTATTTCCTTCTCATGCGTACGGATTGGGACAAGTTCCCTGGTGCACATTACACCGTGGGGATAGACACGGTGATGCCCAACGGAAGGTCCCTGCAGATGGGTTCCATCCACCACTACCGTACGAATTTCTCCGAACCTTACGACATAAAGTATGAGGATCTGGATGGTGAGCAGAAATATGCTCATCAGACCACCTTCGGAATGAGCGAACGCCTGTTGGGAGCCGTCGTGGGAGTGCATGGCGACGACAAGGGATTGATACTCCCGCCACCAATCGCACCGTTCCAAGTTGTTATAATCCCGATAATATCCAAGAACAACCCGGAACATGTCCTGGATGCCTGCAAACTCGTGACCGACATCCTCACAAAGGACGGCATCAGGGTCAAACTGGATGACAGGAACATGAGGCCCGGTGCGAAATACTACGATTGGGAGATGCGCGGTGTCCCGTTGAGGCTGGAGATAGGCGCAAGGGACCTTGAGAACAAGGTAGTCTCCTTCGCCAGAAGGGACACCGGCGAGAAAGGTACGATAGATCTCAGCACGGTAACATCCGGCTCGAGACTTTTGTTGAACGATATCTCCGCCACGCTTTACGCAAGGGCGAAGGAAGTCCAGGAATCCGCAGTGGTCGACATAACGAGCATGGACGAGGCACCCGAGGATACGGACGAGACCACCGACGACGTGATACTGAGATTCGGTTGGTGCGGCAACGAGGATTGCGGCCACACCTTCGAGGAAACGACAGGGTTCAAGATGCTCGGAACTCCCTACAATGGAGCTGCGATGGAATGTCAGTGCATAGCATGCGGAAGGCCATCGGCCAAACAGGCATACGCTGCACACTCGATGTGAGGATACAGATCATGAGTAAAGATTTCCGTGAAGATGAGACCGTCTATCTAGAGGATGGGAGCGGTAAGAGATTCTGGTTCAAGATATCCTTTGGTATGATCAAAGTCCCCTCGTTGGGCACCGTTGATGGTTCAAAGTTCAAGGACGCCGAGGATGGCACCGTCATAGACATCGCAGGTTCGGAATTTACGATATTCCGTCCTGGTGTCATAGAGCTGATGGAATCCCTGGACAGGGGGGCGCAGATCATCACGCCGAAGGACGCAGCACCGATAATCCTGAACTGTAACATCAGGAACGGCAGTAAAGTCATCGAGATCGGTGCAGGTTCTGGCGGCCTCACCACAGCGTTATTGAACGCGGTAGGTCCCGATGGAAACGTACTTACCGTCGAACTGAAGGAGGAGAACGCCAAAAGGACGGGACGCAACATAGCCCGCACCGGCTTGGACGAGAATTGGGATTATGTCATAGGCGACGCAAAGGACGTGAAGTTCGAAGGTATCGCTGACGTCATAACGATGGACATGCCGGACCCGTGGCTTGCATTGGATAACATGCTGCCCCATCTAAGGTCGGGCGGTAGGATATGCATATACGTCCCGAACGTGAACCAGCTCGAGGATTCGGTAAAAGCCCTAAGAGAAAGGAGATTCTCCAACGTACGTGCTTCAGAGACCATGAACCGCGAGATGGTGGTGCATCCGGGAGGAGTAAGGCCATCATTCGACATGCTGGGTCACACAGGTTACCTTATATTCGGGCGCAAACGTTCTTAATCACGCGGATATAAATTATTAAACAATGGGTCGCATTATCCGAATCGATGACAATTATCGAGATCCGCATCCGATTAAAGAAGGGAGTTGCAGATCCCGAGGGCAAGAACGTCAAGAAGACATTGGAAGCCCTTGGGTTCGAGACCGGGGAAGTCAAGACAGAGAAGGTCTACGAAATAGAGATGGACGGCTCCGAACAGGAAGCCCTGGTCGAAGGCAGGCTCATGTGTGAAAAACTTCTTGTGAACCCTGTGATCCACGATTATGAAATCACAGTGAGGTGATATACATGGCCAAGAAACTCATGGTCAAAAGAGACGCTCCCTATGAGCTGTTCGAGATCAAGATGCTAGACGCGACGGACCAGGAACTGATGAAGATCTCCAACGATCTCTCACTAAGTCTGTCCCTCGACGAGATGAATGTCATCAAGGATTATTTTACAAAGGAAGGGAGAAATCCCGTTGATATAGAGCTCCAGTCCCTGGGACAAGCTTGGAGCGAACACTGCTGTTACAAGAGCTCGAAGCTCATCCTCAAGGAGTTCGTCTTCGGCATAGACCGTGAAGACGTGCTATCACGCGGTGACGCGGGCGTAATGGTGTTCGATGACGATTACGCATACGCCCTCAGGATCGAGAGCCACAACCACCCGTCTGCCGTGGAACCCTACGGAGGGGCGGGCACCGGTGTCGGAGGGATATTAAGGGACGTCATATGCATGGGAGCCCAGCCCATAGGATTGGGAGCCCCGTTATGTTTCGGCCCCCCGGACAGAAAAGGAGAGCTCCCTCCGGGAACGAAACATCCACGTGATCTTCTTAAAGGCGCAGTTTCAGGTATACGCGATTACGGTTGCGGGGTGGGGGTACCCACCATCACCGGCGGGCTCTTCTTCGATGAACGTTACACAGTCAACTGTCTGGCCAACGTGTCCTGCATAGGTCTCGTTAAACGTGACGAACTTCTGAACAACTACGCTGGGGGACCCGGGGAGATAATGGTCCTGGTGGGATTGACCGGACGTGACGGTATCCATGGGGTCAACATAGCATCGAAGGACCTGAGCGGATGTAAGGACGAGGCCCCTCCGGTACAGCTCGGTGATCCGATAACCAAGGAGGCGGTGATGCACGCATGCCTCGAGGTCAGCGGTAAACGCCTGGTTACCGGGATGAAGGACCTGGGAGGCGGAGGTCTCAGCTGCGTCGTGGGTGAGATGGCCCTTGACGGGGATTGTGGAGCTGACGTCAATCTAGAGAAGGTACCGTTGAAGGGACCCGGACTCGCGCCTTGGGAGATATGGGTCTCGGAATCCCAGGAGCGCATGATGTGCACCTGCAAGCCAGAGGACCTGGAAGAGGTTCTCGCCATATTCGAATCATGGGACGTTGTTGCGACACCTGTCGCGGTCACGACGGATACCAAACGCACCCGCATATTCTGGGAAGGCGAACACATATTCGAAATGGACCAGAACTTCCTGACCAGCGGACCCCTGTATCGCAGACCGTACACCCTCCCTGTTGTCTCGACCCTGGAGGATGAACGTACGCCCCGTCTACCGGACGATGCGAAGGTTATAATCAAACTACTATCCGATTATAACGTAGCGTCAAAGGAATGGGTCATAAGACAGTACGACCACGAGGCACGCGGTGCCACCGTGGTATCGCCTATGACCGGGACCATCGAAGGAATGGGACCTAGCGACGCCGCGGTACTGAAACCATTGGCGACCAGCGATAAGGGATTGGCCGCCGCGATAGGATGCAACCCGTGGTTCACCGAGCTCGACCCGTACAACGGAGGGATGTCCTCCATGGACGAGGCTTGGCGCAATGTGGTCGCCGTAGGGGCCATGCCCAACTCGATGACCGACTGCCTCAACTTCGGTAACCCGGAGAAGCCCGACAGGCTCGGTGTACTCAGGGAGGCCGTACGTGGAATCGGGGATTTCGCTAGGGAGTTGAACATCCCCATACCATCCGGTAACGTCAGTCTGTACAACGAATCCGTCGAAGGTTCGGTACTTCCTACACCGATGATAATGTGCTGCGGGCTTATGGATGACGTATCAAAGGCCGTCACAGCGGATTTCAAAGGAAAGGGGAACAGGATCTATATCATAGGGGAGACGAAGGAGGAGATGGGCGGTTCGTTACTGTACCGTGTGTTCGGCGGAAAACAGGGTCTGGTCCCTGCCGTGGACACCGATAACGTGCGCGATCTTACCGAGAAGATCCTCAAGGCCATGGATGAACGCCTTATATCCGCCTGCCACGACTGTTCCGACGGAGGACTTGCAATAGCTGTCGCGGAGATGTGCATCTCCGGGCGCATCGGCGCCGTCCTTGATTTGAGGACGTTGAAGGACATATCGCCTCGTAGGGCGTTGTATTCCGAGAGCAACACCCGCTGGATAGCCGAGGTGTCTGAAGAGAACGTCGAGGAGTTCGAGAAGATAATGGCCGGTTCCGCTTATCACATAGGGAAGACCGGGGGGAATGCGCTAAGCATCCGTGACACTGGCGCCTTCGTGGACTTGGAGGACATGGTCAAAGCTTGGAGCGATACACTTCAGAACATCATGGAGGCACCGGAATGAGAAACGCGAAGGTATGCGTTTTAAGGATCGAAGGTACCAGCTGCGAGGACGAGACCGCCGAGGCCCTAAGGACCGTAGGCGCAGTTCCCGAGCTCGTTCACCTCAATATGATGAGTAACGACGCACCTTCTAAGGTCAAACGCAATCTCGAGGATTATGACATGCTCGTGATCCCGGGTGGTGCATCCGCCGGAGACTATCTCCGTGCAGGCTCATTGTTTGCCGCCAGGATAAAAGAAATCATGGGAGACGAGGTAAAGAAGTTCGTGACCGCAGAGAAGCCCGTCATCGGGATCGGGAACGGATTCCAAGTCCTAGTTGAAATGGGCCTTCTGCCGGCATTCGACGAGGTGATGTCTGAATCACCCACCGCAGCGTTGTGTCTCAATGATTCGGCTAAGAACGAATGTCGTCACACCATCCTCAGGAATGAAAACAATGGAAACTGCAGATTCCTATCCGAGATACCGAAGGGAAGCCTCGTGAGCTTCCCCGTGGCCCACATGGAAGGTAGACTAACAAGCTGTGACGCGGATTTCGTGCAAAAACTCGAGGATAACGATCAGATAGTATTCCGTTACGTCAAACCCGATGGCAAAGATGCAGAATATCCCTGGAATCCCAGCGGTTCGATATCAGACATCGCCGCCATATGCAACCCCGCAGGTAATGTGATGGGTATGATGCCCCATCCGGAACGCGTCATGACTCGATACGGTCATGTGGGATGGTCCAGGAACCCCGACCGTAAGGAAGGGGACGGGATACTGATGTTCAGGTCTATGATGAACGGCCTGTGATCACATCTCGACCCGGACCTCGACGGGGTCGTGGTCCTTCAGCCCCAGTGTGCGCCTTAGGTGATATTTACACACTATCTCGATTATATCGGAGTAGTGTGACCTTTCAGGCATGACTATCGCACAGTCGGTGTTCTTGATCTTGGCCTTGTGGGCGACGACGTTACCGAAGGTACGTCCATCGGAATCGAAACCACTTATGTGGGTTCCAGATGCGCTCTTGAGCACATCCAGCTTACCGATATCCTCCTTGTCCACGGCTATGTTCAAGGTGCCTTCAAAGGGACGGAACCCTAATGTCTTCTCGAACTGTTCGATGTATTCTGGTCTCGATATGTAGTATCCGCCTTCACCCATTCCTACGGTGATATGGCCCTTAAGTGTCAAGTGGTCGGTCAATTCAAAGATCCTTCTATATTCGTTATATTCGTTTTTTAACCAGTTTATCCCGTTCTCGGTCAGTTTGATACGCTGTCTCCTCGCGCCAAGGTCCCTCACGATGTATTTCTCATCGAGAAGTTCCAGAATACGCTTAGAAGCGGACTGCTGACTCATTCCGAGCATCTCCCCTAGTTCCCTAGAGGAAATGGATATGTAGTCGTTCATGCCACCAAGTAGAGCGATCTTCTTGAGAGCAGAGGTATATTTCTCGTCCACGAGATATAGAATGCAAAAAACGGGTTATATATCTACCGCTTTTCTTGTAGATGAAGTATATTCAGTAATGCGTTATATAGAAAATAAGAAGGCCGCCAGGATAAAGACCTGACGGCCTCAGATGTTTTGATTCAGTTCCTGTCGGACTTGATCCATCTTCCCGTAGTGGGACACGCAACAATTAATACGACGAAGACGCCAATCAAGATCAGGAAGAGTCCTATCCAAACGTCAACTGAGCCGTAAAGTGTCACAAGCACGGCAACACTAACGGTCACAGCGGAAATCGCGGTAACTGTGCCCCAGCTTCCTGGTCCACCTGCCATCAATGCACCGCCCACGGCGAAGAACAGCACCATGAGGAGCATATTCACCACGACGTACCTAATGGAGGTCTCGGTACCTTCGAACGCGAGGATGACGGCTACGAATGCAGCCAGCCCTCCCAGCATGCTCAATGCGGCACCGTACTTTGCTTTACTTGGTTTATTGTTCATCATTATATTACCTTATTCCGTTCATTAACATACTCTTATTTATCTCAAACGTAAAGATCCCTGAAGCTCCTGGTGTACAGCCAGAACGCCGCTGCTACGAGTATTCCGATCTGATAGACCTCGGGTGTCGCAAAGATGCGCATAGCGAGGAATCCAGCGAAGAACACAATGGTCACGGAACCGAACAGCAGATGACGTTCCTTGTCGAAATCGTCATAGATGGCGGATATCATCGCGAGGAGTATCAAGATATATGTCAGGTTAAGGGACCAGGTAGTGACGGTATCGCCATATTCGAAGAGCGAACCCCATACAAGGAAAACCCCAGCCAACAGTATGAACATACCCTCTCCGATCCTACCGGGACGATCCTTCTCAAACTTACCGATGGCCGAGAATGCAAGCAGGATACCGCCTAATCCCCCGAGGATTAGGAAGATCTCGGAGTCGGAACCTACCAAATCAGTCAAAGGGTCCTCGCCCAGCACCAATCCATAATCAACTATCCCGACCGTTAACATCAGCAGGAAGAATGATACTGCAAAAAATCCTAACATGGAATATCCAAGACCATGCTTTTTTTCTGAAATCATAAAGTTCTAATCAATAATGGAGTTAATAACATTAATGATAGATACACCCCACGGAACGAGATAATCAAACTTAAATCAGAACAGCTGTTGTCATCAGACATGAAGAATATATTTTTCGTCGGGACCGCAGGAAGCGGTAAGAGCACCTTGGTTGCAGCATACAAGAGTTGGCTGGTCACACAAGGTGTCGACGCACTGATACTGAACCTAGATCCCGGGGCCGAGGCCCTAGCTTACGAACCCGACGTGGATATACGCGAATGGGTGAACACCGCGGAGGTGATGGAGGAATATGGCCTGGGGCCTAACGGCGCCCAGATAGTCGCTGCCGACATCATGGCACTCAACATGTCGAAGATGACGGACGTGGTGGAGAGGATGAGGGCGGACTACCTTCTCATAGACACGCCGGGACAGTTGGAACTGTTCGCCTTCAGGGAGTCCTCCAGAATGACCGTCGAGGCGATGGGACATGAGGATTCGATGTTAATCTACTTATCAGACCCTTCGTTGTGCAAGGATCCGAACGGATTCATCACATCCATGACCCTATCCGCACTTGTTCAGTTCAGATTAGGTCTCCCTACATTCGGTGCGTTGTCCAAATCGGACACTTTGACCGAGGAGGAGACGGAACGCATCCTGGGATGGTTCACCGACCCCGACACACTTTACTTCGACCTTCTGGAGATGGATTCCGAACCTCAGACCGCCGTAGGTAACGAACTGTTCAAGGCGGTTGAGACGATAGGCGCCTTTGGTGAGATAAGGGCGGTATCCGCAAAGGAGTTCACAGGCATGGCTGACATATATGCCGCCTCGCAACTCTGCTTCCATGGTGGAGAGGATGTCGATATCATCCAAGATAACGACTGAACTCAACCAAACATGTATGCCGGCGCGACCTTAATCTTGTTGCGTCCGGCCTCCATGACCTTTTCCTTAGCCCTCATGAAGTCGCTCATGGACACGGTATCCCTACCGTCCCTGATCGTCAGCATACCGGCTTCGGTACAGATACTCTTGATCTCCGCACCAGAAGTGTTGTCGGTTATGTCGGCAAGCACCCTTAGGTCCACATCACCCTCGATGTTCATGGTCGACGTGTGGATCTTGAATATCTGAAGACGCCCCTCTACTCCTGGCAGACCTATCTCGATTATACGGTCGAACCTTCCCGGCCTTAGCAGGGCATCGTCGAGTATATCGGGCCTGTTGGTGGCGCCTATGATCTTCACATCGCCGGTGGGCCTGAAACCATCGAGCTCGGCCAGAAGCTGCATCAGCGTCCTCTGGACCTCGCGGTCACCAGACGTTGCGGAATCCAGCCTCTTAGCTCCAACGGAGTCAAGTTCATCTATGAATATTATACTTGGAGCCTTCTCACGTGCAAGCTCGAATAGTTCCCTGACAAGTCTCGCACCCTCTCCGATGTACTTCTGTACAAGTTCGGATCCGACCAGCCTTATGAAGGTGGCGTTCGTAGCCTGTGCGACAGCCTTCGCCATGAGAGTCTTCCCCGTTCCCGGGGGACCTACCAGCAACACTCCCTTCGGAGGTTCTATGCCGACCTTGGTGTAAAGATCCGGCCTGAGCAACGGATCCTCGACTGCCTCACGAAGCTCGAGTATCTCGTTCTCGAGACCGCCTATATCCTCATAGGTTATCGTGGGCTTATCGATGATCTCCGCGCCGGTGACTATCGGGTCCAGCGACGACGGCAACACATTCATCAGCGCCAGAGTCTGCTTGTTAAGGGATACTCTGGAACCAGGTATGAGTTCCTCCTTCGGGACATATTCGGAGACCGATACGATAAAATCGGGTCCGGTAGAACTCTTTACTATGACTCTTCCGTCGGGTAGAACGTCCTTTATGGAACCTATAATCAACGGAGGGCCCCTGAGCCTCTCCAGTTCCGTTCTGACGCGAGTAAGATCCTTCTGTAGTCTGAACAGTTCGCTCTCGGAGTAGCGCTTCTCGTTCTCTGCGACCTGTAGGTCCTCCATCAAACGTACGTTCCGCTCTTCAAGCGAAACGATCTTTGATTTGAGCTCGCCGTGCTCATTAGTATCATCCGCCATATTATCTTGGTTGGTTATGCTCTCTCGTTTTTATTACTTTTCGTTGGGAAAGGGATATTTTGGGACGATGACCGCAGTTATTAATAATCAGAGCGTGTAATTGACAGGTAATGCTCTGCGAGTTATGCGGTAAGAACGTACCGTTCACAAAAACGGTTATTATAAGCGGCGCTCGATTGGACGCCTGCTCCGAATGTGCTAAGTTCGGCGAGGATTACAAGGAACCTTCCGGACAGTCCACCGGAGGCAACAGAACGGTCATCGAGCAGAGACTGGAAAAACGCCAGAAGAGAATGAGCACCAGGGACGTCTACGCCCAAGCTAAAACTATGGAGATAGTCGAGGATTACGGAAAGCTCATCCGCGAGGCCAGACAGGCCAAGGGGATGGACCAGGAAGAGTTCTCAAACTCCATCAACGAGAAGAAGGGGACCATTGCTAAGATAGAGTCCAACAAACTGATTCCCGATGACAAGCTTGCAAAGAAGATTGAGAAGGCCTTGGAAGTCAAACTGTTCGACGCCGTATCGGCGGGGATGATACAGACGCAGGGCGGTCCCTCTAACAAGATGACCCTTGGGGATTTCCTCAAGAAGTGATATCACTTGCTAAGGACAGCTTCCCTTACCCTTTCATAAAGACTTGATACATCGGCACCGATGTCCCTGAGAACCATCACACCTGCGACCTCTATGTCGATGTTCAACTGTTTCTGCAACGAATTACATTTTGCTATAAATTCGGGACGCTTCATCCCAGACTTCTTGGCCATTTCAAACATTTCGGAGAACACGTTGTCGTCTTCTTTTTCATTTTTCACGACGGCAGGACCCTTACTCACGGGGTCCATCTTGACCGGCCCTTTGACAGGAGTATCGTTAACGGTCTTCAGTGATTCGATGAGCTTTGTCGAAGGTCTGTACGCCATCGGGATATCAACTTCCGATATGTCGAAGGTGGGTCTGAGGTATCCGTCCTTGGATTCCAATACGCCGGATGATATCATCTTCCTGGCGAGGGACGCGGCCTCATTGACCGTCATCCATCTAAGGTCGAGGGAGATACCCATTGCGAACTCCTTCCCAGCGATGACGTCCCTTCCCTTGTTCCTGAAGAAAGCGGCCGCACAGATTGTAAGCTCGTCTACCATCGACGGCGTAATCGCTCTCCCTAATAATATCCTTGCCCGTGCCTCGCGTGTATGCGTTCGCGCGTGCGTTAATTGTGTTAAACTAACTTAGGAAATGGATGGATTTTTGCAAAAGCTTTATATGGGAATCCTTGATAGAGGAATATCCTGTGTGGTGACCATGAAGTACACTAGATTTGAGAAAGCTAGGATAATCGGTTCGAGGGCTCTGCAAATATCATATGGAGCGCCGATCCTTGTCGACTATCCCGAGAAGATGTATGATCCCATTGACATTGCCATGCTGGAATACGAAGAGGACATGATCCCAATCACTGTTGTCAGGAATTAAAGAGGCATTATTACATGAGCGACGAGGATAATTTTACAATCGAAACTGAACTTTTGATACCCGAGGACACATACCTCACATCCGGAGTACATATCGGTACACAGCAGAAAAGTGCCGATATGAAGGATTTCATATTCAAAGTCAGGCAGGATGGCCTTTACGTACTCGACGTCCAGAAGACGGACGAGAGGATCAGGATAGCCTCCGCCATGATCGCACGCTACGACCCTAAGAGAGTCCTCGTGGTCTCTGCAAGACAGTACGGTCAGAGGCCCGCTAGGGAATTCTCCAAGGCAATAGGTGCCCCCGCTTTCGCAGGCCGTTTCGTTCCTGGTACCCTAACCAATCCCGTTCACCCGGGATTCGTGGAGCCCGAAGTCATCTTGATGACCGACCCTGCAGCGGACAAACAGGCGCTCAATGAGGCGCTCAATCTCGGTGTCCCGATCATCGCCATGTGCGATGCGAACAACGAGACCCGCAACGTCGATCTCATCCTCCCCACCAACAACAAGGGGAGGCGTGCCCTGGCATGCGTCTACTGGCTCCTCGCCCGTGAAGTTCTTCTTGCACGTGGCGACCTGAAGGATCCGGAAGACTTCAAGATGGAGATCGAGGATTTCGAAGCTAAGCTTTGAACAATCCCTGATTGCAAAACTCTTTCATTTACAAACCCCTTTTCTATTTTATGCGTCAACCTGTAGTTGCTGGTCGATTTTATTCTGGAAATC
This sequence comes from Candidatus Methanomethylophilaceae archaeon, assembly GCA_035271165.1. Taxonomy (GTDB): domain Archaea; phylum Thermoplasmatota; class Thermoplasmata; order Methanomassiliicoccales; family Methanomethylophilaceae; genus VadinCA11. The sequence continues at coordinate 14,279 of DATERX010000003.1, forward strand.
GTTACGGCCTGATTCAACAGATAGAGTCATGCTTCTCCCACAAACTTGGTCCTGGTATGCCCGGGGAGGAAGGCGATTCCAGGAAAATCGTCTCCGCGGTCGCACCTCACGCCGGATACGCGGCTTCGGGCATGAATGCCGCACATACCTTCAAAAAGATCAAGGAGGACGGTCTCCCTGAGACCTATGTCATAATCGCCCCCGACCATCATGGCATCCCATACGATTTTGTGATGTGCTCCGACGAATACCTCACGCCATTGGGCCCATGCAGGATAGACCTTGGTATGGTGGACAATCTTGAAGGCTTGATACCGGACGACCCTAAGGCACATGCGTTCGAGCATTCGCTTGAGGTACAAGTCCCGTTCATTCAGTACATCGATAATGACCCTCAGATACTTCCAATCATCATGTCGAGACAGGACAAACCGACCGCATCGCATCTGGCCGATGCTCTGAGAACCGTCTGTGAAGCACGTGACGTGGTCATAATCGCTTCAAGCGACCTTTCACATTACATCCCAAAGGAAACGGCGGAGAAGTTGGATGCTAAGATTCTGGAGCGCATCGTATCATTGGACGCGAATGGCGTTATAGACGTTGTGAAATCAAACAAGATATCCGCGTGCGGATATGGCCCAATCGCAACGGCGATGTTAGCCTCCGAGCCAGGAAGCGCAGAGATCCTGAAGTATTCCAATTCATACGATTCATTGGGTGGTGACCCTGACGGTGTTGTTGGCTATGCCTCCGCCGTGATGTATAGAAAATAAGGTAAAAGGTTTGGTTCACACATCTCAGTATGGGATGTGCTTGAGCCTCTTAAGGTCAGGTTCGTAGATCAGGCCTTTGTCCATGAGGGCATCAGAGATCTCCTCCAGTTCGATAGCGGATATTCCCTCTGCTTCCGCCGCCCTCTCCAACTCGTCACGAGGTGCACCGCGGTCGTCCCTGTCCAGCTCGATGATTATCCGAAGCACGGCATCTTCAATGTCCTGACGCTCCGCAATTGTCTGCCCCGGTTCTATATCAATCTCGTCCGGTCCCACCTCTTCGGGGAATCCGAAATCTATTGTTTTGTCCGGAAGGAGCATTCTAAGGGCATCCTGTATCGTCTTGATGTATGTCGATGATTCAGGCATCCCGTACTGGTTTAACGCCAGATCGATACCGTTCGCCTCTTCCTCGGTGAACCCGGCTTCGACCAGGTCCTTCTCGGATGTGCTGCTCAAGACCATCGCCTTCCTCATCCTGAGGAGACGTTCCCAAAGGGACTGTGCGGCACTGAGGATCCACTGGTTGCGGGTATCCTCGGTGATCTCGATCATTGTCTCCGGCCTCACAGATACGAAAACACGTCCGTCGTCAGCCGTATATGTTCTGACCTTTCCGACCACGGCCACGAAGGAAGGTGCCTCTATCTCAGCAATGGCCGATGCGGCCTCCGGCTGGAATTTGCCCACGTTGATGAAGAAGCTGCCGTTCACATCCTGTATACGGCCTCTCCAAAGAGGTTCCTCCTCGTTTCCTATGTTCTCCTTCTCGGTGAGTACGCCTGCAACGAGTACCCTATTGACGACGGAACCGAGCTTGGTTATTACGTAGAAGGGAGACATCTCCTCCTCTCCCTTCATCGAAGCGGACGAACTGTTAAGCTCGTTGGCGAAAAGTCTCCATGCAGTCTCTCTGATGTTCATATCGATTCCTCCACAGCAGCGAGGAGTTTCTCCGCCTCTTTCTTTAGGTCCCCCTCCACCGGCTCCGCACTGCTGACTATCATCATAGGGCCGTATTCGTCCACAAGGACGTTACCGACTATCGATAGTTTAGTGATGAGCATCTTCTGGGCCAAGTCGCGTGCCACGGGTTCAATGCTACCTCTGGCCCGCGCCATCCCATTGGCCATCTCAAGTGTGACGCCGGTCAATTTCTCTGTGATATCGCGGTTAACGATCGCGTTAATGGCACCCGTACCGTCGTCCACGGTGAGCTTAAGGCGAAGATCCATAACAGGATCGACCTTTCCGTGTGCCTGACACTCGCTGTTCATTATGGAGCGGTTACATTCCGGACATCTCTCTATTAGACCACTTCCGCGTCTGACATCGACCACCGCTCCTATGACGTTGAGGTCTATCCCCCCGCCGTTGCGCACTATGTCGCCCACGGTCTTGTATGCGGATGCCTCTACGATCTCGTCGAAATCATCGTCCACCCTGCTTATCTCGGCCCTGTCGCCGATGTTAAGTTGAGGGATACCCTTCCAAGTTCGTATGTAGGCGTTCTTTATGCATACGGTCTCGTCCTGTTTGAGGTTAAAATCATCCCAGGCCGAATATTGGATCTTTCCCGTATCATCGGCTATCATACCTGAATAAACAGTCTTAGGTTCTCCTTTGACCGTCACGTTACGCTCCTCGGTGGACAGTATGCGTCCCGTTACGGTGACGTTACCAATACTGCCAGTTATCTCGCCAATCTTGCATTCCGAGGTCTCCATGGTAATGGTCCTATCAGGAACATCCACAGTCTCGCCTGCGGCCTCCTCAATGGAGCCTCTCGAGCCTATGTTGATCTGCACCTTCTCATTCCAGACCTTGGTGTAAGCATTCCTCAGCCAGTATACATGGCCCTTGTCCATCGGGATCTCTTGTTTTTCCCATACGGTGAAGGAGGCGGTACCCGTCTCATCACCGACTATGCCGGAGAGAATCGTCTTCGGATTTCCCCGAACGTTGATCTCCCTCTTTTCGACGAATATCGCCTTGACAAGGATGTCCACGCTCTGTTCCGTTCCCTGCAGTTCTGCGATATTCTTGAGAACGGTGGTTTGGAACGGAGTGGATTCCAAAGCTCCAAACTTCCTTAATATTCCTCTTTTGGCTGCATCCGGAGAGATGTGAAACTCGTTGACGTACTTCTTCAGTTCGTCCATGATATCTGAGTCGTCGACCTTTTCCTTCAGCACCCTTCTCAGTTCTTCAAAATGGGGTGTTAGTTCTTCTTCATTCATTTTATCGACCTTCGCTGTTACGCGATAGGGAAGCTTACGGGTTCACAATATAAAAGTGTAATATGGAGGTGCTCCGAATGTGCCGAAAATGGAAAGGAGGATTAAGGCATTCTACCTAATCTTTAAATGTATTAGAACTATCCTAGGATATGGTTCCAAAAAAGAAGATCGACGAGATTATCGACGGGTACGATCCTGCCGACATAACCATAGCGACGCTTTGTTCGCATTCTTCTCTTCAGATTTTCCATGGCGCCCGAAAGATGGGTTTCAAAACATTAGGTATGACGGTTTCCCACGATACTAGGTATTATGACGCCTTCCCGCTGGCAAAGCCGGACAACATAATCAAATACAAGGATTTCGACGAGATGGAGGATCGGGTCGGCGAACTGCACGATATGAACGCCATCATAATCCCCCACGGTTCCTTCGTGGAATATATGGGTACGAGAAGATTCGAGGATTTCGAGGTACCTTCTTACGGAAACCGTAAGGTGCTCTCCTGGGAATCGGACCGCGATATGCAAAGGGAATGGATAACATCCGCAGGTGTCCCGATGCCCCGTCTGATATCGGATGCAAGGGAGATCCGGGAGCCGGTCATGGTAAAGTATCACGGCGCAAAGGGCGGAAGGGGATTCTTCATCGCCAAGGACTACCCGGACTTCAAGATGTCCATAGACAACACACAGCCGTACACCATCCAGGAGTACTGCCTGGGAACCAGATATTACATTCACTATTTCTACGACCAGAACAAACATGATGGATACACATGTAACGACGGAGGATCATTGGAACTTCTGTCCATGGACCGCCGCGACGAGAGCAACATCGACGAGATGTACAAACTCGGGTCGATGGAGGAGTCGAAGAGGCACGGCCTCTACCCCTCCTTCGTGGTCACGGGTAACACTCCCGTCGTCCTTCGTGAGTCCCTCCTCCCCAAGGCCTTAGAGATGGGTCAACTTGTCGTCGACCGAGCCTACGAGATGTTCGGCGGTATATGGGGCCCGTTCTGTCTCGAGACCGTCGTAGACGACAAGTTACAGTTCAAGGTTTTCGAGGTATCCGCAAGGATAGTCGCTGGAACGAACCCGTTCATCTCGGGTTCGCCGTACGCGGACTTCGTATATCCCGGGCTGAGCACAGGTGGACGTATGGCACTTGACATCAAGACTGCTGCCGAGAACGACAATCTGAAGTCGATTTTGTCGTGATATGCAGGGCACATTATTATATCTTCAATTGATAACTAGAAGGTAACCCAAGAGGCGTCAAATGGTATCACAAAGGCTTCAAAATGTTCCGGCGTCAGGGACTGTAGCTATTTCTAACAAGGTCAGCAGATTAAAAGCAGAGGGACAGGACATAATATCCTTCTCCATGGGTGAACCGGATTTCACCACCCCGATTAACATTGTCAATGCCTGTAAGGAGTCCTTGGATAACGGATTCACACATTACACCCCGTCCCCCGGAATCCCTGAGCTGAGAAGGGCGATAGCTGAGGCAGCACATTCCGAGAACAACATTCCATGTAGGGGTGCGAACGTATTGGTGACTCCTACCAAACAGGCGATCTTCATGACCTGCCTAGGTTTCCTCGATCCTGGGGATGAGGTACTTCTGCCAAACCCTGCATGGGTCTCCTATGAGGCGTGCATCCGTCTTGCAGGCGCTGTCCCCGTGTTCGTCCCGACCTACTTCGAGGATGGGTTCGTAATCGATCCGGCGATGCTAGAGGCGGCGATAACACCCAAGACGAAGATGATGATCATCAACTCCCCGTCGAACCCGACGGGATGCGTCATCCCAGAGGATATCTTAAGGGAAATCGCCTCGATAGCGGCGATACATGACATACTAGTTCTTTCTGACGAGATCTATGAGAAGGTCATCTACGAAGGTAAGCATTTCTCAATAGCATCCCTGCCAGACATGTTCGACAGGACGATAACGGTGTCCGGCCTTTCCAAAACCTACGCCATGACGGGATGGAGGATGGGATGGGCGATAGCAAGTGAGGAGATCATAGCGAACCTAAACAAATTACAGTCACATTCGATATCTTGTTGTGTCTCCTTCGCCCAACAGGCCTCCGTCGAGGCAATCAAAGGGGATCAGACACAGCGTCACGAGTTCACAAAGAAATTCAAACAGCGCAGGGACCTAGCCGTCGACCTGATCAACGACATGAAGGGGATGGACGTGAACGTTCCGCAGGGAGCATTCTACCTCTTCCCGAGGTACGAGTCCGAGATCAAGTCCAGCAAACTCGCCACCATGCTTCTGGAACAAGCACACGTTGCGGTAACGCCAGGTTCCGCATTCGGTCCAGCCGGCGAAGGTTATTTCAGGATATCCTACGCAACAGGCGAGGATCAGATACGTGAGGGAATGGACCGGATCAAGGGATTCCTTGCAGACCTCTAAACCTCGCGTAACTGTCAAAATAAATATAGGTTGAAGATATAGCCATATCGTCCGCAGGCCGAGGCCCGAGGGACAGAGGGATTCCGTTTGAACAGAAAACTTTTCACTGTAGGCCCTGTGAACGTAGAGCCAGAAGTACTTGAGGCAATGACCAGGCCGATGATAACGCATAGATCCAAGGAATACAAGCAGCTCCATGGATCGATAGTCGAGAAGGTCCGCAAGGCGCTGGACACCGATATGGATGTTTTCATGGTGGGAGGTTCCGCCTCCTCAATGATCGAAGGGGCCATCAGGAACGGGATATCACATAAATCTCTGGGGATAACCGGGGGCTCGTTCGGTGACAGGTCCATAGAGATCGCCGAACTAAATGGAAAGATTGTCAAGAAGGTAGAGGTACCCTTCGGAAAAGGGATCTTACCAGAACACATAGAGGGCAAGATTGCGTACGACATCGAAGCCGTACATTGGGTCAGCAATGAATCCTCCACCGGAGTGTTCAGCGACTCAACCACCCTAGCAGACGAGGTACGCAGACAGAGCTCCGACGCACTGGTGATGATCGATGCGGTAACATCCGCGTTCGCCATGGACCTCGATATGAGGAAATTACAACCGGACGCACTCGTGTTCGGTACACAGAAGGCCTTGGCGTTACCACCAGGCCTAGGCATGATGGTCTGCTCGGAAAGACTTCTCCAGAAGGCAACCGCCGTCAATGATCGCGGGTTCTATACAGACCTTTTGAAGATAAAGAAGCAGAACGATGTGGACTACGCACTTACGACGCCGCCCGTGTCGTTGATGTACGCATTGGAACTCCAGATGGAGAGAATACTTAAGGAAGGCATGCCCGCACGCTACAGACGTCATAAGGAGATGGCGGACATGGTCAGAACCTGGTCGGAGAAGCTTTATGGAATGTTCCCCGATGAGGACGTACGTTCAAACACGATCAGCGTACTTAACCGAGGAGATATGGATTTCGACGGTTTCCATACGGCATTGAAATCCAAGGGATACGAGATATCCAACGGTTACGGCGGCATCAAAGATGAGACGTTCAGGATAGGACATATGGGAGACCTGACCCCTGTAAGGGTCAGAGAGCTACTGGATGTCATGGACGAGATAATTGAGGAGAGAAGATGAGTAAAATCCTAGTTTCCGACACGCTCAGTGAAGAAGGTCTTACGATACTGAAAGAATCCGGCTTCCCGGTGGACGTGAAGACGGATCTATCCGAAGAAGAGCTATGCAAAATAATAGGTGACTACGAGTGCCTGATAATCAGATCCGGCACCACAGTCACCAAGAAGGTAATAGACGCTGGCAAGAACCTGCGCATCATAGGTCGTGCCGGGGTAGGTGTGGACAACATAGACGTACCCGCGGCAACGGAGAGGGGGATACTCGTAATGAACACCCCCTCCGCAAACATACTTTCAGCCGCGGAGCACACATGCGCAATGCTTCTCTCATTAGCGAGAAACATCCCCTTCGCACACGTTTCGATGCACAAGGGTGAATGGAAACGCTCCAAATACACCGGCGTTGAGATGAACGGTAAGATTCTGGGAATCATAGGCGTCGGACGCGTCGGAAGCGAAGTCGCCAAACGCTTCAAGGCATTCAACATGACGATAATCGGCTACGACCCATTCCTTCCCAAAGAGGTGGCGGACGCTGCAGGCGTGCGTCTGACAACCCTCGAAGAGGTACTGATGGTATCTGATTTCATAACGATCCACACACCCCTGCTCCCGGATACCAAGAACATGATATCCACCGAGCAGTTCAACACGATGAAGCCCACGGTTAGATTTGCGAATGTGGCACGTGGAGGTGTCGTCGATGAGAACGCACTTTACAACGCATTGAAGAACAACGTCATCGCCGGGGCGGCGGTGGACGTATGGTGCGAGGAGCCCATATGCGAGAGTGAGCAGAAGCTCCTGGAACTTGAGAATCTCATCTCGACCCCCCACTTGGGGGCAAGTACAGTCGAGGCACAGGAACGCGTGGCCGTCGAGATAGCCGAGGCTGCGGTCAAGTACCTTAGGAACGGTGAGATAACCAACGCAATAAACGCACCCCGTGGCAAACTGGACCCGGAGACGGAACAATACGTACCGTTGGCGGAACGCATGGGAGTGCTTGCGCACAATCTCAACGGCAACATGCCGATTGACAGTCTCGAGGTAACATACCGCGGTGAACTGGCATCTAAGCAGACCAAGATCATCACGATTCATGTCGTGATGGGTGTGTTGAAGAACATCGTCGGTCCCGCACAAACAAACATCATCAACGCTCTGCCCGTTGCAAAAGGAAAAGGCATGACGATCAAAGAATCCTCCACTGACGAGGCTGAGGATTATACCAATATGATTGAAGTAAAGACCATATCCGGCAAGACGACCCGCACGATACGCGGAACGGTCTTCGGCGGACAACCGAGACTCGTAGGGATCGACGAATACAGTTTCGAGGTCCCCCTGTCCGGTGACATGATTTATCTAAGATATCAGGACACCCCGGGTATGATAGGAAAGATCGGTACCGCGGTCGGGAAATCCAACATCAACATCGCACAGATGGCCGTTGGAAGGACCAAGGAGGACGCCATGATGGTGTTGATAGTGGATCAGAACATAGAGTCCGACGTCTTGGACGAAATAGTCAAGGTATCGGGGGCAAAGGACGCAAAGTTTATTGACCTCGTGGACAACTGAGGGAACTGAGGAGTATACATGGAAGTAACGGTCACCGTAGACGAGCTCGCATTGGCCATAAAGAACGGCACAGGCGATGACAGCAGGGAGATGGAAGAGGAGCAGGCGTATCAGCTTGCGCTCCACGTACTGAACTTCTTCGGATATTCGGACAGGATAATAGATAACATCCTGGAACCCGAGGACCGTGATGCATTCTATATGCTCGAAGATGCAGGGATCTTGACAACCGAACGTGAGGAAACGACGCTTTATGACGGAAGGGAGTGGAGGATCCACTACTGGCTTTTCAGAAAGGCCAGGATCGAGCAGCTCACAGAGGATGTCGCTCCCGCGGAAGAGGAGACCGAGGCGGAGGCCGATATCTACGAGGACCTCCCTGACGACGCATGGGAAAGATCCTGAGCTGACAACACTTTATTACCTCCATACGGGTACGCCTGTATGGAACTTTTTCCCTACCCTTACAGGGTCGGTCAGCAGGATATGGTGAAATTCCTCCGCGACGTATCTATGTCCGGAGGCACCGCAATTATCGAATCCGGCACCGGCACAGGGAAGACGGTATCTTCCCTCTCGGCCGCCGTTGAGGCGGCCAAGTCCACTGGATGCAAGGTAGTTTATCTCACAAGGACCAAGTCCCAGCAGAAACAGATCGTCATAGAATCCGCCAAGATATCCGAGAAGTTCCCTTTGACGTGCGTCCCGCTTCAGGGACGAAGCGCATCTTCGTGTCCGATGATGTGTGACGACCCAGAACTCCAATACGGAACCCCTGAGGAATTGTCCAAGCTATGTTCCGAGTACAAGCGTATGGAAGGAGGCGTATGCGAATGCAAATATTACGCCAACGTTGAGAAGGTCGAGATATTATCGATATCCGAACACGTGCGTCAAAATCATCCCACACAAGAAGAACTGGACGTTTACTGTAAAGAACGCGAGCTATGTTCCTATGAGGTCACAAAACGCATCCTTCCGGACGCGGATATCATAGTCGCCCCTTACCCCTTCGTTTTCATGCCACAGATTCTCCACCGTTTCGCCGATTGGACCGGTATCCCATTGTCCATGATGATCCTGGTGATAGATGAGGCGCACAACCTTCCCGATTATCTTAGGGATATCATGACCTCGGAATACACTTTGAGGGCGTTGGAGCTGGCAGAGAAGGAGGCGAAGGAATGGGGAGATCCCGAAGTCGGTGAGGCGTTGAAGATAACTGATTTCACCGGAGTCCTCGAAGAGGTCATCATCGAGGCCCGGAATTATCTGGTAGAGGACGACGGGATACTTCCTCCATATTTCCTCCAAGACGAGTTGATGGAAAGACTGGGGACGACCTCACGTACGATATCTTCGATAGCGATATCCTTGGTTGACATCGGCGAACTTATAGCGGATTCCAAGAGAAAGAAGAAGAGGTTGCCAAGGTCATATATCGGATCCCTCGGAAGATTCCTTCAACACTGGTACCTCAGCGATGACGGATTCTACGTCAGGCTGGTGGAGGAACATGATAACACACGGCTCAAGGTTTATTGCATGGATCCGAGGGAGGCCGCATACCCCCTGAAGGAATGTCATTCGTCGATACACATGTCAGGGACGTTGGAACCGCTCGAGGATTACGCTAAGGAACTAGGATTGGAGAACGCGAAAACTCATGTTTTCAGATCACCCTTCGAGTCTGAGAATCTTTTCATCGGACATGTTGAGAACGTTTCAACGAGATATGAGGAGATGAGCGACCCAGAGAACGTCCTACTCCTTGAGGAGCTGACTATAGAACTCACAAGATGTACCGACCGTAACACGGCCGTTTTCTTCCCCTCGTATAAACTAATGGACCGATTCATACAGGATGGAGTCTCGGAACGTATAGGCAAGGACATATTCTTCGAGATCAGAGGAATGAGTTCCACCCACTTGATGGAAACGATAGAAGGTTTTACCAACACTCCGCACAGCGTATTGTTCGCAGTCACCGGAGGGAGGATAAGCGAAGGTCTGGACTTCCCCGACAAGGATCTGGAGGTCGCATTGGTTATCGGAATACCCTATCCACGCCCAACGGCAAGACACAAGGCATTAACGAGATATTACGAGCTGCGTTTCGGCGACGGTTTCAAGCACGCTTCGAAGATCCCGGCTACCCGTAGGGTGAGACAGGCTATAGGCAGACTGATACGATCCGAGGATGACGTTGGAGCAGCAATAATACTGGACCGGAGGGCGGCAGTGCTCGAAGGTATAGACTCCGTCCCTACAGAGCGTCCTTGTGTTGATATAAAAAACTTCTTCGTTAAAAGAGAACAGTATTAATAAAGAATCAGTCTTCCGTTGGAATATGCAAGTAATGGTAGACGATGATGTTAAAAAAATGATTATCGCAGAGGGCAGGGATTACCGCATCTGCACCTCATGCACAGGTCCTGCATTGGTCCCTACGACCGTAAAAGTTCCTAAAAGCAACGACATCAAGATCCCAGTCGGAGAGAACACACTCTACATCTCGGCCGTACAGGCTAGATACATCGGCAGAGTAAGCTTGGATATGCTTTACGATAAGACCGACGTGTCCTACTGTCCCGCCTTCTACTGATCAGGAGACCCTTACTACAGATTCTGTAGACGATTTGACCAATAGGCCAGTATCGATGATCTCATCGAACTGAAGCACCCTTTCAGGGCTTGCATCAGTTACAGGACCTTTGGGTACAAGGGTACAGCCCACGGCAGGACGTATCGATATCTCATACGTATCGATCCTCTTGGCCACCTCTTCGATCTCCAATTTATCGTATCCGATAAGAGGCCTAAGGATCGGGAACTCGATTCCAACGTTCTCTGCACGAATGTTACGCAAGGTCTGGGATGCGACCTGACCTAATGAATCCCCCATGACTATGCCGGAGCACCCTAGATGTTCGCACATCTCCTTTGCGGTGAGTTGCATGGTGTGTTTGCACATGACGCATTGATATCTAATATCGCATAGCTCATTGACTATCTTCTGAGTGGGACCATGCTTCGCTGAATACAGAGGCATCTCCTGTCCGGTTGCCTTCCTAAGACGTTCCGCGAGTTCCTCAACGTTATCCAATGAGCGGCGGTCCGCATATGGTGAATTATCCATATGCAGGAGAACTATCTCAGCACCAGCCTCCGCCATCACATAAGCTGCAACAGGTGAATCGATGCCACCCGACAACAACACGAGCAGTTTCAGTTCAAGTAGCCCCCCGTGTGTATCGGGGAATCCTCGTCTTCGCCATAATCTATCATCATGAGATAGAGGTTACTGACCATGTCCTTTAGGCCCTTGACCTCTTCCCTCAGCGCAACGAGTTCAGCCTGTAGACCTTCGTAATCCTGTTCGCAATTCATAACTTGACATTCCCATAGTCAATTGCAAGTTTCTTGGGCATTGAGTACTTACACTCGGGACAGTAAAGTCCCCTCCCCTTCTTTTCCATCTCGGTCTTGCATGTACCGCACAACGAGCGTATCACACCGAGGTCCTCGTCTTTGGTCGTAAGCTGCAGCGAAGGGTCGACATCTATGACCTTGGCCCTGATTATGTCGCCCTTACCGAGCTCCGCACCGACGTCGTCGGTATATCCAGGGGATATCTTCGAGACGTGGATCGTTGCGTATGTCTCGCCTCCGACCCCGCGCTCAGTGCCCTCCTTGGCAACAACGTCCGCGGTGGCCATCGTCTTTCTTATATCGGCTATTGTCGCGTACACTATATCGCCGTACTTCAGTATGTTCGGGGGGTTCGGCGTGACCACCCTTGCTACGCACTCCTCACTATCCAATACCAGATATCCTATCTGTGAGGCGTAGATCTTTCCATCCTCTGCGAAGGTCCCGTCCGACGCCAGATACTCCTCTTCTACAGCTACCTCGTCTCCGGGGAACACTTCGATCTTAGTTTTCATATGAAATCACCTTATTTTAACAACAGCTATCTCAATGCTGCGATTCTTTTCTCTATGGAATTCAAACATATGAGGAATGTTATACTTATATATTTTACAAAGGGACGCATTACGCTGTCGACTCTCACAGTACTTGATTACGAAGTCTGCGGTCTCCGCCTTATGCATCGAATAGATGCACTCCGAAAGCTCCATGGCTTTGTCCAGGAATGGACGGTCCGCCCGGCGGTTCTGGCATCCGAACGGAGGGTTCATGAATATAGTGTCAGAACCCTCGGTAATGTCGTTCACATCCGATAAGATAAACTCTGAATTCACTCCTAATGAGGCTGCATTTCCTTTAGCTACCTCGATGGAATGTTTTGATATATCATATCCAAAAGTCTCACCTGCACCCATCAGTGCGGCGGCGATGGCGAACACGCCGTTCCCGCAACCCAGGTCCGCAACCCTCAACCCTTGGACGTCGCCCTCCATGTAGGCGTTGAAGACTATGTCGGCCACAATCCGTGCCGGAGTCGGATACTGTTCCAACGACACTTCGTAGGTGGTCTGCTTCTCCAGACGTTCCAATGCGATCTCAAGGTCCCTCTTCCTCATCATGTCAGAGTAGGGTGTTGGGTTATTATGTTCTGTCGCCGTCCAATCACTAAAACATGAGTGAGGGATAAGTGGCATATGATGACCATCTGGTTTGAAGACGATCCCAAAGGGACCGAATCGATGATCACAACACTGAATCCATACGATTTATGAATTATCTCTAATTAAATCTATTTTCATTAGACAAACGTCTAATATAATCTAAATTAATCGACAAACACAAGTTAGATTTATATTATATGACTGTATACGAACACTCAAACAGCTTAAATCACTGAAAGTAAAGAGGGAAAAAATGTTTACAACCGAGAATGCAAAATCAACCACGGACACGGCGTCCCGTGTCAAGGACGTATGTCCTACCAGCGGGATGTGTCCCGTATGTACCGAGGACTGCAACGTCCTCTGTGAAGTTTCAAAGGGAGCGTTCAGAGGCAGGGAGGTCCTATACCCCAGCACCGAGCACTTCGGAAAGAGCACCGCGGCATCCAACAAGAACTACTTCCTGGACTGGTCCCACTTCCAGATAATGGCCGAGCTCCTAAGCACCAAGGGCATCGAACCTGATTCAGACATAACGTTCGCAGAGAACGTCAAGATAAACACCGTAATAGGATCCAGGGGGAAGAACCCGATCAAACAATCCCTACCCTTCCACATAGCGGGGCTAGGATCTACCGCAATAGCCAAGAACTACTGGAGGGAGCTGGCGTCAGGTTCCGCCATGGCAGGTGTCACCGAAGTGATAGGTGAGAACATCTGCGGAATGGACAGCGAGGCGGTATACTCAAACGGCAAGGTCCAGTCCTCCAAGGACATGGAGTTCCGTGTGAAATCCTATACCGACTTCTGGGATGGGGAGAACGGACGCATAGTATTGCAGACCAACGTCGAGGATCAACGTGCTGGAGTGGATGAATACGTATTGTCCAAGCTAGGCGTCGAAGTAATCGAAAGGAAATGGGGACAGGGCGCGAAGGCCATCGGTGGAGAGGTAAGACTTTCCTCCATTGAAAGGGCACTTGAGCTGAAATCACGCGGATACATGGTGGTACCCGATCCAGAGGACCCCCAGGTCCAGGAAGCATTCAGGGCAGGCGCTTTCACGTCATTCGAGAGACACAGTCGCGTCGGGTTCCCAGAACACTACTCCTTCCTGGAGGACGTGGACAACCTAAGGTCCATCGGAGCGAAGAACGTGTTCCTGAAGACCGGAGCACACAAGCCGGAGGCGGTCGCGTTCACAATGAAGGTCGCATCGGAGGCGAAACTAGACCTCGTGACGTTCGACGGTGCCGGAGGCGGTACCGGCATGTCCCCCATCATGCACATGCATGAACTCAGCACCCCTACGATCTGGCTTTATGCCCAGGTCATGAAATGCGCCCAGGCGATGAAGAAGAAGGGCATGTACGTGCCCGATGTATCCTTCGCAGGTGGGTTCATCAACGAATCGCAGATGTACAAGGCATTCGCGCTCTCCGACATGGGCGACGGACCTATATGCAGGTCCATCGCGATGGCTAGGGCACCGATCGCCGCGGCGATGAAGGGAAAACGCTTCGCGGAACTCGCCGGTGAGGGAAAACTTCCCAGGAACTTTGCAAAGCAGTATGGCGAGGATCCCCACCAGTACATGATATCCGCAGGCACCGTGGAGGGGATGTTCCCCGACCTTGAGATAGGTAAGGACATTCCATGGGGCGGGGTCGCGGTGTTCACGTATCTACACGACAGACTCGGAGAGGGTCTCAAGCAGCTGATGGCCGGGACACGCAAGTTCACCTTTGATTCCATTGAGTACGAGGACATCGTATCTCTCACTGAGATGGGAGCCAGGGTCACCGGAGTGGAGACGTTGGAAGCACGCGCAGATCGCGTGATAGAGAACTTCTTCTGAAACAAACCAATCAAAGACGGCTCCTTTCCAGGGGCCGTCAAATGATATATTTTAGTAGATACAGCGTATTGCGAGGGTGCTTATGTCTAGAGTTAAAGCCTCTGATGTGGGGGAATCGATCTGGTAAAGATAAAAACAGTTATCATCAGCGTTTCTGATAAGACTGGCATAGTAGATTTTGCCAAGAAACTGGAATCCAAAGGTACGAATATAATCTCGACCGGCGGAACTTATAAACTTTTGAAAGAAAACGGCGTGAATGTCTCCGAGGTCTCCGACCTTACAGGATTCCCGGAGATGCTTGACGGACGTGTGAAAACGCTCCATCCGAACGTGCATGCGGGAATACTCGCGGATCGAAGCAAACCAGGGCACATGAAAGCCATAGAAGATGCTGGAATAGGACCGATCGATATGGTTGTCATCAATCTATATCCATTCAGGGAGGCCGTTTTGAAAGAGTCATCCTTTGAAGACATGGTCGAGAACATCGACATAGGAGGTCCTAGCATGATACGTGCGGCGGCGAAGAACTACAAGTCAGTCGCAGTGGTCACCGACATTTCTCAGTACGACATTATCCTAGAAGATATGGAGAAGGACGGGGAGGTGTCCAACGAGACTTTAGGCAGACTGATGTCCGAGGCATTCCTAGCTACAGCAAACTACGACACAATGATCGCCGATAGGATGAACAAGGAGTTCGGCAAAGGATTCCCTCATTATTTCCCGATGCCTCTTGAGAAGGTGGAGGATCTACGTTACGGGGAGAACCCCAACCAGAAGGCCACATACTACAAGGACCCCTTCACGGAAGGCCCTACAGTACTAAAATCGAAACAACTACACGGAAAACAACTGTCCTACAACAACATCCTCGATCTAGACAAGGCGCTGGACATCGTTATGGATTTCGAGAAGCCCACCGCGGTAGTGATGAAACACACCAACCCCTGTGGCTTGGCATCAGCGGAAACGATCAGTGAGGCCTTCATCACAGCTTACGACGTGGACCCACTATCCGCATACGGCTGTATCATCGCCCTCAACAGGAACTGTGATCTAGCCACGGCAGCGGAGATCAAGAAACACTTCGTCGAGGCAATCATCTGTCCGGAATATGAACCGGAGGCTCTAGAGCTTCTTCAGACCAAGAAGAACCTTCGCATACTCAGGGCCGGCATGCCGATAGGGCCTGAACACAGGCGCAGAGAGATGAAGATGAAGAAGGTCCAGGGAGGGATGCTCGTGCAGACCGACGAGGACATCAACATAGATTCAGGGAATCTGAAGGTCGTCACAGAACGTGCACCTACCGAGGAAGAGGTACACTCACTGCTTTTCGCCTGGAAACTCGCCAAACACGTAACGTCAAACGCCGTCGTATACGTGAAGGGTGAACGCGCGGTAGGCATAGGTGCAGGCCAGATGAGCCGCGTTGATTCTGCAAAGATAGCTACGATGAAGGCTATTGAATCCACCGAGGGGTGTGTGATGGCATCCGACGCCTTCTTCCCCTTCAGGGATGGAGTGGACACGGCAGCGGAAGCAGGTATAACCGCCATAATCCAGCCCGGCGGAAGCATTAGGGACCAGGAAGTCATCGATGCCGCTAACGAACGCGGCATGGCAATGGTGTTCACCGGATGCCGTGTATTCAGACACTGAGTGAATGGATAAAAAGTAAAACGGTTTCAGACGAGGGAAGGATCACTCATCATCCGGATCCATCGGGATTATAGGTCTTCCCTCGGCCTTTCTTTTCAAATGGCCTCCAGGACCTCCGCGCTCAATGCGTGCTTTCTCAATGCATTCTTTATCGTTGCAGACATAGGCCGCAAAAATGAAGTTCTTGGCGGGCTTCCCGCATATCTGACAAGGGTGATCCTCGAATCCGGTCTCCATGATCACCATATCGCGGACATCATGTAAAAAACAAGCGTTATTTATTGTGAACACCGTCTTTGACCGTGGACATGTCAGAGCTTTCCGAGAAATATCACCTTGAAGATTGTATCCAGTGCAAGAAATGTACCAAGAACTGTGCATCCGCCGAACACGGAGGGATAGTTCCCAGCGACACCGTTCGTGATGTACGTGATGGTTCGTACTCCGGGGATCCATGGTTATGCCTCATGTGTCACAGGTGCAGCACGGTCTGTCCGAAGGACATACATGTTGCCGAATTGATATTGGAGTTACGAAACATAGAGGTCGGGAAAGGAAACGTTCCCGAGAGGTTCGACAGAGTTTACAAGAGATACATGGAGACGGGGGACACGATGTCCATCGTCGGGTCCACCAATGAGGCACGTGAGGAATTGGGATTGTCAAGCTTTGAGAGGGATCCAGAAATCAAGAGGAAACTTGATGAAATGTCGGGAGGCAGGAAATGAAATTATTCCCAGGTTGTACCGTAACATCCCGTTTACCATTCGTTGAGTCGGCCACAAGATACATCGCTGAAAATCTTGGGGTCGATATCTCCGGCACCGAGCGCATGTGCTGCTTCGAACCTACTGGTCTAAGGTCAATGGATCCCGGCATGTGGGCCGCTGTCGGAAAGGAGATACATTCTAGAAACGAGAGCGAGGATCTCGTAACCCTATGTGAAGGTTGCAACATATCGCTCACATTATCAAAAGGAAAGATCGGCAATGATGGAAGAACCGCAGAAGTGAACGGGCTTCTGGAATTCCTCCATGATAACATTGAAGAGATTAAGAAACGGGCCTCAGTCCCTGTTGAGGGAACCTTCGCAGTGTTCCCTGGATGTCATGGAGAGTACGCTTACGGAACAAGGGGACATGACGCATCGGCGATGATGTCAGAGATCCTGGAGGCCGTCGGTTGCTCCAGCAACACGATTAAAGGTCCGGTATGCTGTGGAGGCGGGCTCCAAGGAGTCCATGATGATATCGCCACGGAAATCCTACAAGGAGCCGTCGACCGTTTCAAGGAAGAGGGTTCCGGCATCGCCGCAGTATCATGCGTGTTCTGCTTCCGCAGGCTGGATATAGCGGCAAAGTTCCCTGTGATGCACATATCAGAGATCGTCGCCCGTGCTATGGGCTGGGATGCGGATGTGTCCCGATATCACAGGACCAAGGTTTAATCCAGGTCCAGTGAGAACGGCATGGCTTTCACCGAATGAGTTAGCGAACCCATTGAAACAAGGTCCGCACATCCTGCATAATCGCCAATGTTCTCCAACGTGATGTTCCCGGAGGCTTCAACCAGTATCTTGGGATCGATCTCCTTCACCGCATCACGCAGTTCGGAGACCTCCTTAGGGCTCATATTGTCAGCCATGATTATGTCCGCACCCATGTTGGCCGCAGTCACGGCATCCTTGATGCTACCGACCTCGATCTCTATCTTGATATGGAATTGGGCCTCTTTAGCCCTCGTCATAGCGCTCTTTACGGAACCGCATGCTCTGATGTGATTGTCCTTGATCATGATCATATCGTCGAGACCGAACCTGTGTTCCAATCCTCCGCCGATCCTCACAGCCTTCTTCTCATATCTCCTGAATCCCGGTGTGGTCTTCCTGGTAGCGCATACGCGGATTTCAGGATCCTTCTCCGAAAGGGCGGCGACCGCCTCGGCCGTGGCCGTGGCGATACCGCTCATCCTCATAAGGAAATTAAGTGCGGTGCGTTCGGCGGTGATTATGCTCCTGACGGGACCCGTCACGGATATCACGCGGTCCCCCGGCTTCACACGGGAACCGTCCTTGACAACAGGTGTAGCGTCGGCGCCAGCTATGGAGAATATCTCGCAAGCCTCCTCAACCCCGGCGACGACCCCGGCCTTCTCACTGACTATGGAGGCGATGCCTCCGGAGTCGGGGACGACCAGCTCGGACGTGACGTCCCCTCTGCCTACGTCCTCATGGAGGAATTCCTCGAGCTTGTACATTCACAACTCCAGTTCGAAAACCTTGTCGACCTCGGGTAGGATAACGTTGTAATCCTGCAGGTCGGGAAGGAACAACTCTCTCGTTTCCGAATGCATGAAAATGACGTTCTCTGGATCGGATCCATGAATGAAGTCCACAAGCTGGCTGTGGTCAGCATGGGCCGAGAAGTCGAACCTTGAGACCTCACACTCTATCTTGTGCACCTGTCCGTCCAAGTTCATGACTCCCTCTTCGAGCAACAACCTTCCGTTGGTGTCCTCTGCCTGGAACCCAACAATCAATATCGCGCTCTTCGGGTCGTTCTTCACCTTGTTGATGTAGCTGAGGACTGGCCCTCCATCCATCATACCGCCGGTGGTCACGATGACCTGTCCCCTGGCTGCGTTGCGCCTCATATTTGAGTGCTTGACGGTGTGGAAGGCTCTCCTTGCGGATTTGAGGGCACGTTCGTTATTGAGATATTCAGGATAGTCCAGGAACATACGTGTGACCGAGCGTCCCATGCCGTCCACCCACATCTCATACTTCAGATCCTTGAGCTGAAGCATGATCTCTTGGGTCCTGCCTATGGCGAAGACCGGTATCAGACAGGTTCCTCCCCTGTCCACGACTTCCCGTACCTTGTCCAGGAATTCCCGTCTCGTCTTCTCCCTCGGCGGGTGGTTGCGCCCTCCGTAGGTACCTTCGATGAACAGGTTCTCGCACTTGACAGGCTTGGCGCCTTTGACCAGCATCTGGTCATCGGTGTGTATGTCGCCCGTATAGACCGTGCTTGTATCCCCATCGAACTGGAACATTGCGGCTCCAGGTATGTGTCCTGCGGAATGTAACGTCACATCAATGTCGCCGACCTCGATGGTATCTCCGTAGGTCAACGGGACGACGCTTCTCATTGTGCGGTCGATATCCCCCGAGGTGTACTGAAGAGGATAGTCCTCCGCTTTGGCGATCTTCAGCGAGTCGTTCATCAGAAGCTCCCCAATCTCAGCGGAGAGTGGTGTTGTGAACAGCTCGACGTCCTGTCTTCCACACACTGCAGGCAGCATCCCCGAGTGGTCGAGGTGACTGTGCGTCAGGAACACGTGATCCACACGAGGTGCGGGGATCGGGTATTGCGGTGGTTTGGTAGGACTCATGCCGTATTCTATCAGGAGCGTTTTATCGGGCCAGGTCATGGTCATACCCATGCGGCCGACCATATCGGCTCCTCCTAAAAATCTGTATTCTACTTTCATATTATTTATTTCCTTTTTGTTTTGCCCTAAAGGCGTGGAAAAGAGGCACGTGACCGTGTCCTCTTTGACTGTGAATTAAAACATGCAGATGATGCTTTTATTTGGCTATCAACTGAGGGTATATTTAGTTTCCTTATAGATTTCCTTTATAGATATTGTATAGGAAGCTCCTCGATTTCGAGTTAATAAACGTGTACGAATCACGTCCTTCAATCGACCTTTGTCGGATATTCATATGATATACAGCCGTAAAGAATATGATGGGCTGCATGTTACGACCCAAACTTATTAAACGTAGAAGGCCTAGTATTAACTGGGATGCACACTAGCAAGAACGTTAGGTCAGCTAAAGGCTTTTCAAGCCCTAAGCCGTACAGCACAGGCAGAGCCATCTTTAGTGGTTTCTTTATTTCAGCCGTGCTTTGGTGGATCCCATTCATAGGTCCTGTTGCAGCGGGATATTATGCTGGCCGCAAGTCAGGATCTTTCATCAAGGGGGCAATCTCATCGGCATTCGCTGGCGGTTTACTCCTTGCTACGATAGTCTTGGCTTCACACTACATTCTCGGCCCAGAGGGATTCCCGGGCATCGCTGTGGAATCGGCAGCAGGTGCCCTGACAGGATATCTCGTTTGGGTCGGGATGTACCTAGAATATTTCTACAACGCAGGTACGGCAAACATCAACCTCGTTCCGTTTGGGATACTGATAGCGTTCGGTTGTCTTGGAGGATCATTCTCCGCCCTTTACCGCAGCGAGGCGACGGCACTCATGGCCCAGGGAGCAGTCAATTCCGCCATAAGGCCAATGGCTAGATCGGCGGTGCTTTACGAGCAGAACAAGAAGCTGGGATTCGAGTCATTCAATGATTGCGTATCTATTCGAGATTCCGTTGTCAGCATCAATATGGGAAAGAAAGACCGCCCAAAAGCTAACTCTGACAGACAGAGGAACGTAACCGATACCGTGAGAACCGTGACTACGACGGTTAACGAAGGTTCTACTCCTACGGCTTCCGCAACCAACAAGGGAAATCGCCCATTCTCTGATATTCTGGCACTTGCCGAGGTCAGGGACTCTGGCAGATTGTCCTCTAAAAAATAATCAGTCAGCGTCGAATCTTCTCGCGATAAGTTATTAATATCCTCACCCAATCGGGTTGAGTAGTGATAAGATTGTTCTGCTCTCAATGTAAATCTTTAATGTTCCCCGAGGATGGGAAGTACGTCTGTAGTACTTGTAGTAACACAGAGGAATTCGGAAAGGCCCAGGTTATTGTTACGGGATCCCAGGAGAAGGTGACCGCAATCATAGATGAGGATGTTGCAACCCTTCCCAAGACACGCATCCCTTGTGAGGAATGCGGACATACGGAGGCATATTTCGTCATAAGACAGACGCGTGCCGCTGATGAGCCAGAGACCAGGATATACCGTTGCTGCAAGTGCAACCATTCCTGGAGAGAGTATTAAACAGGTCTGAGTAGTAGGTGTAAGAATGTTTAAGGCAGAAATTAAGTCCGATACGCTGAAGGGGCTCGTAAACATAGTCTCGACCCTTATTGACGAGGTCAAGATCACTGTTGAACCCGAAGGCATCAATCTAAAAGCAGTGGATCCGGCACATGTCGCGATGATCGAGGTACATGTGAAGCCAGGGGCGTTTGAGTCCTTCGCGGCCGACGAGACCGAGCTCGGTCTCGATCTGGACAAAGTCAAGAGCGTTTTGAAACTTGCATCCGCCGGCGACATAATATCCATGGAACAGGACGAGGACCATGGAAAGCTGATATTCAAAGTGGGCAACATAACCCGTCGCATGAACCTTGTGGACACGTCGGGCATCAATGACCCCCGTTTCCCCGAACTTTCATTATCCTCGAAGGTAAGCATACCCGTCGAGGAACTTCAACAGGGCATCCGTGCGTCCGAATCCATATCGGACCACATAGCATTGACTGTCAGTCCCAAGGGATTCGAACTGTCCTGCGAAGGAGACACCGATTCAGCCAGCTTGATAATATCTAAGGACAAGATCAGCTCCATGGAGTTACCTGACGGAGAAGGGACATTCCGCAGTCTCTTCCCGCTTGATTACTTTGCGAATCTGGTCAAGGCGATACCCACCGGGACTATGGTGGGAATCGAACTGGACTCGGATTACCCTATTAAGATGAACTTCGAACTCGCAGATGGAAACGGTAAAGTAAACTATCTACTCGCTCCAAGGATAGAGAGCGACTAAACCGGTGATTTATTTGGCAAGGACCGAGGCCGAGCTGAAGAAGATTGCTAACACACTTAGAATGGACGTCATACACATGACGTCGGCAGCTGGGTCTGGGCACCCCGGAGGCTCCCTTTCTTCCGCAGACCTCATGGCAGTCCTTTACTTCGAAGTCATGAACCACCGTCCGCACGATCCAGAATGGGGCGGAAGGGATAGATTCATACTTTCAAAGGGGCACGTGGCCCCAATACTATACTCCGCGTTGGCCAGATCTGGTTATTTTCCAACAGAGGAACTTATCACCCTAAGGAAGATCGGCAGTCGGCTTCAGGGACACCCTGTGCGCGGAAAACCCCCCGGTGTCGAAATGTCCACCGGTTCCCTTGGACAGGGACTGAGCATGGCATGCGGAATGGCATTGGCGTCGAAGTTGGATGGCAAGAAACACAAGACCTACTGCCTACTGGGCGATGGGGAGTTACAGAGTGGTATGAATTGGGAGGCGGCGATGTTCGCATCCCATTACGAACTCAAGAACCTGATTGCCTTCGTCGACCGTAACCGTCTTCAGATCTCAGGCGATACAGAGGACGTTATCGGTCTGGAACCTTTGACAGACAAATGGAAGGCCTTCGGATGGAGGGTCAAGGTCATTGATGGACATGACATAGGTCAGATAATCAAGGCCTGTAAGTGGGCGAAAGGCTCACGCAAGAAACCCTCGATGATAATTCTCAATACAGTTAAGGGACAAGGTGTATCCTTCATGGAGGGCAACGCCGACTTCCACGGGAAGAGCTGCAATCCCGATGAGGCGAAATGTGCAGAGAACGAACTGACGGAAGCCATGAGGAGATTCGAATGACTCAGTTATTGGCACAGCGCGATTATTACGGTAAGGCCTTGAAGAAGCTCGCTGAGCGTAAGGATATAGTCGTTTTGGACGCGGACCTCGCAGGTTCGACAAAGACTTTGGAATTCCTCAAGGTCGCACCTGAACGTTTCATCGAAATAGGAATCGCGGAACAGAACATGATAGGTGTAGCGTCGGGTCTCGCCGCAGAAGGCAAGACCGTTTTCGCATCCACCTTCGGAGTGTTCGCTTCGGGAAGATGCTGGGAGCAGACGCGTCTAGGAGTCGCATATCCCAAACTTAATGTAAAGATAGTCGCGACCCATTGCGGGATAAGCGTTGGAGACGACGGGGCATCCCATCAGGCTCTGGAAGACATATCGCTGATGCGCAGTCTTCCGAATATGACGGTAATATCACCCGCGGATGCGCACGAGACGTACGCCGCAACCTTGGCAATAGCGGATTACGAAGGTCCTGTATACATGAGGATGGGGCGTTCGCCGGTACCAGTGATAACCAAGGAGGGCGACAGCTTCGAGATAGGTAAGGCAAGAGTCATCCTCGAAGGAAATGACGTCACCCTGTTCGGGACTGGCCAGCTGACCTCTGGCTGTTTGGAAGCCGCCAGGGAACTTGAGTTGGAAGGGATATCCGCCGAGGTCGTGAATATATCCACGATCAAACCACTGGATTCCGAAACGGTCCTCAACTCCATAAAGAAGACCGGATGCGCAGTGACCGCGGAGGAGCACAGCATAATAGGCGGATTGGGCTCCGCGATAGCGGAACTCCTTTCAGAAGAGATGCCCGTACCCCTCAAGAGGGTGGGTACGAAGGACATATTCGGCGAATCTGGAAAACCGCATGAGCTGTTCGTGAAATACGGACTCACATCAAAGGACATAGCGGAAGCCGCCCGCACATCGATAAGCAAGAAGAGATGATAGTATGAAGATATTCATAGACACTGCAAATCTGGACATGATCAAGGAGATTAACGATTGGGGAATACTTGACGGTGTGACCACCAACCCCAGCCTCATAGCCAAAGAGGGCACTGACGTCGCAACCCGTGTAAAGGAGATCGCGGGCATCGTGGACGGACCGATATCCGCCGAGGTTATGTCGGTGAAATGGGAGGATATGGTGAAAGAAGGCAGGGAACTCGCCAAAATCCACAAAAACATCAATGTGAAACTTCCAATGTGCATAGAATCCCTAAAAGCGACCAAGGTGCTCTCATCCGAAGGCATCGAGGTCAACATGACATTGATATTCTCGCCCCATCAGGCATTGCTTGCTGCAAAGGCCGGGGCGAAGTACGTATCTCCGTTCATCGGCCGTCTGGACGATATCGGCAGCTATGGTTCGGACCTTCTGATACAGATATGCGAAGTATTCAGGGAATTTGCCATCGAGGCCGAAGTCATTGCAGCTAGCATCAGGAGCCCGATGCATGTACTGGATGCGGCGTTGGCCGGATGCGACATAGCTACGATACCTTACGACATCCTGCTCAAGATGGTCTCGCACCCTAAGACCGATGAAGGCATCGCCAAGTTCGTATCCGACTTCGAGAAATCGAAAAAGAACTGATCATGTATGATGCTATCGTGATAGGCGGAGGGCCTGCCGGAAGCAAGGCGGCCGAACTCCTGGCCAAAGACCACGAGGTATTGGTTTTAGAGGAGCATGCAGTATCCGGCTCACCCTCGGGTTGTGCTGGTCTTATCACGGATCAGGTTTTGGAGATGTCCGGCGTACGTCCGGACATACTCAATAAGCTCTACGGAGCGAATGTCTTCTTTCCTGGCGGGGGGAAGATATCCGTCAGATCCAAATGGCCTAAGGCCAACATCATCCACAGAGAGGATCTCGACAGCAGGATGGCGCTGAAGGCACAGGACGCAGGTGCAGAATACAGGTATTCTGAAAAGTACGCCAGTCATATGATTTCCGACCAGGTCAAGGTCAAACACACGGGAGGCATCTCTGATTGTTCACTTCTTATCGGTGCGGACGGCCACACTTCCAATGTCGCCCGTTCCCTTGGAAATAATAACGAACCGAAGGAATACGTCCGAGGGTTCCAGATGGACATCCGTAAAAGATACGAGGAAGAGGATATGATCAATATCCGCCTAGGTTCTGAGATAGCTCAGGGATTCTTCTCCTGGGAGATACCCTTTGGGGATTCCGTACGTGTCGGCCTGTGTTGTTCATGGGAGGCAGGATTACCAGTATACCGGATGAAGGCGCTTTTGAAGGCCGCTGGATTGGAGGACGCCGAGGTATTGAGGACATATTCGGGAAAGATCCCGCTCGGAGGACGTCCAAGATCCTACGGCGAACGTGTCATGTTGATAGGAGATGCCGCGGGGCAGGTCAAGCCCATATCAGGCGGCGGTCTGTACCCGGCGTTCAAGTCCGCCCCTACTCTGAAAGAGATGACGGACAAGGCATTCGAAACAGGGGATTTCTCCGCGAAGAACCTTTCAAGTTATGAAAGCAAATGGAAGAAGGCCGTGGGAAGGGAACTCCGTAACGGATACGCCTTGAGGAAGGCATACCTCAGATTCGAGGATGAAGACCTAGACAGGGCGTACAAGGCCGCTTCCAAGGAACCCATACGTAGTGTTCTTGACGAAATAAATCTGGACAATCCAAGTGACGTTGTGTCCGAGATGAGGAAAAGGGACATAGTAAGATTCGTCCCCATCCTGCTGAGGGCAATCCTATGAAGAAGACCATCGCCGCAATAGTCCCTGAGGAATCCGCTTCCCAGACGATTCCAGAACTAATAAGGTCGGGCGTGGCCGATAGGTCCGCAAGGATATCCAAGAAGGGAAAGTCCAGATTAGTCCCGATAGTCCCTGACCGCATTGATGATGTGAAGGGGAGATTCGAACTGTGCGAGACGGAATCCCACACTCTTGAGAGACTTGCCCCTCAGGAAAGGATAAGATATACATTAGGACACCTTCCATACGAGATTACAAAACTCCTGCCAATGAGATGGGAGTTCGTCGGTGATGTGGCGATAATAAAACTTCCGGACGATTGTATTGAATTCAAGGACGAGATAGGAAAAGTCTACGCAGAGACCCTAGATGTAAACACGATATGTGCGGACATCTCTGGGATAACCGGAGAGTTCAGAACACCTAGTACTCAGATCATCTATGGCGATAAGACTGAATCGATAAGGCTGGAGAACGGCGTATTCTATGATTTTGACGTTACAAAGGTGATGTTCGCATCCGGGAACACCGATGAAAGGATGAGGATGAGGAAACTGGACTGCACCGGGGAGACGGTTGTCGACATGTTCGCAGGCATAGGATACTTCACGTTGCCCATAGCAAAATTCGCCGGGGCAAGGAAGGTGTTCGCCTGCGAGAAGAATCCAGACTCATTCGCGTTCCTTCTCAAGAACATCACATTGAACGGTGTTTCCGATAAGGTTATACCACTTTTAGGAGACAACCGCTACATTCCAGGGACAAGGTTCGCCGACAGGATACTGATGGGCTATGTCCAGATCACATCACAGTTCCTTCCTAAAGCCCTAACGATGATAAGACCAGGAGGTATCATACACTATCACGATACCTTCCCCACGGGGGAACAGGACGCCTGCGTAAGGAAGATCTTCTCCGAGGTCTGTGATGATTACGAAATCTTAGAGATAGGGGAGGTCAAATCCTTCGCACCCTCGGTCTCGCATTACGTCGCCGATGTAAGGATATCAGACGGATTCGCCTGAACCGCTTGCAGTCAGCATCATGTTCATGTTATCTCTATATTCCGAGGGCTCGGAATCTATCAATGTCTTGGCGAAAGGTAAGAGATAATCTCTGAAATCCTTTTCCTCGGCGGACAGTTTGAATGGGTATTTCGCATTCGGGTCGCAGACGGTAAGGAAAGCGGCCGAAGCGGCACGGAAACTACTATCCTTAGCAAATTTGTTACTCATAGCCTCTAGGATCATCCTCCCTCCTCCGACCTTCGCAGCCTTAGTGAGGGTATCGCATAGGACAGTCATCGGACCAGGTCTTGTAAACGCCGGAAGTACGCTGCCAACCCCAGACATGACGTATCTCATCCTGGCCGTTGCAAGCACATCGGAAGGAACCATCCTGGAAACGTCCCCCATACTTTCCGCGGTCTCCTTCGAGGTGCTCAACTCTATGATTTTGGCATAGTTGGATTCCCACACCGAGGTCATTGCATCGCCCAATCTCCCACTTCTTATAAGGATGGGTGTCGGAACAGCTTCCAGGAATAGACGTAAGGCCTCCTTGTCCTCTTCTGGGCCCCTTATTGCGTCAAGGAATGCCTCGGTGTCGGAACCATAGTTCTTCTTTCCGATCATGTATGTAGCCTGACCACTCTCCTTCAGGTCGCTTATACCAGCTTTAATCGCGGATGATATCAAACCCCTGTCAGTGACCTTTCCCAGAGAATATTTCGTCAGTTCATCCCCGGTGATGGGAACACGTCCACCGTCATCCTTCGAACGATAATTGTGTATGATGTGCACATCCATATCATTCAAAGGGTCGATCGCGGCCATCCTCGATATCAGGAATTGAACCGTCGATACGTCTTTAGCGCAATCCGAACAAATCCTAATCGTCTCGTTCAGCGACTTAATTTTTATCTCCAGTGCCGCAAGGGAATCATGCTCACAATCCAACCCATCGTCCTTGAACTCGTACGGAGTCTCCCAGAATGCATCGTAAAGGTAGTCCTCTGGCATGTTCGGTCTGTTGGAGCAGACGATATGCTCTCCGAAGGAGTACAGGTGGAGCTTGTGCTTCTTGACTAAATTGTTGTAAAGTAACAGTCTGATCTTCGGGTCCTTGTAGTACTGGGTACCGATCATCTTATCGGCACCCACGGAACCTCTCACTGCGTAGGAGATCTTCTCATCTCCCAGCTTAGCCGTGGCGAGCAATGGGATCGAACCATCCGCCGCAAGGGATATGGTCCCCGCATAAGCACGTGCAAGCTCATCCCCCCTGGAGGAATCCTTCTTGAGGGCGGCCACATTCCCGGCGCGCGTAGCGATGTTTTCGATATCCCTGAAGGGTTTATCGAAATGGCACTTCCGACAGTTGCCTGCGCACATGGGTCTGAGCAGTCCCGGATTGGCGGCAAGTTCCTTGGAACTCTCCAGTAACTCATCCTCCAATCTTTTCGAGGTATGCACGACTCCCCTCATCTTTACACGTTTCTTCCGGGCCATGGTTCACGGAAGGACGAACACGGTAATAAGGCTAATGAAGGCATCAACAGTAAAATAATTCCAAGTACATCACAGTACATGGACATCCATGAGCAGCATGAACGGAAGGCCAGAGAGTTCCTAGCCCGGTCGCCGTTCTGCTATCGCAACCTGTCTAAGGAGGAAGTCGACGTCTTCATAAAGGCGATGACACACGATAGCTTTTCCAACGAGTTCCCTGAATGTAAGAGTAACGAGAGGTTGGAATTCCTCGGAGATGCGATTTTAGAGTTCGTTGCATGTGAACACATCTTCCTGAACACGGACATCGAGGAAGGGCCGATGACCGATGCTAAACAAAAGATCGTCAGCAACCATAGCATATCCGAGTCAGTTTTGAATTCAGCCATAGGGTTGGACGACGTGATCAAAGTGGGAAAAGGTCATGTAGATCCTATCACAAAAAGTCCGATTATCAACGAGACCATAAGGTCCGATACCTTCGAGGCGATCCTCGGGGCGATCTATCTACTTCGCGGAATCGATGATGTACGTAACGTAGTAAATCAAATATTGTTGGCTGACACACGTATTTAATTAGGTAGGGACATTAGAAGGTCATGACCGATAATATCAAGGAAACAGCGGAATCCATCCGCAATATGACGATACGCGGTGCGGGGAGGATCGCACGCACCGGAGCGTCGGCCTTAGGTGATCTAGCAAGAAACTACAAAGGCACATCCTTGGATGAGTTCAAAGACGAGGTCAAGGAGAGCGCCGACATCCTCATCGCATCCCGCCCCACCGCGGTATCACTGTGGAACGGCGTGAAGTCCACGATAAGAGGAATAGGTTCGACACAGACTCTGGAAGAGGCGAAGGAACTTGTAAGATCCAACGCGGATGAATTCGTCTCGATCTCCGCAAAGGCCGTAGACACGATAGCCAAGATAGGGGCGAACAGGATCAAGTCGGGCGACGTAGTGTTGACTCATTGTAACAGCAGCGCCGCCATAGGAGTCCTGAAGGAGGCCCATAGACAGGGCAAGGAAATGAAGGTGTATGCCACCGAGTCCCGTCCTTGGAGACAGGGGATACTGACGGTCAACGAATTATCAGATGCAGGCATAGACACCACGCTGATAATCGACAGCGCGGTCCGTTCGGTCATGAACAAGGTAGACAAGGTTTTCGTAGGTGCGGATACTATAACATCTCACGGGGCATTGATCAATAAGATAGGGACCTCGCAGATAGCCCTCGCGGCACATGAGGCCCGCGTCCAGTTCTACGTATGCAGTGAGACTTACAAGTTCTCGTCTGAAACGATATTCGGAGACATGGTGACGATAGAGGAGCGCGATGTGGACGAAGTAGTGAAGGAGGGGGAGATACCAGAGGGCGTGAAGATATTCAACCCGGTGTTCGACAGCACCCCTGCTGCATACATCGACGCGATAATAACCGACGTAGGCGTGATTCATCCCGGTTCCGTCTACGATGTGATGATAAGACAACTGGGAGATAACATGTTAGAGGAGTGATTTAAGATGACAATGTCAAGATATTTGCATTTAGGAGAGGAGGCGGACCCAGAGACAGACGTGGTCTGCAAATACAGAGTAACGACCGATCTACCCATGGAGAAGGCCGCTGCGGCGATAGCCGCAGAACAGTCAACGGGCACGTGGACGGATATATCCACACTATCGGAGGAAACGTTGAGGAAATACAGCGCAAGGGTGCTGGACATAGAAGGGGATTTGGTGACGGTAGCCTTCCCCGATGCCGATTTCAGCATGGACATAGGAGGGATACCTCAGATACTGAGTGTGGTTTCCGGTAACCTTTACGGGCTCGACGCATTGAAGAAAGTAAGGTTCGAGGACATAGATTTCCCCAGAAGCATTCAATCCCAGTTCAGAGGCCCCAGATTCGGAGCTTCCGGACTGAGGGAACTTGTAGGGCGTCCAGAGAGACCCCTTACAGGGACCATAGTGAAACCTAAGATAGGACTTTCACCCAAAGAGACTGCGGAATACGTTTACGAAGCAGGCTCAGGCGGACTCACCAACAGCAAGGACGATGAGACGCTTGTGAATCAGAAATTCTGTCCCATGGAGGACCGTACCGTAGCAATCGCGGAATCCCTCGACAGATTAAGGTCCGAAGGACACAGGATGATACATGCTATCAATGTCAGCTCCAATGCGGACAAGATCCTGGAGGTCGCCGAGAGGGCACAGATATGGGGGGCCAAACAGATCATGGTCGATGTCATAACCTGCGGATTCTCCGCAGTTCAGGTATTGGCCGACGATCCATCGATAAAGATTCCGATACATGTGCACAGGACCATGCACGCAGCGATGACGAAGGACCCGAAACACGGTATCGCCATGCTTCCGATCGTCAAGATGGTAAGGATGTGCGGAGGGGACGCATTACACATAGGGACTCTTGGAGCCGGTAAGATGACTGGTGACATCGAGGGCGACAGGAATAACCTCAAAGCATGTCTAGACCCCTCGGAGCCTTACAGGACCGTTATGCCTGTAGCATCTGGCGGGGTATACCCCGGGATGCTTCCCAGCCTGATAAAGGAGACAGGATACGAGATCCAGATCCAGGCGGGTGGAGGGGTCGCAGGACATCCAGGAGGAGTTAGGAAGGGCGCGATGGCAATGTCACAAGCGGTCAACGCAATCTACAATGGAGCGTCATTGGAAGATTATGCAAAGAAACATGTCGAACTTGCGCAGGCATTGGAAACATGGGGTGTCAAGGAATGAAGCTGAAAGTAAAGCATTATGATGTGGATTCTTCGGAACCGACGGTACTGTTGCACGATGACGACTGCATAGAACTGGGGGTGAAGGAGAACGACCGTGCGAGGATAGAGGGCAAAGGGATAGCCGTCGTCCTTGTCAGCAGGTCCGACACCCTTGTAAAACGCGGAATAATACTCATGCCGGAAAAGACGATGGCGACCACCGGCGTGAAGGAAGGAGACACAGTATCGGTGGAATACTCCCCCGCTCCGGATTCCGTGCGCAGCATCCGCAAGAAGATGGACAACAAGTCCCTGACAACCGACGAGATATACGGCGTCGTCCAGGATATACTTGTGAACAAACTGTCGAAGATCGAGGTCTCCGCCTGGTTAACTTCATTGTACATCAACGGGATGTGCATCGACGAGATAGCGGATTTCGCCTCCGCCATGGTGGACACCGGCGAACGCATAGCATTCGATAGGAAGCCTGTTTTCGACTTCCACAGCATGGGAGGGGTGCCCGGTAACAAGGTAACACCCATCGTCGTATCCATCGTGGCCGCCTCCGGACTGATGCTTCCCAAGACATCATCGAGGGCGATAAGCAGCGCCTGCGGTACGTCGGACTTCGTCGAGACGTTCTGTAACGTCGAACTCTCCGCCGAAAGGCTCAAGGAGGTCGGCGAGTCGACCGGCGGTGCACTGGCATGGGGAGGTGCGATGAACCTCGCTCCAGTGGACGATATGGTGATCAAGATAGAACATCCCCTGGGAATCAACCCCAGACCTCAGATGCTGGCATCCATTCTCAGTAAGAAACTGGCGATCGGGGCCGAATACCTGCTCATGGACATACCTATGGGCGCAGGCACAAAGGTCCCCGATCTGGACTCCGCAAGGGCATATGCCAGGGACTTCATGGATCTTGGGGAAAAGCTCGGGATGCACATCGAATGTGCGATAACCTATGCCGACCAACCGGTCGGTAACGCGATAGGCCCCAACCTGGAGGCCAGGGAGTGCATACGCATCCTAGAGGGCGCAGGACATCCATCCAGCGTGGTGGAGAAGGCATGCGAGCTTGCCGGGATAATCATGGAGATGGGAGGCATGCGCAATGGAAAGGAGAAGGCCAGGGAGCTTTTGGATTCCGGTGCCGCGATGACCAAGTTCAGGGAGATAGTCCAAGCTCAGGACGGTAACTATGATCTCAAATCCGACGACCTCGAACCCGGGAAGTTCAAGGCGGAGATACGATCCACCAAGAGCGGTTACGTGCACGGCATCAACAACAAACACATAGTGCAGATAGCCAGAACCGCAGGTTCGCCCAACGACAAGGGTGCAGGCATATTGTTGCACCGCAAGAAGGGCCAGAGGGTCGAGAGCGGCGGCGTGCTGTTCGAGATATATGCGGATAACGAGGTAAAGCTGCAGCGTGCGGTGGAGACGGCCGAGAGGTTCAACCCTATACACATCGAAGGGATGTTACTAAAACACGTAACCGCACCTCGAGTGATCGGATGAGGAGGTCCCTCTGTTTCACGGTGGACGTGGACAGGGACGTCAACATCCCGATCAAAGGGATGAACAAAGCAGGTTCGATGGACCGAGGATCGGGCAAGACTCCCAGATATGACTCTTCAGCGGAAGGGCTACGCATACTCACGGAGTTGCTGGACGAGATGGGAGTCAAGGCCACATACTTCGCCGAAGGCAGAACACTGATGAATATCGGAGCACAGGCGCTTTTTGGAAGGGAGGTGGGGATACACGGCCTCGACCACGAGGATATGACCGGCACGTTCCCTTCCGGGGGGAAGGAGGACGTACTTATTCAATCACGTGACATCGTAGAAGACATGCTGGGCGTAAGGCCGCGATGTTCCAGGATGCCGTACATGAAGATGTCCGACGAAGTCCCGGGCATACTCTCTAGACTAGGGATAATTTACGATTCCTCGGAGTACAAACCGTTAGCGAGGAGCATGATGCCCTACGACCTTGACGGGATAACGGAGATACCCGTCCCGACAGGTACCGATAACAAAGGAAAAAAGATAGTCGGATATCTCTGGCCGATGCACGAAGGGAAACGCAAACCATCGGAATATGTGGAGATGACCTCGACCATGGAGGAGGGGATATTCGTTTTGGCGACCCACAGTTGGCACATCACCGAGTCCATAGACGGTGGTCGCATGTCAAATGAAACAGCAAAGTCCAACCTCGACAATGTACGCCAGGTGATCGGCGGGATACTGGACCTCGGCTTCAAGGCGGAAACCCTACCGGGAGCGGCCCAACGTTTCGCCTGCGCGCATTAAGGTAATAAATATAAAGGCTAGTCTGTTCAAGGTTTGTATGACCGCTGAACTGATGTTGGGCAAAGAAGTCTCTCAGAAAATCTATGGGGAACTTGAAACCAGGATAGCGGCGCTCAAGGAAAAGGGCGTTACGCCCGGCCTGGGAGTGGTTCTCGTAGGGGACGACCCGGCCTCACACACTTATGTTCGCATGAAAGGCAAGAAATGTGATGAGCTCGGCATGCATTCCGAGACGATCATGATGCCCGAATCCACCTCACAGTCCGAACTGCTCGCAAAGGTGGACGAGCTAAACAAGGATCCCAGCATCAATGGGTACCTGATACAGCTGCCACTACCGGCACATATCGACGAACAGGTGGTAATAGACGCAATGGAACCGTCGAAGGATGTGGATTGTTTCCATCCCTCGAACGTGGGAAGGATTCTTATCGGCGATCCGGACTTCCTTCCAGCAACACCTGCTGGTATCCAACAGATGTTGGTAAGGTCCGGCGTGGAGACCGAAGGTAAACACGTAGTGGTCGTAGGAAGGAGCAACATCGTGGGAAAGCCGATGGCGGCGATGATGATGCAGAAATCCGAAGGAGCCAACTCAACTGTAACTGTGGTTCATTCAAGGACGAAGGACATCGCATACCACACTCGCAACGCTGATATATTGGTCGTCGCGATAGGTAAGGCGAACTTCATAACGGAAGATATGGTCAAGGAGGGAGCGGTCGTCATAGATGTGGGGACCAACCATATCCCTGATGCTTCAAAGAAGAGCGGTACGCGTCTCGTTGGGGACGTCGACTTTGAGAATGTGAAAGAAAAAGCATCGGCCATCACCCCCGTACCAGGCGGCGTGGGTCCGATGACGATTTGTATGCTAATGGCCAACACCGTCCACGCGGCGGAGAAGGCCCTTAAAAGGAGTGGTGGTCAATGATACGCGAATGCGAAGAACACGGATATTTCAGAAATGAAAACTGTCCTATCTGCGGAGAGGAAGGAAAATTCCTGATGAGCGATTTCGAGGTCGAAAGGCTCGGAAGGAGGATGGCGGCGATCCTTAGGCACGGAAACGGTCAGCCGGACATGGACGACCAGGGATTCGTGGACATCCGCGATGTGGTCTCCATGGCCCGTGGAAGGGATGACCGGTGGAAGTGGCTTAGACCGCACCACGTGGAGGCGATGGCAGACACCGACCCCAAGGGCAGGTATCAGATCTCTGGTCCAGACATCAGGGCGACCTACGGTCATACCATCGAACTGGACCTCAACCTCCCCATGGAAGATGTTCCCGCGGAACTCTACTACCCTGCGACGGACGAGGAGGTGGACATAATCCTGGAGACGGGACTTATGCCTACGGACAGGGCGCTAGTCCATCTATCCCTGACCTATGATGACGCAGTCACAGCAGGTTCCGTCAGGAGTGAGGATCCGTTCATACTGGCGATAGACACACAAGCATGCGCAGATGAGGGATTCCCCGTCGGAAAGGCGGCAAAGACTGTATTCCTTGTTGAGAAGGTACCTGCATCGTGTATATCCGAGGCCGTTGAGCCCGAAGACGAATACTATGATGACGATGAATACAACGAAGATGTCGAAGATGACGGTGATGAGTGATGGTCACGACCCTCAAGCCAAACGAGGTCAAAGAAAAATATGGACCACTGTTCTGCAAGGGATTCTACACGCTAGTCGATGAGGAGAACGGCGTCGCACAGATAATCGAGGTCTGCTCTTCCAGAGGCCCCGCGGAATGGGATATAGTCAATCGCCGCCGCACAAAGGGCATCATCCAGAACATCAAACTCGATGGACAGACTTTGATAATGGACACGGTTATCGGAGACAAGGAATTGGATTTCGGACCGGTGTCTGAGAAGATGGGCGGTCAGGGGATCTCATCATTAAGGGTTAAAGGCGACCGCGTACATACGATATGGAGCGGTCTGGCCGGAGCATCCGTCGGCGTCGGGGCATGCATACCCCAGTGCGAGGACGTGATCGAGACGATATATCCTGCAGATTTCAAGATCGGAGGAGCCCACGCCGTAACCGTGGAGATAGTCACGCCCAAGATGGTCCGTGTCGTGATCGGTATAGACGATACGGATACCAAGGAGGAGGGGGCAACATGGGTAGCCGGTCTGAAGCTCGGCAGGGCATGTCCTGTTGGGAAATTTATAGAGCACAAGATAATCCAGCTCAACCCCAAAGTACCGAACAAGACCACTAATTGCTGTTCGACCGCGGTATCCTTCGCTATAAAAGAGGATGAGATACCAAAGCTGATAGAGTTCGCGGTTGATTTCATAAGGAAAGAATCTTACTCCGATGATGCGGTTATAACAGTGTTCAAGGGACTGAAGATCCCGGATGCACTTAGCGAATTCGGGTGGGGCGCCAAATCCATAATCTACGTGAAAGAGGAAGCGATAAAGGTCGCTGAAGAGAACGGCGTACAGATCATACCGGTAACAGGGATGGGAGGAGTCATCGGAGCGGTGGCTGCCATCGGATGTTTCGATATGGGGCTCCGTTCCGCTGGTATACCAGAGGACTTCGAGTGAGCTAAATGTCAATATCCAACATACTTGCTGGCAAAGCATATTCGACCTATGAGTCGAAACTTAAGAAGGAAGTGTTGGATGACACGATGCCTAACCATATAGCGATCATAATGGACGGCAACAGGAGATACGCCGAAGAACGTGGCGAGACCAGGGAGGAAGGACACAGACTCGGCGGTGAGAAGCTCGAGGAGGTCCTGAACTGGTGTGTGGAGGACGGAGTCAAGATCCTAACGGTCTACGCATTCTCGGTAGAGAACTTCAACAGGGACGAGGGAGAGGTAGATTATCTCATGGACCTTCTAGTAGATTCCTTGGACAGGTTCGCCAACAGTGAATTGGTACAGGACAAAAAAGTAGCCATAAGGGTATTAGGCGACGTATCCTCCCTCCCCGAGAAGGTCGTGGAAGCAATAGACCGAGCATACCTCGCAACCGAGGGTTATTCCGATTACCAGCTCAATATGGCTGTCGCCTACGGCGGGAGACAGGAAATAGTCTCCGCAGTCAAGAAGATCGCGAACATGGTGGAAGAAGGTGTGATGGGTATCGAGGACATCGACGAGAAAGTCATCTCGGACAATATGTACACCTCAAACATACCCGACCCGGACCTGGTGCTCAGGACATCCGGAGAGGTGAGAATATCCAATTTCCTGTTATGGCAGTTGGCATATTCAGAATTATATTTTACAGACGTCTATTGGCCAGGATTCAGGCACATAGATTTCCTGAGGGCAATAAGGACGTTCCAGCAGCGCGAGAGGCGCTATGGGAAGTGAACAATGTCAAATTACGATGCAGTTTTTATACACGCTCCGAGCGTTTATGATTTTAGAAAGAAGCCGATATTCTACGGACCTATAAGCGATGTAATACCATCATCGCCGGTGTTCGAGATGTACCCTATAGGGTTCATGACCCTCAGTGCCCATCTTGAACAGGCCGGGTACAAAACGAAGATAATCAATCTGGCCGTCCGCATGTTGATGAGCGACAGGTATGATGTTGAGAAAGTCATCAGGAGGACGAACGCCAATGTGTTCTTCATCGACCTGCATTGGATGCCTCATGCGCATGGAGCGTTAGAGGTCGCCAAGATCATCAAGAAATACCACCCAAACTCGAAGATAGAATTAGGTGGACTCACGTCATCATACTTCTGGGAGGAGATCATCCAGCGCCCGGAGATAGACCTGGTGATGCGCGGCGATTCAACCGAGGTGCCGACGGTCATGATGATGCAGGCACTGGAATCCGGAGGGGATCTCTCCGAGATACCGAACCTTGTATGGAAGGACAAGGACGGTAAAGTGCATAATAATAAAGTATCCTATGTCCCCGATACTCTGGACGACATCATATTCGACTACGGTACGATGATAAAGACAGTTATAAGGACAATGGACGTGAAAAGCGCATTACCTTGGGCGGAATGGGATAAGGACCCGCTCACGATGGCCCTCTCTGTAAGGGGATGCACCATGAATTGTGTCGAATGTGGAGGTTCACATTTTGCTAACGACAAGGTGGTATGCCGCAAGAGGCCCGCTTACAGAAGTCCAGAGAAGCTCGCCGAGGACATAGAAGCCATTCAAAGCTACATGAAGTCGCCCGTGTTCGTAGTCGGGGACATAAGGCAGCCTGGCAAGAAGTATGCGGAGACGTTCCTCAGATCCATAAAGGAAAGAGGGATAGAAAATCACGTGGTCATCGAGTTGTTCGACGGAGCCAGCAAGGAATTCTTCGAATCAATAGACCATGCGTTCGAAGGAGGATATACGATAGAGTTCTCTCCAGACACACATGAGGAGAGTGTCCGTATGTCTTTGGGAAAGAGATACACCAACGATGAGGTAGAGAGGACGATACAGAATGCCTTCGAGAGCGGGTGTGACCGTATGGACTTGTTCTACATGACCGGACTCCCGTTCCAATCCGCCGAATCCGCCATGGACAGCGCAAGGGCCTCCAAGAAGATGTGGTCGTTGGTGGACAAGGACGACGGTCTTTTCATCTACAATTCCCCATTCTCGCCATTCGTAGATCCTGGAAGCATGGCATTCGAGGAACCAGAGAGATGGGGCTACAAGTTCTTCGCAAGGACACTGGAGGAGCACCGCCTGCTTCTTGACAGTCCTTCGTGGAAGCTCACATTGTCTTATGAAACGGACCTAATGTCCAGGGATCAGATCGCAGAAGTATCCTACGACGCTGCAAACATACTTGCCCGCTCCGAGCACGAGGCGGGACGGATATCCGAATCCCGCATGAACAACCGTATCGCGAGAACGGAGAACGCACGTTCGATCATGCACGAGGTCGATGAGATCATGACCGTAGAGGATAAGGAGGAGCGCGAGACTCTCCTATGGGGCATCAAGGAAAAAGGAATGGATATGATGAACTCGACCATAGCCGAGAAGAGCGACCTCATATGGAAAGAAGGATCCATAATATCAAGCATCCCTAGGATGCTAAAAGGCCTGATATTCCCTATGAAACGCTCTTGATCCTATAATATTCAATATATACGCGCGTGCCCGCGCGAGGGCGACGTCATTCCTTTGACATCTCCCTCGACCTTTCAACGCTCGCCTCGACAGCAGAGAGGAAGATATCCCTCAGACCTGATTCTTCCAATGTACGGACACCTTCGATGGTAGTCCCTCCAGGGGAACATACGTCATCAACAAGTTCCTTTGGGGACTTTCCGGTCTCGAGGACCATCTTTGCAGCACCAAGCATAGACTGGGCCGCGAGCTTTATGGATTCCTCCATAGGTATCCCATACCATCTTCCTGCATCAGCTACGGCATCGATCACCATATACATGAAAGCTGGAGAGCTGCCAGCAATCCCGGTTATTGCATCGAGATCCCTTTCCTCAACCTCCACAGCCAGCCCTGATGATGATAGGACCGCCTCTACTTTGGAGACATCCTCATCCGTGGCGCTCGGACCCCGAGAATAACCTGCAGCACCCTCTCCAACAAGGCAACAATGGTTCGGCATAACTCGCACTATTTTGGCATCTGGCACATAAGCACTTAACGTCTTGATTTCCATACCTGCGACGATGCTCATAAGAAGGTGTGAGCTGCCTAATTTGAGCCCTTCCTCTGTGAAAAGCGGTTTCACATGGATAGGTTTGACGCCCAAAACAATGAAATCAGTCAATTCCGCAACCTCGGCGGCTGTTTCGTACATCTTTATTCCGTACTCGGACGTCATCCTCTGACGTGTCTCGGCGCTCGGGGCACATCCAATAATTTCGTCATTTTCATATAGTCCTTTGGACAATATACCGCCTATCATGGCCGAGGACATACGCCCCGTTCCTATGAAACCGATCTTAATAGCCATAGTCTAAAATATCGATGAGGCGTCTATTATAACTTGTCCTCGCGCACGCGCGATTTACCGCGCATATGGCACGCACGTTGACTCAATTGTTATATACCTCCAAGACTTGACAAAGTCCCAATGTCACTGATAGTAGAATACATTCCGCTGATAGTGTTGGGTGCAATTTGCTTAGGCTTTGCACCTTTGGCGTGGTTTGTTTCTAGGTTTATCAGGCCAACGAAAACGACAGAGTGGATGGAGACGACCTACGAGTGTGGGTCCGAACCGATTGGGGATGCACATGTCCAGTTCAGGTTCCAACACTATGCATTCGCTATCATTTTCGTGGTCTTTGACCTAGTTGCGATCTTCTTGATGGTATGGACTCTGGGATTCTCCGAACTTACCGTCATGGCTAAAATCTGGATGATGATCTTCCTGGCCGTTATGGTACTGGGGCTCAGCTACGCCTTGAAAAAGGAGGAAAAACTATGGATATGAGCCTATACCCACACGCCGTCGCCATGAGCGCCGGAGAATTCATGGACTGGTCCACTGCGGTCATCAACGACCTGCTGAGTGCCGGTACGAAGAAGACTGTAGACAAGCTTACAGGTCCCGTTTGGACCTGGGCTATGAAGAACTCTATGCACCCGTTACATTGGGGTCTCGCCTGTTGTGCACTTGAGATGGCCGCCGCGTCCGCCCCGAGGCACGATGCCGAGCGTCTCGGTATAATTTACCGCTCTTCGCCCAGGCAGACGGATATTCTGTTACTCAATGGTTGGATAGGTAAGAAAGTACGTCCTGCGATAAGGCGCCTTTACGAACAGATGCCGAACCCCAAGTGGGTTGTGGCAATGGGCGAATGCGCGATATCCGGAGGGCCTTGGTATGATTCATATAACTGCATACAGGGCGGGGATCAGATAGTCCCTGTAGACATTTACATTCCTGGATGCCCTATTAAGCCCGATGCGATGCTAGACGGTTTCATGCTTCTTCAGCACAAGATCGGCGATTATTTCGACAGAGGCGTGTTCCTGGAGGACTAATAATGGATACTGAAGCAATATATCAGAAACCGACAGCGATTGAGATCAAAGATCTCCTCGAGGCCAAATTCAAGGATAAGGTCGAGATCGGTGGAATTGAGAAAGACAGGATCCAAGTCAAGTTGTCCGATAAGAAAGATGTTTTTGACATCTGTTGTTTTATAAGCGATAAACTGACCTTCGAGCACTGCTCTTTCGTCATGGGCCTCGATATGATCGAACACATGGAGGTAATCTACCTCCTTACGAACTATCACACGGCGATGAACATAGAGATCACCGTCGAACTCCCTCTGGATGATCTTCATGTACCGTCCATAGCCCTTGTTTGGGAAGGTGCCAACTGGCACGAGAGGGAGACATACGAACTGTTCGGAATAATATTTGATGGACATCCGAAGCTCGAGAGGCTTCTCACTCCTGACACATACAATTTCTACCCATTCAGAAAATCATATAAACTTAGGGGGCAGGAGTAATGGTTGTTGAGAATACAATTGATACGTTCGATTCACCTCCAGAAGAGAGGATAGGAAAAGAAAGGTTCGAAACGGACCAGATGTGGATTTATATGGGACCTCAGCACCCCTTCTCCCACGGACTTTGGACATTGAAGATCAGAGTCGACGGAGAAATAGTCACGGATGCTGAACCCATCATCGGATATCTACACCGCGGTTGGGAGAAGGAGGCCGAGAACAGGGTTTATCCGAAGATAATTCCGATGGCCGACCGTCTCTGCTATACCGCATCAATGACCTACACGCACCTTTACTGCCTGACCGTCGAGAAGGCTCTCGGCGTGGAAGTGCCGGAAAAGGCACAATACATAAGAGTTGTCGCAGACGAGATATGCCGTATCCAGTCTCACCTTATGTGGTTGGCTGCGGTAGGTACCGACCTAGGTAACCTCACCATATTCCTATGGGCGATGAGGGAGAGGGAGTACTGGCTCGATCTAAACGTAAGACTTTGTGGTCAGAGGATGACTACCAACTACCCGCGTATAGGCGGAGTAAGGAATGATACTACCGAGATCTTCGACAGGGATGTCATGAGGGTCGTCGAGCTATTCGAGAAGAGGCTCTGGGATCTTATCGACATGATCGATGAGAGCTCTGCATACGTCTCGAGGTTAAAGGGTATCAGCTACATGACGCGCGAACAGTGCGCCAACCTCGGGGTCACTGGACCTGCTATGAGGGGATGCGGAGTGGATTTCGATCTGCGCCGTGACATGCCCTACAGCAAATACGGCGAAATGGACTTCGAAGTCCCCGTACTGCAGGAAGGGGACGCCTATTCCAGATACATGGTTAGGATAGAAGAGCTATTCCAGTCATGCGAGATAATCAGACAGGCCAATCGTAAGATCAAAGCCTGCGGAAAGAACGCTCCTTTCAGAGTAAAGGTACCTACAAAGGTCCCTGCTGGAAGGACTTGGTGCAAGCTTGAAGATCCGCGTGGCGAGTCGTTGATGTATCTGGTTTCCGATGGTACGGACAAACCCTACAGACTCAAGGTACGCGCACCACTGTTCACCAACATAAGTGCTTCAAAGCCGATGGTTGTCGGAACGAGGGTCGCAGATGTGCCGGGAGTTATGGCAATGATTGATGTTTGTATGGGAGAATCTGACAGGTGATTTCATGGTGTCTTCAATGAAAGATTGGATCAATTATCAGGATTACAGCTTCTTCCAGGATTTTGCATATTATCCTTATGAGACACATAACATAGTCTACGAGGTAGGATACAACCTGTATCAGTTCCTCGGAGGACTTATTGCGTGGATCGTAGACGTGATATTCCCAGGCAACTTCCTTTCGGAATGGCTCATGTCAGGCCCAGTTGCGAATGCGTTCGCCATAATTATTTTGGCAGTCCTGATATTCTTGATAATATTCGTGGCGGTTTTGATATCGTTATGGCAAGAGCGTAAGATGTTAGGAAGGTTCATGGACCGCAGAGGTACACAGATAGGTATGAAGGGATTCATGCAGTGTGTCGCCGACGGTTTCAAGACCTTCATGAAGGAGAACACTGTACCAAAGAAGGTCGACTCGATGTCCTACAAATGGACTGCGACCCTTCTGATCGGTACATCTGTGTTGGTCGCATGTATGCTACCGCTTTCCGACAGGTTCTTTATCGTGAACTATCAGTCTGGATTCCTGATCGTAATGGCGATCTATGCGATGGCTCCTTTGTTCATCCTGGTTTCGGGATGGGCACAGAACAACAAATACGCGCTTATAGGAGGATTAAGAGGCGCACAGTCGATGGTCTCGTACGAGATTCCAATGCTTATCACAGTTTGTTCCGTAGCGATACTCGCTGGAACATTCAACATAGGCGGCGTGGTCGCGGCGCAGAACGAAGCCATGTGGTTCGGAATACCCTTGGTCATCGGAATGATAGTGTTCTTCACATGCTCCTGCGCAGAATCTGAACGTACCCCATTCGACCTCGCCGAGTCCGAATCAGAGCTCGTCGAGGGATGGCAGACCGAATATGCCGGAATGAAATGGGGGCTTATCATGCTCGCAGATTACCTAAGGGGATTCGCATCCTGTGCAATGGTATCTCTACTATTCCTAGGTGGCTGGAACATTGCTCCGTTCGTCTCTGACAACGTCAATGCAATCCTGCCGGAACTCGTTCAGCTCCTTAAGGGCTGGTTTGTGTTCTTCATCATGATATGGGTTAGAGTTGCTCTCCCTCGTGTCAGGATCGACCAGATCCTCAACATGGGATGGAAGGTATTGACGCCCTTGTCATTGATCAACCTTGGAATAGCTGTCGTCCTTAAGATGGGAGGATTCTTCTGATGGCAATGAAATATTTGGATAAATATCCTAAAAAACCAGCTAAGACGTTGTGGATCTTGAAACCGCTTTGGGTAACTCTTAAGTTGTTCGTAAAGACGGTGTTCCGCAGGCCGGTGACGATCCAGTATCCTTACGAGAAGGAATGGATTCCTGATAACTATAGAGGACGTCCCGGACTAAGGTTCGATATGTGTATCGGATGTGGCATGTGCGAGAGGATGTGCCCAACAGCATGCATTAAGATGTTGGATGTACCGGATGATGACGGAAAGATCGTCAGCAGACCTCAGGTCTTCATCGGAAGGTGCGCATTCTGCGGATACTGTGCAGAATACTGCCCCACCAACGCAATGACTGTAACTCCGGAATACGAACTGGCAGAACTGTACAAGGAAAACTTGTTCTGGGGACCCCGCAGGCTCCACTTCGAAGACACCACCCCCGAGATGGAGGTGCACTTTGAAGTGACGCTGCAGTCCGACATAGATGCTGGCATATCTGAAAGGAGGGTCCACGTATACGAGGTAGATAACCCCGTAGTCGAAGAGGACCTCTGCATAAGCTGCAGAAAATGTGAGAAGGTATGCCCGACTCAGGCGGTTACAATGATAGAGAAAGGAGTCAACAAGAGAGGGAAGCCGAGATTGATACCCGAGTTTGATCACGACAAATGTGTTTGTTGCGAACTGTGTGTCATCGAGTGCCCCAAGGACTGTATACACATAGAGGAGGTGTTCTGATGTTTGGAATATGGGCCGGTCTCACCGATTTCGTTTCCTACGTCTGGGCCAACCTTGACCTGGTTGCGTTCCTAGTCGTCGCCGCGATAGGTGTCGCGGCGGCACTCTTCGTCGTAACCAATAAGGAGCCTATGCGCAGCGCGTTCTATCTGGCATTAGTGTTCGTCGCCGTTGCAGTGATGTTCTTCTTCCTTGAAGCGGAATTCATGGCAATTGTGCAATTGTTCGTATATGTCGGTGCAATCACAATCCTGTTCGCCATGAGCATCATGCTGACCAGGAGATACATCATGGAATCCGGAGGTGATGAACATGATGACTAAGAGAAAAATCATTGGAGCGGTAATAG
Source organism: Candidatus Methanomethylophilaceae archaeon (assembly GCA_035271165.1). GTDB lineage: Archaea > Thermoplasmatota > Thermoplasmata > Methanomassiliicoccales > Methanomethylophilaceae > VadinCA11. Next base: position 58,399 of record DATERX010000003.1, read on the forward strand.
CCGCTTTAGTGTTGGTCTTATTCTCCGCGGTGATATTCGCCACGGGTTGGGGTGATTTAGTAATTAATTCTGCCCCTGTAAGACTTCCGACACTCTCACCAATAGAGGGCGGAGTACTCGCGACCGGCTCGTTGGCATACGTGCTCTTCGAGACATTCGGACCGCTGTTCGTGCTCTTGTCCTTGGTGATGTTTGTCGCAATAGTAGGTGCAATTTCAGTAGCAACAGAGGAGGCAGACGACGATGATACCAATTGAGTTCTTCCTCATGTTCGCCGCTATCCTGTTCATCGTAGGTATCTACGGTATAATGACTAGGAACAACGCGATCGTTGTGCTGATGTGCATTGAGTTGGTACTCAATGCAGCCAACATGAACCTCGTCACGTTCGCCGCATTCAACGGTGACATAATGGGACAGGTGTTCGTAATGTTCACCGTGGCCGTCGCAGCTTGTGAGGTCGCAGTGGGTATAGCGATAATCCTTAATGTGTACAAGGTAAAGAAAACAACCGTAATTGACGATCTTACGGAATTGAGGTGGTAAGGTGTTCATAGAATATACATGGCTTATACCGGTGATTCCGCTAGTAATTTTCGTAATCATCGGTCTATTCGGGACTAAAGGGACTAAAAACCACGGAGGAGTTCTCGCCATAATAGGTGCGTTACTGACCTTCGTGTTGTCAATCCTTGTTGTGTACGAGTTCCTAACTGGAACCGATTACACTGGCATCGGATATTTCACAAAATCAATAGACTGGTTCTCCATCGGAAGTTTCACGATGACTTTGGGATTCTATGTCGACGGACTAACATGCGTAATGTTGGTGTTCTCGACATTCATCTCACTGATGATCTTCATATACTCTGTAGGGTACATGGGAGACCAGGGAAAGAGAAAGAGGAGATACTACGCGGAGATCAGCTTGTTCCTTGCCGGTATGACTGGATTGGTCATAGCCAACAACTACCTGATGATGTTCGTCTTCTGGGAGATAATGGGGCTATGCTCATACCTGCTTATCGGGTTCTGGAGCTTCAAGCACCCTGCAGGAGAAGATGCATCCGACGAGGCGGCATCCGCCGCCAAGAAGGCATTCATCGTCACACGTCTGGGAGATGTTTCGTTCATGGCAGGACTGTTCGTCCTTCTGTATGCGTTCAGCTCTCTTGATTTCACTGATTTGTTCAACGCCTCAATAATAAGTGCCGTTGATCCGAACCTGATCATAGTCGGTACGCTGTTGTTGTTCGGCGGTGCTATCGGTAAGAGCGCCCAGTTCCCTCTGCAAGATTGGTTGCCGGATGCAATGGCTGGTCCGACCACAGTTTCTGCGTTAATACACGCAGCTACGATGGTCAAGGCCGGAGTGTACCTGGTTGCCAGGAGCTTACCGCTGTTCACTCAGTCGCCGGAAGTAATGCTTGTAGTGGGTCTGATCGGAGGAATAACCGCAATACTTGCGGCATCCATGGCTCTTTCCAACTACAATATCAAGAAGGTCCTAGCATTCTCGACGATTTCTCAGTTGGGCTATATGTTCATGGCACTGGGAGCCGGCGGATACCTGATTGCCATAGGAACCAGCCAGGGAAGTGAGGAACTCGTCGCTCTCGGAGCGATAGGAGTAATCGCGGGAGTGTTCCACATGCTCAACCACGCCTTCTTCAAGGCTCAGCTTTTCCTGGGTTCCGGTTCGGTAATACATGCCACCGGGACTGAGGATATGCGCGAGATGGGAGGTTTAGGTAAGAAGATGAGGCATACATCGATCACGATGTTGATCGGTTCGCTGTCAATCGCGGGATTCCCGTTCTTCAGCGGATTCTGGTCCAAGGATCTAGCGATCTCCACTGTGCTCGATGCAGCTAACAGCGGCTCCGTCGAAGCTTGGATCTTCGCGATAATATGGGTACTTGCAATATTGACGGTATTCATGACAGCGTTCTACATGTTCCGTATGTGGTACATGACGTTCGGAGGTCCTGGCGGATCTACGGCAGATAAGGCACACGAATCGCCCGCTTCCATGACCTTACCGCTTTGGTTGCTCGCAATCTTCGCATTCGGCTCGGGATTCCTACTCCTGTTCGGACTTGATGATGTAATAATCAGTCCGATATCGGGATTACTGGGAACGTCCGTGATCGGAAGCGGTGCGACGTATTGGTTGGAGCACATATTCCTCAGCCCGTACACCTACATATCCGTCATACTCGCGCTGATCGGTATCTTTGTTGCATACCTTATGTACAGCAGATTCTCGGTCAACCCTGGGAAGTTCAATAAGGAAGGTACTTCCGGACTGTACAAGGCGCTTGATAGCAGATGGGGATTCACCAGACTCTATGATTGGATATCATGGACGTTCGGTTACGGTATCGGAAAGGCAGTCAACGACTTCGATAAACATGTCGTAGACGGAACTGTCAACGGTATCGCTAACTCAGTGGTTGGATCCGGTGAAAGCATGAAGCACGCACAGACTGGAAATGTCGGTCACTACGCATCCATCGTGATGCTGGGTGTCGCATCGGTCTTTGCCGTGGCTTTAGTACTTATTTACTATATGGGAGGTATGTAAGTGTTCGAAGACATCCCCATCCTCACGCTGATACTAGTGATACCCTTAATTGGGGCACTGTTCACGCTGATGATGGGCAGTAACAAACAAAAGTATGCCAAATATGTGGCTGGAGTATTCTCCGGCATAGTGCTCATATTGGCAACTCTCCTCATGTTTGAGGAAAACGCAGCAGCACTTACAGAGAGTCACCTGTGGATAGATGCAGCGAACATCCAGATATCATATATCTTGACGATTGACGGGCTGAGCAAGCTGATGGTCTTCCTGACCGCATTGCTCGTGTTCCTAGTCGTAGTGTTCTCTGCAGGCGAGAAAGACAAGCCTAACTACTACCACGCATTGATCTTGATAATGCAGGTTGGGTTGATGGGAGTATTCCTTTCAGCCGATTACTTCCTGTTCTTCATCATGTGGGAGGTAACTCTCATACCGATGTACTTCATGGTCTCGTGGTTTGGAGGACCTAGGAGGCACTACGCCGCCATCAAGTTCTTCATATACACGCACGTGGCGAGTTTGGTCATGCTTATCGGTATATTCGCATTGGTATACGGAGCCGCAGACATAGGAAATGCCGCAATAGTGAGCTTCGCCTTCGCGGATGTAGCTGCTAATGCGCCGCAACTCAGTGAATTCTTCCAGATAGCAGTATTTGGATTGTTATTCTTTGGATTCGCGGTCAAGATGCCTATGGTACCGTTCCACACTTGGCTTCCCGACGCTCACGTCGAAGCGCCTACGGGCGGTTCGGTGCTGCTTGCCGGTGTAATGCTTAAGATGGGAACCTACGGTATCATCAGAGTAGCTTTGACCACTATGCCCGACGGAGCGATCTGGTGGGCAGAGATCATGATGGTAGTGGCATTGGTTTCCGTAGTCTACGGTGCGTACGCTTGTATAGCCCAGACTGATCTCAAGAAGCTGGTGGCATATTCGTCCATCAACCACATGGGTATGGCTCTGTTGGGAGTGGCTGCCTCGTTGCTTTATATGAAGCACACGGCAAGCCCCGATCCCGCCATAGCAGCCATCGGTATCGTCTTCTCCGTCTTCCAGATGTTCGCCCACGGTCTCGTGACCGCTGTGCTCTTCATGGTGACTGGATTCGCAGGAGACTCCTTGAAGACGAGAGAGATCCCGTTGCTTGGAGGCCTTGCAGGAAAGATGCCATACTTCGCAACATTCATGATGATCGGATTCATGGCTTCGCTAGGTCTGCCCGGTCTCGTCGGATTCATAGGTGAGTTTGGAGTTTTGGCTTCATTCTACATCGGAGCTGACGCGATGGGTCATGCATGGCTGATAGTGTTTGGTCTACTGTCGATTATGCTGAACGCCGGATTCTACATCTGGGCGATGCAGCGTTCATTGTTCGGCAGGGAGACTACGAAGATCGATACCACAAACATACGTGACGTAGGCAAGGCAGAAGGATTCGCCTTGGCTATACTGTGTATATTCATTGCGGTGTTCGGTATGTGGCCTGATTTAGCGCTGAGTGTGATAGAACCGTTCGCTAATGGTTTTGTTTCGATATTCGGAGTGATACCGTGATAGATTTTGATATAACATGGATGACAGAGATGTTCGGAAGCGTATTGCCGGTGTTGCCTATATTACTGATAATAGCGGGCGCACTACTTGCGCCTGCAATTCAGATAGCCTTCAAGAGGCGCAAGGTAACGGCAGGAATAGCTCTGATATTCGTGTTGATCTCGGTAGTATTCAATGTGATGATGCTAATTGGCGGAGCCGCAGGGACATACTACAACCTGTTCACGTATGATGCGTTCTCAGGTCTGATGATCCTCCTGTTCCAGGCGGTAGCGTTCGTAACTATACTGATCGCCTCCGCAAGCAGGGAGACCACAGTCAAACACAACGGCGCGTTCTATGCAGCACTGCTCATAGCTACCGCAGGAATGTGTTTCGTGGCCACAGCAGATAATCTGTTGACAATCTTCGTTGGTGTCGAGATGGTTAGTATACCATCCTACGTCATGGTCGCGCTCAAGAGGCACGATTCAAGAGCAGCCGAGGCAGCCATCAAGTACGTGATCATCGGAGGTCTGTCCTCTGGTCTTACCGTATATGGTATATCGATGCTGTTCGGACTTTCCGGATCGACCGATATTGCTGCGATAGCGACCTACATCGGTGCCAGCGGTTACTCCGCGGCTCTTTTGATAGGTCTTGTAACGATGATTGCAGGTTACGGTTTCAAGATAGCAGCGGTTCCGTTCCACATGTGGGCGCCCGATGTCTATGAAGGTGCCGCGACCCCCGTATCCATATTCCTTTCGACGGGATCGAAGAAAATGGGAATCATCGTATTCCTCAAGATCTTCCTCGTGATATTCGTCACAGTCCAGGTTGCACAATCTGGACTGACCGAAGGGGCACAGTATTTGTTCGCAATAATTGCGGCGATTACTATGACCGTGGGTAACGTCGTTGCTATCGCGCAGAGCAATGTCAAGAGGATGCTGGCTTATTCGTCCGTTGCACAAGCAGGTTACTTGCTTATCGCTCTTGCAGTTATGAGTGAGTGGGCCGTTACCGGTTCGATCTACTACATGTTCGTCCACGTCTTCATGAAGGGTGGAGCGTTCATTGTGGTTGCCGCATTGATAACCGCAGGCGTCGGTGAGACACTTAAGGACTACAGAGGACTTGCGAAGAGGGCACCATTGCTCGCAGCTATGATGCTGATCTTCCTGTTCTCACTTGCAGGTATACCGCCTCTCGGCGGTTTCACCGGTAAGTTCTTCCTGTTCTCCGCAGCAGTTGTGGAAGGACCTGGATTGGCAGTAACGTCCCAGTGGATCTGGCTGGCATTCGTGGCAATAATCAACTCCGCGATTTCGCTGTACTATTATACAAGGGTCATAAAGGCCATGTACATAGAGAAGGGCGAGACGGAAGAGAGGATCAAGGTGCCCATTACGTTCACCGTAGTGGCAGTGTTGTGTGTCATCGCAGTCATCGCACTCGGTGTGTACCCTGAACCGTTCCTCTACTACTGCTCGCAGGCCGCGGCCGCGATCATGCCTTAAACACGGAACAAAAACAACTTATTCCCGCCCCTTCGGGGGCGGCATCAATTCTTTTTTTACACTAACTCCTGGCTCTTAGAATCTTTATTGAAAAGCATTAAGTAGATTACACACTTCACTCAAAACTATGTCAAACCTTTGGCACGAAAGCATATCTAACGAGCTGGAGGAAGTGGAGGAAGTAATGTCTAGAGTCCTCCGTTCCGACAGTTCCGAAATGACAGAGATGTGCAATTACGTCATAACTGCAGGCGGTAAGAGGATAAGACCCTCAGTCTGCATCCTATCTTACTACGCAGTCGGAGGTAAGGACCCAAAGAGGGCCATAGAGATAGGTGCGGCATACGAGATAATCCACAATGCAACCTTGATACACGATGACATAAACGATCAGGGGGAGCTTAGGAGGGGACGCAAAGCCCTTTACAAGGAATATTCCCTCGGTAAGTCGATAATTACAGGGGATTTCATGTTTGCCATGGGGTTCCGTCTTATAGGATCCACCGCGCCCGAGATAGTCGACTTCATTGTAGATGCGTCCGCAGCCATGGGCGTCGGTGAATTCACTCAAAAGGATTTTGAGAACAGGTCCGATGTCACAGAGGATGATTATTTTGAGATCATCAGCGGGAAGACTGCGAAGTTGATGTCCGCCGCTGCCAAGTCCGGTGCATTCATAATGGAATCGGATATGATCGTGGTGGAGAGGTTGGGCGATTACGCTTTGGCACTCGGAAAGGCATTCCAGATCATAGATGATACATTGGATATCATCGGTGATTCTGAATCAACAGGAAAGATGGTGGGCATAGACCTTATAGAAGGCAAACCCACCCTACCGATCATATACGCGATGCAGGACCCGGAACACGGTCCGAAGATTAAAAAGGCGTTTGAAGAGACAGAGCACAGCATGACAACCGTCGAGAAGGTGGTCGAGCTCATAAAACAGACCGATGCGATAAAGAGATGCAGACAGAAGGCGATGGAAATAATCTCCAACGCACGTAGCAATCTGGACTTCGTCGATGAATCAGTTTATAAAAACGCACTTTTATCATTAGGCGATTACATCGTTACTCGTAATAGGTAAGTCCATGGTCGAAAAAGTAGATGTACTCATTGTAGGTGCAGGCCCAGCAGGAAGCGTGGCCGCACGTTATGCCGCCGAGAAAGGCGTATCTGTAAAAATCATTGAGAGGCGCAAGGAAGTTGGGGTCCCTGTAAGATGCGGGGAGCTTATACCTAGCATAGAGGAGACCTTGGGATCGTTCCCTCTTGTCGATGACCTCGAGGGCACAATGGATTTTCCCAGCTCCATGTTTAAACGGGAGATAGAGGGCATGAGATTCACCTCGCCTAAAGGCAAGGTTACGGAATTCCCCTTCACCGGACACACCGTCGATCGTGACGAATTAGATCAGTATCTGGCATCGAAAGCCGTCAAGGAAGGCGCCGAGCTTGTGACTGGGTGCGGATTCCAGAGAATAAGGAATGGTCTTGCCGTGACCGAAGAAGGTAACATAGAATATAAGGTAATAATCGGGGCTGACGGACCAACATCCAGAGTTTCGAGAAACCTCGGCTTACCTAGAAACAAGAACCCCTACCCTGCGGTTACGACGATCGCAGAAGGCGATTTCGAACCCGTGGTACAGATGTTCTTCGGCGGGGTTGCACCAGGAGCTTACAGCTGGATAATACCGAAGTCAGGTTCCGCTAATGTGGGGGTAGGATTCTCACCTAAGTTCTCGGACGGGACGTTGTCCGAGTATTTTGACCATTTCGCCAAGAAGATGGATTTCAACATAGTGCAGGACCTTAAAGGGAAATACGTTCCAAGCGAAGGTCCGATAAAACAGACGGTCACAAACAATGGGATGGTCGTCGGCGATGCTGCGGGACAGGTGGCATCCGTAAACGGCGGAGGCATACCACAGGCAATGATATCCGCACGTATATGCGGTAACGTGGCAGCTGATCACATCTTAGATGGAAGGCCCCTTCAAGATTATGATACCGAGTTTAGACGTGTTATCGGAGGTCCTCTTAAGACTGCGGCCTTCAACAAGAAGCTTGCAGACACATTCGCTTTCAAGACTGATTTCAGGACAGATTTGTGCATGAACATTCTTGGGAAAAGGCGTATGGCAAACCTTGTGAGATGCAAACGGATCTTCCCGTAATCATTTCTTCCGGTGTGCACGCATACCGGAACCGCATATGGGGCATTCCTCAGATTTCTCCTTGAACCATTTACCGCATCCTATGCAACGGTAGTTCCATTTGAACTTCTTTTTGATTCCCGCCGTACCTACTGAACGGTACGGAATACCCATGGATTCAGCAACGTTCTGTATGGAATAATCATCGGAGAGGATTGTACCGTCCATATCCAGAGCCAATGCCAAAACCGACAAGTCCACATCTGATAATCGTCCAAGGTCTCCCGTCTTCCTGGCCTCCTCTCTGACTCTTTCAAATGATTCCTTTGTATGATCGGATATCCTCAACCTATCATCCCAAAGAGCGAGTCGCGGGTCGTCATAACGCTTCAACTCATCCACTACGCCGGGAGGACAAAGGAAGTCCTCCTCAGGGATCCAATCCATCGTAAAGAATGCTGATGTATCCAAGATGAGCATGTGCCTTTATTCACGATATAGATTAATTATGTTGTCCTAAGCCTAAGCAAAGGTTAAACAATGGATATTCAATGACATCCCAGGTATATCATGGACGTCTGGGGTGCGATAGAAATAATGATCATAGGTATCTGGGTCTTCCTGCCTGCAATGCTTCCTAATTCGGCAGCAGTCATTTTCGGAGGCGGAACCAAGATGGACCTTGGAAAGTCCTGGAAAGGCAAGAGGATATTTGGAGACGGAAAAACCTGGAGGGGATTCTTCGGTGGAGCATTTTCCGGTATATTGTTGGGTATACTGATGCTGGGCGCCTCCCATTTCTTCGATTCCAGCAACCACTGGGGATACGGGTCTCTTGAACAAGGCATCTGTATAGTAATCATCTTATCGTTCGGAGCCGTGATTGGAGATCTTATAGGAGCCTTCATTAAAAGAAGGATAGGGCTCGAAAGAGGAGAGAAAGCCCCCATTCTGGATCAATATGATTTCGTTGCAGCTTCACTATTATTTACGGCGTTGTTCTATCCAAACTGGGTCTATGGGACCTACATCGAAGGATGGAATATCCTAGCCCTGGTGTTCCTACTGATCATAATGTTCAGTCTGCACCGTATAATGAACATAATAGGCTACAAGGTCGGTCTCAAGGATGAGCCGTGGTGAGATGATATGAAAAAGATTTCCAAAGCCCTGAAGGATTGCGGCGCATTGCAATTCGGCGAGTTCACTCTCGCATCGGGAGCCAAGAGCTCCTATTACATAGATATCAAGAAGGCTAGCACGAACCCCAAGGTACTGAAACTCATAGCGGAGTTAATGGCTGAGGAGTTGTCTAAACTGGTACAGGTTCCTGACAGGATAGCAGGAGTGGTCCTAGGTTCGGTACCTTTGGCCGCGGCACTGTCATTGGAGACGGGAATACCATATATCATGGTCCGCAAGGAGAAGAAAGACCACGGGACAGGCAAACTCATAGAGGGAGACCTCGAAGACGGAGATGTCGTGCTTGTCGTGGAGGACGTCATAACCACGGCAGGCTCCAGTATGTCAGCCATTGATACGATACGTGAGGCCGGTGGAAAGGTAACCGATATCTTCTCAGTCATAGACCGTCAAAGCGGAGGACGGGAGAGTTTAGTCTCAATGGGCGTGAAATTACATCCTTTGGTGACGGCATTCGAGCTTCTGGAGGATAAAGCTTGAGACCTCCCGAAGATTGTGATCTTTGCCCGTTATGTAAGGAAAGGACGAACATAGTCCTTCCCAGCGGAGATATGGATTCCTACGTAGTCTTCGTAGGCGAGGCTCCCGGGGAATCTGAAGACATCCAAGGCAAACCCTTCGTGGGAAGGGCAGGCAAGATTCTTGACAAGGCGATGGAGGATGAAGGCCTCGATCGTTCTAAGGTCATCATCACCAACACGGTGAAATGCCGTCCACCGAAGAACAGGGACCCCACCAAGGAGGAGATGGCCGCATGCAGAAAGTTCCTAGACGACGAACTATCTGGACGCCGTCTGGTGATAGGATTGGGGAAGTCGGCATGTAGGATACTCTTAGACTACAATGGGAAGATGGCAGACATCGTGAATAAAAGGACCCATATCTCCGTGAACGGGGAGGACATACCTTTCATTCCCACATACCATCCTGCCGCGTGCATATACAGCAAAGTGGCCAGAGAAGGGTTGAGGGAGACGATTCGGACGGTGAAGGATGAGCTTGAAGCTGGGAACTGACGTATCTGGCGTGATGTTGGATATGGACGGGACCGTGTATCTGGGCGGTAAGGCGATAGATGGCGCAGCAGAGTTCATAGAACGTCTGAACAAAGCAGGCATACCCTATGCGTTCATAACCAACAACTCATCGCAAACGCGTGATTTCTATTTCAAAAGACTCGAGGGGATGGGGTTCCCCGTTTCCAGGGATTCAGTAATAACCTCTGCGGTGGCCACGGCGGGATTCATAAAGACCAGGCGTCCAGAGGCCAGAGTATTCCTAATGGCATCCCCTGACGTCAAAGAGGAGTTCATATCCAACGGTGTGAACGTAACGGATGATGATCCTAACATCGTCCTACTGACATACGACCGGACTATCACATACGACCGACTGAACAAGGCATACCATCTTATCGTGGAAGGCGCGGAACTGATTGCCACGCATCCGGACGACCTCTGTCCCACAGAGGACGGGTACGACGTGGATATAGGCCCGTTCATAAGACTGTTCGAATCCCTGACAGGGAAGGAGGCAGTCGTCGTAGGGAAGCCAAACTGTCTGTTGCCCGAGATGGCAGCGGACCTCATGGGTGTGGATATTGAGGGCACCGTGATGATCGGAGACCGACTCTATACGGACATCAAGATGGCCGATAATGCTGGAATAAGGTCCGTCCTTGTCCTTTCGGGTGAGACCACCGAAGGGGACATAAAGGATTCAGATACGCAACCTACCTACGTCGTGAGGTCGGTCGCGGATATCGAAATTTCAGGCCGTTGAGGCCTATTTTAATGTGCCAGTGATAAACGTATTTAAATATTATCTAACTCATTTAACATCGTTCGCAAGCGAATACGGGGGAACATGTCGGTAGGAACCCGGTATGCGTCCTCTGATGGGATATACGCATGTACTTGACACAAGTCGAAATGGAGAATTTCAAATCATTCGGCGGTAAGATATCAGTGCCGCTGATGGAAGGCTTTACAGCGATAACAGGACCGAACGGTTCAGGCAAATCCAATATTGCTGACGCCATCCTTTTTGTTTTGGGTCCCAGAAGTTCCAAGGCCGTCAGGGCGGGAAGGCTCACGGACCTAATATTCGACGGCGGCAAGTCGAAGGATAAGGCGTCTTACATGAAGGTAACGCTTGTGTTCGACAACAAGGATCGTTTGATGCCTTGGGACGACGACATAGTGCGACTCACGCGTCTGGTCAGATACAACGATGCCAGAACGGATTATTATTCATATTTCTACATAAACGACCGTAAATCCACGATGTCGGAGTTCACAGAACTTCTTACCAAGGCGAGGATAAGCGCCGAAGGTTACAATCTGGTCCAGCAAGGGGATGTCACAAACATAGTCTCCATGGGGAATCTTGAGAGAAGGCGTATCATAGACGGCGTGACGGGGATTGCCAGTTACGATGCCGACATAGACAAGGCTGCGGAGGAAAGGACCGAGGCCGAGACCAACCTCGACAGGATCAATATCGTCATCGAGGAACTAGAATTACAGCTTAAGCAGCTGGAGAAGGACAGACAGGATGCCGAGAAGTATCTCAACGCGCAGAGCAACCTTGAGATGTCGAAGGCACAGTTAACGCACAGACAGCTTCAGATTGAGGAATCCAGCCTTGAAAGCTACACCAATCAGATAAGGCAGATCACCGAAGAGATTGCAGAACTTAAGGAAAAGAAGAGGCAGAACAGGATCAATCACCATGAGAACGAAATCGCCTTGGAAGACAAGGAGGCGGAGATCGCCGCCAAGGTCGGACCCGAATACAAGGAGCTCAAGGACAATATAGATAGCGTCAAGGTCAAGATGGCCACCTACAAGGATCGCATCCAGACCGCGGAGGACGATAACGAACAGAACAGGACATACAGGATGTCCGTCGAGGAATCCATCGCCGAGAACGATAACGCAGTGAACGACCTCAACAACTTACTTTCAGACGCAAGGATAAAGAACGAATCCTTCGAGACGGAGCTCGAGGGGGCGAAGGCGGAGAGCGAGGCCTTGAGCAGGAAGATGACTGAGCATGGCGGCGAACATGCAACCCTCCAGGAGAAACTCATTGAGATAGAGGGGCTGATCGATGCGAAGACCGTCGAGGAGAACGAGGCAAACGTAGCAGCCGCCAAGGCAGGGAGTCTGGCGGAGGACGGGGCGAGAACCCTAGCAAACCTCGACGAGAACATCAAGACCGCATCCTTCGAGATAAACGACGCGGAGTGGAGTCTCAAAACCTTGAAAGAAGAGGCAGGCCCGTCTGTCGAGGATTACTCATCACGGATACTCGAGGCCAAGAAGGAGGAACGCGAGCTTGAGAAACAGGAATCCGAACTGAACGATGCGGTACGTAGACTGGATGCCGAATATGGCCGTCTGACGGCAGAGAAGAAGGTCTCAGAGAGGATGAACCAAGGTAATGCCGCGGTATCCGCCATACTCGCCCTTAGGGACAAGCGTGCGATGGAAGGGATACACGGCACCGTGCAGGAACTTGCATCCGTGGACTCGGAGTATGAGACGGCGGTATCCGTCGCGGCGGGCGGAAAGATGAGGGCGATAGTCGTCGAGAATGACGATGTGGCCGCCAAAGCGATCAATTTCTTAAAATCCAACAAACTGGGAAGGGTGACCTTCCTCCCCATGACGAAGATGATAGGCGGAAAGCCGAGGGCGAAGGCCATCATGGCATCCCGCTCCTCTGAAGGATACGCAATAGATCTGCTGAAGTTCGACCCGCAGTACGAGGACGTGTTCTGGTATGTCATGGGGGACACTCTAGTGATGAAGAATCTAGACACCGCCCGTTCGCTGATGGGCGGAGTCCGCATGGTCACCAAACAGGGGGAACTCATCGAAGCATCGGGAGCCATGGTCGGAGGTACGATCAGACAGGACGCGATTATGAAGTTCGGCTCGGCTTCGGAGCCGGAACTGGAATCCGTCGGGAAGAAACTCGGGGAGGCCAACGACGCATTGGAAAACCTGAAGGCACAGCTGAGGAACATACGTGCAAGGATACGCGAGCTTGACGACCAGATGAGAGAGGCTAACACCCGCGGAATGGATTCGCAGACAAGGATAGGAGGCCTGAAGGCACAGGTATCCGAACTGAAGAGGAGCAAGGCGTCCAGGACCGAGGAGTACAGGGAGAAGAAGGAACAGTGTGATCGCTGGGATGCTGAAATGACAGAGGCGAAGAAACTTCTGACGTTCATATCTGCAGAACTCGAGGGGCTGAAGGATAAACGTACCGAGATTAGGGAGCGTATCAAGGAGATCGCCCCCGCGGACATGCAGATGAAGGTCCAAAGGGTGAGGGACCGCATCTATGAGCTCAACCAGGCCCTTGCGGAACAGAAGGATCAGATACGATCATACGAGACGGAGATTAAGGGATTGGGCAAGCAGACGGAGTCCCTGAAAGAACAAATCGATATCACCGATGTAAAAATCCGTGACAACGAAAAGCGCATAGAGGATCACGTTAAACTCCGTGACGAGGCAAAGGTGGAGTTGGAAGCGCTGAGATTGATAGAATCGGAGATGGAGAGCGGTATAACCGACCTCAGGGAGGAGAGGGACGCCCTCAGAGAGAGGAAATACTCCCTCGACAGCGAGAACTCCGCCATGCAGGACAAGATAGAGTCCAAGGGAGGGATGGTATCCTCCATGGAGGCCTCGTGCATATCCATCAACGAGAACATAGGACGTCTGAAGGACGAGATGGTACAGGTAACATTCGAGGTGGACCTTCCGATACCCTCCGAGGAGGAGATCAGGCGCTCTATACGTTCCGCCGAGAACATCATGTCAAAAATAGGGAACGTCAACCTACGTGCGATTCAGGATTACGATGATAAGAAGGAAAGATACGACGGTCTCAGCGAGGAGACTGGCATCCTCGATAAGAGGATCAAGGAATTGAACGAGCTCACAGCGTCTCTCAACAGTCAGAAGAAAGGCCTGTTCATGGAGGGATACGAGGCGATAGGCGAGAACTTCAAGAGAATATACGCCGAGCTATCCGACGGAGGTGAGGGATTCATGAGCCTCGAAGATGAGGAGGATCCGTTCCAAGGCGGTCTGGCGATAAATGCCAAACCTAAGAACGGTAAGTTGTTGAGGCTCGAGTCATTATCGGGAGGGGAGAAGTCCCTCACCGCGTTAGCTTTCATATTCGCGATACAGGAATGCCAACCATCCCCGTTCTACGTGTTGGACGAGGTGGATATGTTCCTGGATGCGGTCAATGCGGAGATGGTTGCCAAGAGGATACAGGAGAATTCCACGAAGGCGCAGTTCATACTGGTATCCCTCAGGAAGGTGACCTTGAGTCTGGCAGACCATCTAATAGGTGTCACAAGACCCCCGTCGGGTGTAAGTAAGGTCATAATGCAGCCCGACTTTGCGGAGGTCTCCAAATTGGAGGAAGAGGCGTTAAGACGACAGAAGGCGATGATGGAGGAATAAAATGGATGGGATAACTAGGTACGAGGAGATAGAGCAGCATCTGCTGTTCCACAAGGCTCTTTCGGAGGACTCCGAGAGCTTTGAGAGAATAAGCGGATACATGAACATACTCTCCCACGCGGAAGGTGGGGAGAGGCTGGAGGATCCGGTGGATGAATCCATCAGGTCCATATTCAGTCTGGCCGTCGAGGGCAGGATAGATCCATGGGCGATTGACATTTCAGAGTTCACGAGGATATACACGAACAAGGTGTCCGAGGACAGGTTCGATATGATCGTCTCGGGGAAGCTCCTGCTGATGGCATGGAAGGTCCTCAGATTGCAGTCCGAGGTCACCCGCGAAAGGTCGGAACCTCAGGAACCGGAACTGGAGATGCCGGATGATTTCTTCTTCGAGGAGAATGAAGGACTTTTCGTACCGCAGGTCGCCTTCAAGGAGGCCTACGTGAGAGAACCCATACGTAAGGTCACAATGTACGAGTTAATCGACGCCTTCGAGGACGCAAGGAACGAGATGGCGATCCAGACGGAGAGGGAGCGCGTCAGGAAGGCCATCAAGGACAAGGAGCCCAGAAAGTTCGATAACAAGGCACACGACGAGGACGACAAGGAAGACGTCCAAGCGGTGTGGAACAAAATCAAGAGGCTCGGCACCGGTGAGATATGCATAGATGAGCTCTACACACCGGACATGATACACAACCTCACCGTGTTCATAGCAGTGTTGCATCTGACAAGGGACGGCAAGCTCGACTTGAGGCAGGAACAGTTACCGCGGGGCGAGATAATCATAGAGATGCTGATAGACCCTCCCTCCGCAGAGCAGGAAATGGCATCGGCCGAGGCGATCTGAGTGGACGTAAAGGGTGCCGTGGAGGCAGCACTGTTCTCCAGTGCGGAGAACCTCAAGGTATCCGAAATAGCCGTAAAGATCGAAAGACCGGAGAGCGCGGTAAGAAAGGCTCTCAACGACCTTCGCAAGGAATACAACGATAGGGACTCCGCCATAACCATAGCGAAGTTCGGTTCCCAATACAGGATGATGCTCCGTTCGGAGTATGCGGACTTCACCAATGAGTTCTCCCGAGCAGAGATGAGCGGCGGTACCATGAGGACGCTCAGCACCATAGCGTACAACCAACCCGTCCTACAATCGGAACTTTTCAAGAACTTGGGTGCAAGGGTGTACGAGGACGTTAGGGATCTTATGGAACGCGGGTTCGTCAACGGCAAGAAGAAAGGCCAGACCTTGGAACTGTCGACGACGAGAAAGTTCAAGGAATATTTCGGGATAACCGGTACTGGCAAGAAAGCCATCACCAAATGGATAGAGAATCAATCGAGGAACGTATCCGAAATCTCGAAAGAAGAATGAGAGAAATATAGCCACACATGTACCGCGCAAGCGAATAGGTTTAAATCGGACAATGTACTAAGTCGAAAGGATAACATGGTAATGCCATTAGCGCTGCTTGAAAAATCCGTCAATAAAAATGTGAGCCTGCAACTCAAAGACGGTAAGGTCATAGTTGGTAAACTGACTTCCCTAGATGAGTATATGAACATGGGGCTCGAAGACGTCTCGGTCAAGGAACCGACCGGGGAAGAGAGACGCATGAACAGCATAGTTCTCCGTGGCAGCAACGTGGTAAGCATATCCTTAGATTGATCCTGAAGGGACACTATGGCCGTTGCGAGATTGTTCGGTACCAATGGTATAAGGGGCGTTGTGAACGAGGAACTCACCTCGGAAATGGCCCTCCAGCTAGGAAAAGCCATTGGAGTTGTGATGAAGGGCACAGTCGCGGTAGCCATGGACACCCGTTCTTCGGGAGACATGATTCGCACAGCATTATCCGCTGGTCTGATGTCCGTCGGAGTGCGCGTCATGGTACTAGGCATGGTCCCGACACCGGCTTTACAATATTACGTTAAAACACACGATAAAATCTCGGGCGGAGTGATGATAACCGCATCGCACAACCCTCCCCAGTTCAACGGTATCAAATGCGTATCGGCGGACGGTACCGAGGCGAGCAGGGAGGAGGAGGCGCGCATCGAGGAGATCTACGCCACCCACATCCCGGTATGTGAATGGGAGGACGTCGGTACGATGGACCATGTCAACGAGGCAGGCGAGGAATATATCGACGCCGTACTCTCAAACGTGGACGTGGAACTAATCAGGAACGCTGGTCTGACGGTATGTCTAGACTGCGCCAACGGCGCCGCTTATAAGACGACACCGTTACTTCTCAAGAAGCTAAGGATAAAGACCGTGACGCTCAACTGTAACGCACAGGGAGAGTTCCCCGGACGTCCCAGCGAACCTACGGAAGAAAACCTATCGGACCTCATAACCCTCACAAAGAAGATCGAGGCATCGGTGGGTATAGCCCATGATGGCGATGCAGATCGATGCGTCTTCATAACTGACGAGGGGATGTTCGTAAGCGGCGACAAGAGCTTGGCATTATTGGCCAAACATGAATTGTCGAAGAGAAAGGGTAAGATAGTCACTCCTGTAAGCACCTCGTCCATGGTGGAAGAGGTGGTGAAGGATGCCGGCGGTATACTAATGTACACAGCTGTCGGGTCCCCGATAGTCGC
The DNA here is from genome assembly GCA_035271165.1 of Candidatus Methanomethylophilaceae archaeon. GTDB lineage: Archaea > Thermoplasmatota > Thermoplasmata > Methanomassiliicoccales > Methanomethylophilaceae > VadinCA11. The sequence goes on from DATERX010000003.1 coordinate 75,524, forward strand.
AAGGAAGATGAAGGAATACGGTGCGATATTCGGCGGAGAGGAGAACGGCGGACTGATATTCCCCGAGATGCAGTACTGCAGGGATGCCGCCATGACGTCGGCAAAGATGCTGGAATTGATCGCGATCAAGGGTTCATTATCAAAACAGGTCGATAAGCTTCCTGTATATCACACTCAGAAGAGAAAGGTCGATTGTCCGGACGATATGAAACAGTCAGTGATAGAACATCTTAAGGAACTCAGTAAGGACGACAAGATGGATACCACCGACGGACTCAAGATCATCTACGATGACGGATGGGTGCTGGCAAGGGCTTCGGGTACCGAACCCATATTCAGGATATATTCTGAATCCAAGGATGAAAGAATCTCCATCGAAAGGGCAGACCGGTTTGAGGATATGGTGTTGAAACACCTCAATCCAGACCACGTTTCCGCATCTGAATTATAAATCACGGATTTTACAAGATCATCTCAGACCTTTACCGTAGACGGCGATGGCCTCGTTGATGAACCTTGATGCAAGAATAGATGTGATTCCAGACGGATCGTAAGGTGGACTGACCTCGGTAACGTCGAAACCACACAACCTGTCGCCGACCATATTGATGGCCTTCTTCACATCGATGGGCAAAAGTCCGAAGGGTTCCGGCGTACCGGTACCAGGCGCATATGCGGGATCTATACCATCTATATCCAATGTTATGTAGATGCGTTCATTCCCAATCTCATCGAGAATGGTCTTCATCGCATTTTCTATGCCGTTCTCCAGAACCTCGTAGGAACTTATGAAATTGACAGGTTCCTCGTGTTCAAGTTCCTCGGCACCTATGGCTCTAGCACCCACCACCCATACGTTATCGGACCCCAGATGTTCCATGGCACGCCTCGTTATGCATGCATGGCTGTACGGAGTTCCTAGATATTCATCCCTGGAGTCCAGATGGGCGTCGATGGAGATGAGGGAGATGTCCTTGGGAAAGCTCCTGATCACAGGTATGTTGATGGAATGCTCCCCTCCGATGGCAACGATGAACTTACCGTCGTTCACCGCCGGAGTCACCGTGAACTCCACCTCTGATATCATATCCTCCGAAAGCACGAAATCATCAACGTTCCCGTAATCATGGACCAAGGGACGGTATTGGTCGATACCATGTTCGAAGTGAATCTCCTCGAAATTGTAGGACGCTCTTCTTATGGCGTCCGGGCCTTCACGCGAACCGGCTTTGAAACTGGAGGTGTGGTCGTATCTCACACCGAAGAGGAAGACCTCTGATTCCATGTACTCTTTATCCGCACCTGCATAAGAAAGCCCGTAAAGCATATTGTCGCCTCACATCAGTTTGTATCTACCCATCGCTATGAGATACATGATCTCGCCGCCTTCCTCGAGCTTACCTTCATAGTCTTCTTCGATCGGTATGCTGAGAGTTTCATATGTTTCGAGGTCCATGAGCTGAGCCTCACCGTCTATCAAGGTCAGGATCTGAGCTTTCCTCTTATCAATCATGGGAACCTGTACCTTGGCACTGACAGGTCCGAAAAACGATTTCTTTGCTCCAGTGAATATGCTGAGGGCTTCAATATTAGCCTTGGCGGACCCGTGCTTTCCGGGTTTAGATGTAGTGATGGATACAATCTTACAGGGCTCCTCATCGATATTCATGTAGCGCCCCTCTTTAAGTTCTCTAATTTCTTTACTTTCCCACATTGGAATTCCTCTTATCAGCGACCGAACATAGCCGTACCTTTCTATTTTGGAGAAATCGGACGGAAGCCCTCGGCGGCCTCTACCAGATTTCCCCACTGCATAACGGCTTATTATACTTTTCAGGTCCTCGATTCAACAAGTCAGGTATTAATCTATCATGTGTAATCACCAAGCAATGAAGAAGATCGGCTACATGGGAATACCGTTTTCCAACTCCGAGAACGCGGCAAGGAAATTCATCGAAAAACGCGGAATAAATGGAGAGCTAATTCCATTGGTCAACTCGGAAGGCGTCGTAAGGGCATTGTTGGAGGACACCATAGATTACGGCATCGTAGCAGTAAGGAACGCGGTCGCAGGCAAGGTCATCGAGACCGAGGAGGCGTTGAAACTGGGACCAGTGAAAGTCATCGAGGAGATCGGGTTATCGATCCATCACTGCGTATTCATCAAAAGGGAAGGTATCAAGGTATCTGCCGTAGCATCACACATACAGGCATTGGCGCAGACACATAACAATTTAGATGAGATACTTCCAGGCATCAAAAAGATAACGACTGAGGACACGGCGCTGTCGGCCGAGATGCTGGCCGACGGGAGATTACCGGAAGATACTGCGGTAATATGCGGATTGGAAGCAGGTAGGAACAAAGGCCTTTTCCTTCTTAAAGAGAACATAGAGGACGATAAGGAAAACATGACTTACTTTGCCCTTCTCGTCAACTCTTGAACACGATAAGATTTTTAACGGTAGATACATGAGTCATCAATTAGGCATTACGGCATGACCGGAGCGATATTATGAAAAAAGAAATCTGGGTCAGAGCGGACATCCCCGCATCCAAAGAGGAAAGGAAGGAGATTCTCATCAATGCCATCGAATCAGGCATAACCAACGTCATTGTACGGCCAGAAGACAAGGATTTCGCCTCGCTTGGGAACATCAATCTCATAAACATCGGCGAAGATGTAAGACATATTGAGATCAACTCGCCCAAGGACCAGGAAAGGGCCATGGAGATGGCGGGCAAATGTTCCGTTATGATAATATCCTCTGAGGATTGGACCATAATCCCTCTCGAGAACATCATAACAAAATTCGCTGGAACAGTTACGAGAGTGTTCTCGATGGCCTCCGACCCGGAAAGCGCCAGATTATACCTCAAGACGATGGAGAAGGGAGTGGACGGCATCGTCATATCCGTCTCAGACCCCGCAGAGATCAGGGAGTTCACCGAGCTCATAATGGAATCCTTCGAGGTGGAACTGTCCGAGATAGAGGTGCTGGGCACCAGGAACATAGAGATGGGGGACAGAGTCTGTGTAGACACGGTAAGCATGATGTCTCCTGGAGAAGGTATGCTCATAGGATCCCAATCCAACTGTCTGTTCCTTGTACAATCGGAAAGCGAGGACAGCGGATATGTAGCGTCCCGTCCGTTCCGTGTGAATGCAGGTGCAGTACACGCATACATAATGGTTCCAGAAGGTAGGACAAGATATCTTGGTGAGTTGAAGTCCGGGGAGCCTATCGCGTTAGTACGCAGGGGAGGTGACACCAAAGTATCCTCTGTGGGAAGATGCAAGATCGAGGTGAGGCCACTAATCCTGGTCGAAGCGACGGATGGTAAGAGAAAGTTCACCACAATACTCCAGAATGCCGAGACGGTAAAGCTCGTAACAAAGGATGGAGCGATCTCCGTCACCGAACTAAAGGCGGGAGATAAGGTGCTGGCCAAGATAGAGGAAGGCGGCAGACATTTCGGGATGAAGGTGGAGGAGACCTACACGGAGATATGAAATGAGGATCTGCGCCTCCTTGGGAAAACCATCCGACCTTTCAGAAGCATGTGATGCAGACCTTATAGAGGTCAGGCTGGATATACTGGGACATGTTCCCGACATAGGCGATAAAGAGGCTATAGTAACGTTCAGGGGGGAATTTGATCCATCCAAACTTCCCGAGGACTATAGAGGTATGATAGACGTAGGTGAATCAGATCTTCCCAAAACCGAATTGAGGACTATCTCCTCAATCCACGATTATAAAAGGACGCCGTCTGAGGCCGAGATCTCGAAATCACTTAATGCTATGGAGTCCGACATTTCGAAGGGAGCTTATTCAGTAAGGGATTTTAGAGACTTGAGGAATATTCTGAAAGCATCCAAGAACGTCACGAAGGACCATGTGATCCTGGGAATGGGCGAGATGGGCGAAATCACAAGGATACGCCAGAATACTTTAGGGAATCTTTTCACATTCGCCTATGTAAGCGAACCCACCGCCCCCGGACAGCTCAGTCTCAGGGAAATGAGAGGACTGGACGATGATTCCATCATCACTGGCGTGACTGGAAATCCGTTAGATAAATCGAGATCTCCTGATATGCACAATGCTGCCTTCGCCAAGAGCCGGATATCTGGTAGATATCTGAAATTTCCATCCTCTTCTCTCGATTCAGTAGGCGATTGTATCCGAGGATACGACATCCGCGGTTTGAACGTCACGATACCATACAAGGAAATGATAATCCCATATCTGGACGAGATAGATGCTGATGCGAAGGAAGCCGGTGCCGTCAACACCATCGTGAACAACTACGGGGTGCTCAAGGGTTACAACACCGATATAGACGGAATAGAACGCTCATTGAGACTGGCAGGCTGTTCGTTAAGAGGAAAGAAGGTCCTGATAATGGGTTCAGGAGGAGCTTCCAGAGCAGGCATAGTCGCCGCAAAGCGGAACGGTTCCAAAGTATCAATCACGGGAAGGAATGAAGAGGTCGTATCCCTTCTATCCTCAGAATTTGGCGTAGAGGCGTTAAACGAGGGCTCGTCCGCATCGGATTTCGATGTAATCATGAACGCCACCCCTATCGGGATGTATGGTGAAGGAAACTATCCTGCGGATATCGGGGAACTCCGCGAGGATCAAACGGTGCTTGATATGGTTTACGGTTCCGATACCCTCCTGATAGGAAACGCATCCAAGGCAGGATGCAGTATAGCTACAGGAGAGGACATGCTCGCAATGCAGGGCGCACGTTCCTTCGAGCTCTGGACAGGAAGGAAGGGATTGTTCGAAACGATGAGATCCTGTCTTTAAGACCCTCAATAAGGAAGTCTCATTCAACACCCTATAGTTTTCCACTAGCTTAGTAAGTTTTATAGCACGTCAGATAATCTTATCCTGGGTTACCATGCAATTCGGAAAGAACGTCAGAATGGAAAGGATCGTGGACAGGGCCACAGGCAACTGTGTTATTGTGCCCATGGACCACGGCATATCTATCGGCCCCACCGACGGCCTTTACAATATGAAGGATACCGTAGATGCAGTAGCAAATGGAGGAGCCACTGCCATCGTAATGCACAAGGGCATAGTACGTTTCAGTCACCGGGCCAGCGGTAAGGACATAGGTCTAATCCTGCACCTTTCGGCATCCACCGACATGGGCAAGACCAGCAACAGCAAGGTACTGGTTGCATCCGTCGCGGAAGGAATCAAGATGGGTGCAGATGCGGTTTCGATGCATGTGAACATAGGTGCCGAGACAGAGCCTGAGATGCTTAGCGACCTCGGCATGATAGCCGAGGAATGTCAGGAATGGGGGATGCCCCTTCTGGTAATGGCATATCCCCGCGGACCCGACATCAAAAACCCGCTCGATCCTCAGCTTGTGGCCCACAGCGCTAGGGTTGCAACGGAGATTGGCGCCGACATCGTGAAATGCAGCTACACGGGAGACATAGATTCATTCCGTGAAATCGTCAGAGGTACCCTTGCACCCGTAGTCATCGCAGGAGGCCCTAAGGTCGAATCCGATGAGGAAATGCTCAGGATGGTCAAGGATTCCCTGGAGGCGGGCGGAAAAGGGGTGTCCATAGGCAGGAACATCTTCCAGCATAAGGACGTGGAAGGGATCACAAGGGCAGTCTCCGATGTCGTGCTAAGAGGCTACGAGGTCGAAGAGGCCCTCAAGAACATCAAGTGAAAATCATCACTCGGAGCGTCTTCGGGGGCGTTTTTTCTTGCCCCCGGACTTCTTCTTTTTAGGTGGATCGGGATATCTACGTTTTATATCCGCTAGGCGGACCCTGAACTCCTCCTTCAGAACATCCCCTCGATATTCACCTTTGTAGCAATCGATCTTTGCGGCGATAAGGGCCTTTCCAGCAAGGGATCTAGCTATCTTGCCTCTCTGCCAATAAGGCGCCCTGTGAATATCTGGATACTGATACAGTATACCGTGCTTCGGAGGACGTTTCCCAGACCGCAGATGTCTGAACATGGCCTTCTCCGCACCTAGAAGCTGTACGGTCGACGAAGGCAAAGAGGAAAGTCTCTCAAGACCTCCAGATAGAGAGATTAATCTAGCAGCTAACGGACCTCCGAGAAGTTCGTGCATGTTGGGACATGTCTCCTCCACGATCGATTCAATGTATCCCTCGGTGCGCTCCCTCTCATCATACATGTTTGAAAGGCTGTCGGCCAGAGATCTCACAGAGTTCATATCATCGGTGCCAAAATCTGCACCCATAGACTCCATCTCCATCTCCAGTTCCTCGATGATACCTTCCCTTTCGCCGTGTTTGGCAATCATGTCGGAGTATCTCCTATCCGTCAGGATATCCGCAAGTTCGGGAAAATGCATCCCGTACCATTCATGCAACCTCTCATCTATGAGGTTACAAGTCTCATGAAGACTGTCGAGATATCTTATCGCTTGGACCAGATTCCTATCCCTAGGTATAGGTTCCGAGGTCCTCAGCTTTCCGAGGCGTATCATGACCTCATGCATCACATTCGACGTGAATCCGAAATCCTCGGGTTTTATGAAAGAGGAATCATACATCTCGGGACGTCCAAGCTCGGACTGTCTCCGTTCTGAGACGGATATCTTATCCGCCTTTGCGGCAAGGTCCCTCTCCTCCTGTATTATCCCGCCTCTTTGGATTCGAGCTAGCTTTTCAGCGGTCAGATCCGGCTCGGAAGGCATCAGAATTTTATCCATTATCCTGTTCGTCTTCTCATCGCATAGGAATACTCCGAACCATTTCGTGACCAATATAGCCAATCTCTCACATCCTGCTCAGTTCTTCAATCTCTTGTGGAGGGAGAAGCCTAGCCCTTCCCGTGATGATCTGTAATTTTGCTTGGAACTCGAGCTCCTCCATCCTGTTGTAAGCCTCCTCGATGGTACGTCCCTGTGTTATCGCACCATGACGTGCCATCAGCATGGCCTTCGACATGAAGTTAGCCGCAACCGCATCCACAAGTTCCTGGGTCCCGGGTGTGTAGTAGGGGATCATCGGCACATCTCCCAAAAGTATGACGCCCTCTGGAGTAAGACCGGTCTTGAGCGTCTTCTCCTTGACCGCCAACGAGGTGCAGTACAGCGGGTGACAGTGAACAACCGCCTTAGTCTCGTTGTTTCTATTGTACAATTCAATATGCATCCTGTGTTCTATGGAGGGCTTGCCTCCGGAGATCACCTCACCGTCCATTCCCATGAGCACCAGGTCGTTAGGTTCTAAAATCCCCTTGTTCCTTCCACTGGGCGTTATCAGTATCTCGCTATCTCCGATCATCATGCTCATGTTTCCGCCCGCGGAAACGGTCAGTCCCCTGTCATAAAGCATCCTGCAGAACTGTACCAAAATCTCACGCGCGTATATCTCGTTCATTCCATCACCTTCGATATCTCGTTGGGTTTGAATATGCCCTTCTCGGTTATGAAACCCTTTACCAGATCCGCAGGCGTCACATCGAAGGCGGGGTTCAACGCCTTACTCCCCTCAGGAGCAATCTTGTGTCCGTATATCTCGGTGACCTCGGACTCATCACGATGCTCTATCACTATATCCTCGCCCTTCTTGGTGTCGAAGTCGAAGGTGGATATCGGTGCGGCCACGTAGAACGGGACACCGTAGTATTTTGCGGAGATGGCCTTGTCAAGAGTCCCTATCTTATTCGCAAAATCCCCGTTGGCGGCTATCCTGTCAGCTCCAGTTATTATCAGATCCGTACCCTTCGACATGTAATGGGCGGATGCACCATCAGGTATTATGGCGTGGTCTATCCCCTCCTGCACGAGTTCCCATGCCGTCAACTGCATCCCCTGGAGACGAGGACGCGTCTCCGAGACGTACACGAAGAACTTCTTACCCGCATCCCTGGCAGCCCTCATGGGAGCCAATGCCGTGCCTACATCCACGGTGGCCAAGGCCCCGGCGTTACAATGGGTCATGACCATGCTTCCTTCTTTGATGAGGGATTCCCCGAACCTTCCGATCTCGATACACTTGTCGATCATCGACTGTGCGTATGCTTCAGCAGCGACGACGGGATTCATTCCCTTGTTCAGTGATATGGTCATGCTGTCCACGGCATAGAAGAGGTCGTTGGCCGTGGGTCTTGAGGATTTAATCTCATCTGCTGCCCTTTCCAGATCCTCGCCGGATCTAGCGGCGAGGCACATTGCATACGCGGCGGATGCTCCTATTGAGGGGGCACCGCGGACGGTCATGTTCCTTATAGCCTCAGCCACGTCACGGTAGTCATCGAAGGAAACGATCTCAATGCCACCTGGTAGCTTCCGCTGGTCGATCATAATGACCTTGCCGTCCTCATACCAGACCGCTTTCATGTCCTCTTTTCCGGAAAGACGATTAACTTTCATATTAACTCAATTGCCACATGTTCCGACTATGTTAAATCAATTACTGGTTGGATGGCTCCATGTTTTGTCTTTTTTTGGGGATTTGTTATTAGCTATAACACCGATAACAAAATAATGAGAATCAAGTCATCCGAGGATTTTGTATTGTACCTGACCAGAAACGGGCTTGTAAATATCTCCAACAGCGTCAGCACGAGCATACTTATTGAACTCTCTAAAAAGGAACTTTCACTTACGGACCTAGTCGAGAAAACAGGTAAGCCCCAATCCACATTATCCGTCCATTTGGACAAGATGCTAAAAAGCGGCGTAATAAAGGCCGCGGATGATCCTAAAGATAACCGTCGAAAGACCTACAGTTTAGATTCGGTATGCCTGGCCCGAACCGTACCTCCGAATCCAAAATCCTTTGAGGTCGCCAAGGAGATATTTGATGACATGTCCAAATCTCCTCAGCAAATCGGAGCACACATGACAAGTTTCATCATCTCAGCAATAAACAGCATCGGTCTATCCACCGCCCCTATGTTTGAGATTTTGGGACGTATATACTCCGAAGCATTGAAGGACAAGATGGAAAACGGGCAGATACAGGACGTAGTAAGCAAACTTTCCGAGTATTATTCATATACCAATATGGGGGAGATCACAGTATTCTCTCACAATCCTTTGACTTTGGTAGTGAAATCCGACCCCTGTGTCAACAGAGGCGCCACGGAATCATTCGGGATGTACGCGAAAGGGTTCTTTATCCATGCCCTGGAAGAAATATACGAAATGCCCATCTCTGTAAAATCCGAGGAGATCTTCGGTGCCGAGGATAATTACTACAGGTTTGAATTGGATTTCAGAGGCTGAACTTTCAGCGGGATATGGTGAAATCCAAAAGGACCCCGTTGCCGAGTTTTTCCAACTTTTCCAGATGCAATGGCAGTCCCCCCTCGAACACCCATCCTTTGCCGTCAACAGGAGTAGGAGAGTCCTTGCCGCCTATTATCAGGCCGCCGACGAACACGGTGTAACGATCCACGAGACCTGCGCGAATGAAGGACGAGATGGTCTCCCCACCACCCTCGATCATAATCTTATCTATTCCCATCTCGTACAGCTGTTCTAATAGATCTTTCAGATCTATCACATCGGTACCGGTGCGGATGATCTCTTCACAATCCCATTCTATTTCACAGGATTTGAGTGTGACCATTATCGTAGGTGCCCTCTCATCGAGAACCATAGCAGCATCCGGGGTGCGTCCATTCGGATCTAGCACTATCCTTATGGGATTGTTATCATAATCAAGATCCTTTACGGTAAGGTGAGGGTCATCAGCCAGCACCGTCCCTACGCCCACCAGTATAGCGTCCGATTCCTTGCGGAGCCGTTTGACTCTGTCCTTATCCTCAGGTGAAGATATCGTGACCTGCGTTCTGTCCTCTCCAGCTATCTTGCCGTCTGCCGACATTGCGCAGTTAACTTGAATATAAGGTCTCATTTTTAGCCCCAGGGTTCACGGTGAAGTGATAGATATCATCTTTACGTTCGACGCCGAACCTAACATCTAGGAATGTCTCCAATGTATCCATTTGACTCAGCAGATGCCTGCTGATGTTTGATACTTTGAAACGGCTTTTTCCGTCCGCCATCGCCATATAAGGGAGCATCTGATCGGCGGTATGGATATCCACCGTTGCACCGCTCTTAATCTCCTTGATGAGGTCCTTGGCAGCATCCTCTCCTGTCTTCTCCGCGGAATATTCACGTGTCGTTAGGCCATTGCTTCCCAGTTTACCATTCTCGAAGTTTGCAACAAGGGATATCCCTGCGCCTCTCGAGTCACCTTGTGAGGATTGTATATCTATCTCAGCATCGGCGTAAGGTTTAATCGTACGTTTACATGAGTCAACGATCTCCTTACCGATTCTATCTGATAGGTTCTGGGTGAAACAGATGCCTCGGACGGATATCAGATCCCCAAGTTCCGAGAGGTCCGTAGGGGATATCATTTTGATAGGTTCCTGTGTAGCTATTACATGACCTCCGCCCCTTGGGTAGAATCCTCTCTCCCTGATGTCCACATCCGCATGGATGCCCATCCCATCCAACAACGGAAACAGGATCTGCTGGTAACTGTCAATTGGAGGCGCCCATAGGACATTCGTCCCTCCTATAATGTCCACCGTCAACCGTTCTCTGTGGTTACGTGCGGCAAGCAATATCGCTTGCAGCACAAGTGATATGCTTCCTGCAGTACCGATATCCAGTTCGATATGGTTCTTCTCCTCTTTCCCCGGCCTGAATACCAGTTCGGAAGAGCCTGTGAAATTCCCTTCGACCTCGGATCCAGTCATCTCCGCTACACCGCTAATTGCGGCGCAATGCTGTTTGGAAAGCCCGTTGGTCGGCCGGTTCTCCCTGATGCGAGTAAGATGGGCAGTTATGCCGGTGACGACCGAAAGGGCCACCGAGGTACGGACCATCTGTCCCCCACCCTCTCCTCTAGAACCGTCAATCTCCAACATAATCTATCATTACCTCATGTTAAGGTACTGATATAGATTTTACCCATGAGGTTAGATAATATGTAACTGAACTAGTTTCAGGAGTTCTCCCCATGAGAAGTAACCATTCCAGTAGGAAAGAATCAATAAGTTGCAAGATACTTGATTTCCGTTTATAACGTAGACAGGCTTCTCTGTGGACTTACATGCATGGCCATCTATTTCCACATTGAATTTCGATATCGAGACGAATCAGGTACAAACGTCAACGCATCCTGAACTCGTCGTCATGTAGTCGATAAAGCTAGAGATCACCCTGTTAGGAAACTCGTCGATACACTAGTCTTTGTCAATAGAGAGTTGCAGGTTTATCTTAAGATCATAAGTACAGTCAACGATGAACTGATTTCAGATTAACACCAGAACATCAATCTCTTTCAGTTAATAAGGCCGTCAAATGCACAGAAGCCGAAGTATCCGATTACGTCAGAATCACCCTCTACAGTTGCAACCACAACGCCTGAGCCTACTATGACCGCGACGTCGTCTTAGCTATTGTAGCTACGACACCTGCGTCCAGTTCTGACAATTTGAGGTCGTTGGGAGTAATTCCGAAGTTTGCTTTCCCGCTAATGACGTCCGAAATTCCTGCCTACATTTCGGCACATCTGATGTCTCAGAACATCATTCGTAAGGAAGAAGATCATTGGCGATGTGCGATGCTGTGAACGCGACTCTGACATCAGAATCTTATCTTAAAGTGGTGCGACCGCCGGGATTCGAACCCGGGTTAGAGACTTGGGAAGCCACTGTCCTAACCACTGGACTACGGTCGCACAGGACGAGGATACGCCTTTTTCCTAATAAAGATGAGCCTCATGTCCGCGTTATTTTAATACTACTGCCGTATTTCAATGTCAGCACGGGCCCGTGGTCTAGTGGTTATGACGTCGCCTTTACAAGGCGAAGGTCGCTGGTTCAATCCCGGCCGGGCCCACTCGCAGCTCATGCATTAATTTGGGAAATTTTTAAATACAAAATCTCTGATGGACGGATGATATGTCCATGATAGGGCATCGCCGAGGGCTAACCTTAGGTATTTTTCCTCCTTCGAGCCCTCGGCGAAAAATCAACATTAATTCTTGATTAGAAATCTTTATATACTTTATTCATCATGGATGGATGATATGTCCATGATAGGGCATCGCCGGGGGATTCAATCCTTACAAAGGTTTTTCCTCCTTCTAATCTCCCGGCAGAATTTTACCAAATCACTCAAAATTCAACATCTTTAAATACAATAAGACTCATGGATGGATGATATGTCCATTAAGGACATTGCCGGGGGAAATTCGCTCATATCGGACCTCCTTCCGATCCCCCGGTTAATTTTACACAATACTCTGCAAATTATCTGTATCGTCCAATTGATGAATTCCGTGATAATAATGACAGATTACTACATCGGAACAGTGAAAATAACAGTCTATATTAGATTATTATAAAGAATGGTGGACCCGGCCGGATTTGAACCGGCGACCTTCGCCGTGTGAAGGCGACGTCATAACCCCTAGACCACGAGTCCCTGTCCGAGCTAATATCCTGACCATATTTAACGCTCGCGTAATCGGAACAAAGATTAACATAGACATGCCGTTACATGGAGCATGTCAGGCCCTGACGATACAACCCAGACTGTCAATGAGGATACGCTTTTCCAGAGAGCATTCGATGGGATACTCTCCATGGAGAAGAAAGGATATCCAAGTTTCATAGACGGGATTAAGGTGGCTTCCTACAAAGACTACGAACTCACAAGCCCGATAGATAGCGCGATAATATTCGGCAAATTCCAAGTGCCGGAAGAAGGAACTGCGACGGTTGCGGTCGATGCCGCGAAGAAAGCCTTCGACACCTGGTCCTTGAGAACTCATTCCGAACGCAAGGAGATATTCCTGGATGTTCTGAAAAGAGTGAAGGCACAGAGATACAGGCTCGCCGCAAACGTGATGATCAGCACAGGGATGACCGTCAAGGATTGTCTGGCAGAGGCAGACAGACTTGCCGAGATGATAGAGGATGCATGCAACACGGATGAGAAGGGAAAACCCATGGGGGTATGGGGTACAATATCCGAGCACAGCTCCCCATTGGCATCACCTGCTGGTGCTGCATCCTATGCTATGGTTGCAGGGAACACCATCGTTGCGTTACCCTCGATGATGTGCCCCATGCCTATGTTCGCATTCAGCAACATCCTTCAAGCAGCAGGACTGCCAGGAGGGGTCTTCAACATAACCGTCTCCAAAGGACATGAGACGGATCGTGAGCTCACCGATGACTTATCCGTGAGGGGGCTGGCAGTATCCGGTGGAGGGGATAGGATAGACGAACTCATGTTCTTGCCCGTCGATCGTGAACTGAGATTCATAGGCGAGATCAAGGGAATGAACCCTATACTCGTTTACAAACCAGGGAACATGGCATCCGTCGCAGACAGCATAACAGAATCCTCGTTCAGGAGCGCCGGTCAGAGGCTTCAATCATGTTCGAAGGTGATAGTCACAGATTCCGATAAGAGCAAACTGATATCTGCCCTCAGGGAATCAGCCAAATCCATAGTAGTGGGCGACCCCGCCGAACTGAACGTCACCTCGGGACCGCTGATGTCCAGAGAGGATCTGGACAACTTCAAGAATTATGCCGAGAAGGCGAAGGACAAGATAGTATACGGCGGTGAAATGGCAAAGGGTCCGTATATGGAAGGAGGTTTCTACGTCGTACCTATGATAGTCACAGGTCCCGTAAAGGACTGTGAGCTCGGTCACTTCGATACCGGCCTACCAATCCTGACGATCATTTCCGTTCCGAATATGGATGATATGTTGGAAGAGCTTCTAAACACCGAATGTGGATTGTCCGCGTCTTTGTTCTCGAAGGATGACAATCTTATAAAGAAGTTCAAGGAATACGCTGAAGCACCGTTCCTCAACATCAACGAGGGTACCGAAAACATGATGCCCGGCATGGTACTGGGAAGCAAAGGGTTTAGGGACTGATCAAAGTCCTCGCATGACGATCTTCTTTACGTAAGGTTTAACGGCGTCATGCATACCCCTCAATTCTTTCTGGGAATAGGGTTCAACATCCCCAGCCTCGGAGCTCAGCGTTATCTTCGGCCGGAACTGCTGTAAGCAATATCTGTCAGCACCCCTTATGTAACTGGCAATCTCGACCAGATCTTCCAATGCTACCGCCTTCGGATAAACCGTAGTCCTAAACTCATGGTCAATCCCGGAATCTATGATGATTCGGATACTTTCACGTATCTTCTCAACATCGGAAAATCCCCCGGTCGCTCCACTATACCGTTCAGGATCCAAGGACGTTTTGATATCCATGGCCACATAATCCACCAGCTTGGCCCCGATAAGATCGTCCAATATCTCGGGGCGACTCCCATTAGTGTCAATCTTAATCGCAAGGCCGAGGCTTTTAATCTTTTTTAGGAACACGTAGAGGTTCCTGTCAAGAGTAGGCTCTCCACCAGAGATGACTACCCCGTCCAAAAAGTCGCTGTTGTTGCGGATATATTCCAACACCTCGTTCTCATTCACAGGTTCAGGATTGCCTTTGATGATCTCCGGATTATGACAGAATGGACAGGAGAAGTTGCATCCTGGGACGAACACCATGCATGCTACCTTACCATCCCAATCGGAAAGCGTCGTTTTTATGAATCCGCCGATATTCATGAGCGTTGCATCGTATATCTGCATATTATCCATTGCGGTGGAAGGATAATTAATAGAGACAGGATAATGGCGAATCATGACAAAGAGGACTGTTCGGTTCTATCCAACGAACAAGGTTGTACAAGTGGAAGATTCTCAGCTTATAACCAAAGCTGCGGAACTGGCAGAGGTCGAGATATCCCTGCCGTGCGGAGGAAAGGGACGCTGCGGAAGGTGCGGAGTGTACACATCTCCAACGCCTGCCGACAGAAGCCCCCCGATCCCAGTAGGTATGGAGAGAGTTCTGGCCTGTCAGCATTATGTGACCGAGGACCTCGACATATTCGTCCCATATGATGAGCATGGGAGGATAGTCGCCGGGGAGGACAGCAGAAAGGTCTACACCGGTGCGATAACGCCAATTGTCAAAGCCCGCGGGAAAGTGCGTCTAGGATTGGCAGTGGATCTTGGTACGGCCGCGATAGCCATTAGCATAATAGATCTCAAGGAGGGCCTCGAGCTGTACTCGACGGTAGGAGACAATCCTCAATCCTTCGCAGGTGACGACCTCAAGTCACGCAGGGCCTATGCGGATGAGATGGGCGGGGACGTCCTCAGAAAGGCAGTTATAGACAAGATCAACGAGCTAATGTACACGTTCATAATGGATCCGAACGATGTGAAGGCAGCAGTCATATCAGGGAAACCATACCTCATGGAATCGCTCACAGAGGTGTGTAGCATGACAGGCGGGCCGTTCTGTCTCGGGGGATCCGAACTTGGGCTCGATATGGACGACGATGCACCTACATATGCGGTTAAGGAACTCTCCGAGGATGTGGGTGGAGATTTGATCGGAGGTATATTGGGCTCCGATATGGACAGATCTAACGAGGACATTCTCCTTATCGACATTGGTTCCACGGTACAGCTGGCGTTGGGCAATAAGGACTCGATACTGATCTGTTCCTCGGAATCAGGACCCGCCCTCGAAGGCGGGAATGTGACCTTCGGCATGACCCCATCCATAGGAGCGATAGACAGCATTCAATATATGGACGGAGAGATAAGTTATACCGTCATAGGAGGAACGGCGCCGCAAGGGATATGCGGTTCCGGACTGATTGATTTAGTATCCGAGATGTCTGAGAACGGAATAATGGATGCAGTTGGAAAGTTCACTGGGAAGGGCAAGGTCTTCGACTCAGAGAACGGTCCCGCATACACTGTCACAAACGACATCTATGTGACCGAAGGAGATATAGCAGCGATACTGAAAGCAAAGGCAGCCGTACGCGCCGGAGCCATCGCCCTCATGAAGGAAGCTAAAACGGATATGAAAGGCATCTCAAAGGTCGTGGTGTCGGGGAGCTTCGGTATTTTCATCAATGTAGATAACGCAATATCCATCGGACTACTACCTTCGTTGGATAAGGATAAGTTCGATTTCCTTGGAAATGCATCCATGAGTTATGCGGTGAACATACTGATTTCGGAAGAGGTCAGGAATCGTGCCGATGAAGTACGCAAAATAATCACGGACATAGATTTCAATGAGGAGACATACAAGGAAGAGGTCGCAGAGTCCTATCCGATACCGATCAGAAGTACGAAAGAATCAAAATAATATGAAAAGGTTGTTCTGAAACGATGACGATAATCGCATTGGCTGGAAAGGGAGGGGTGGGAAAGAGCACGATAGCCTCACAGATAGTCAGGAGACTTGCCAAGGACGGTTGCGTACTGGCGGTGGACGCCGACCCCAATTCGAATCTATGCGATAAACTGGGTATCGAGGTTAATGAGACCATAGGGAAACTAAGGGACGAGATCATAAGCGACCCCGCGAAGGTCCCGGATGGGCTCAGCAAACAAGAGTACGTCAACGACCAGATACAGAGGGCGATATCGGAGACGGAATCCATCGATCTCCTAGTTATGGGAAGACCTGAGGGTGAGGGATGTTATTGCTTCATCAACAGCGCTCTGAAGGATAGTTTTGACAAACTGCTACCCAACTACGACCATACAGTCGTGGATAATGAGGCGGGGATGGAGCACATGTCGAGAAAGGTACTTCCGCAGGCAGATGTATTTTTGTTCGTATCGGACCCAACCGTAACTGGAGTCAAGACGGCCAGCCGTCTTTCAAAGCTCGCGGAAGACGTAGGCATAGAGATGGGCAGAAAGATTTTGATAATAAATAATGTAAGGTCTGAGATTTCAGATAAACTATTCCAGGCGGCAAAGGAAGCGGGGTTCACTGAAACTGTCTCGTTTCCCAATGAGATTTATATCTCGGAATCCGCGATGGAATCCGAAGAGCTTGACGTACCCGAGGATACGGAGTTCGGCAGGTCCTTAACGGAATTGTTGAAACTCATAATATAAGAGGTTTCAAATTCAAGGCCGGATGATCCCTTTCTAACATCCAGCGTTCAAGGGATATCATATCCTGTACAGTATTCTCGTCGGCTATCTTATCGAAGAGGTCTTCGGCGCTTGTCTCCTCACACGCCTTCCTTAGAGATTCCCCCAACATGGATTTAAGACGGGAACTTATCCAAGACACCCTACACAAACCACCGTCGCCCTTCAAAAATCCAGGAGATAGGATGTAATGTTTACCTATCCCCATGTATCCTGGGTGTTGTGCGCCTCCACCCACCAAAGAATGGATCTCCGAGAAGGAGAGCTCTGATGGATTCTCTCCAGCATCGGAACGGTCCACCAGCATTATCGAACGACAGTCATCGGATACAATGACGGCGACTTCCATACAACTGCAAGCTGTCAGGGGAGAATCAACCACGCTGTGGACGCTGACTCTTGAGATTGATCCCATGGAAGTCTTACGGATAATATCGTTAGTACCCTCCCAAACGCCTCTTTCCTTATCGATAGGTTCACCTTTTAAAAACGGTCTTTGATGCCCGTACGGATCTACCTCGCTACCAACCTTCGCATCTGCCCAAGTAACTGATCCGCAGACGCTCGGTCGCTCAGGGGTTATTATACATATGTGTCCCGGGGCATATGTCTGGCACATAGTACATGTGAAGAAGACGTCAACATCATCATCGGTGATTTCTTTGAGCAGAGAATCCCTTTCCCCGTAATGTTTCCTAGCTTTTTCGAGACCTGACGATACACGCGAATGCACTGTACTGAACCGCACATCGACACGTTTTACAACATTTCTGAAATTTTCTCTAATGTCGGAGATTATGTTGTCTCCTAAATCTTTGAACATGATGCCGTTCTCTACAGCATCACCGCTTATCCGCATCCAAGAGATATCTCTCTGCCCACTATGCCAAACTCCTTCAATCCTGCCAAGGGCGAAATGAATTCTCCTCTCGATGGCCTGCTCCATCTCAGGCTCAGTATCGCCAGATACTCCGACTTCAATCGAAAGAGGATGCTCGCCGCGTTCCAGTTCATACATCTCACCTCCCTCCACGAAAGTCACTCCATCCTCAACCTCATCGGAGGATAGCACAATCTCATAGGAATTGGCGGTATCGGTACCTCCGAACTCGAAGTAGGCATCGGCCTTACGGATGCGACGGTTCTCGAAGGCGGAACCAGAACGTATTTTTCTGTTCTTGTCAAAAGTCATTCCACGTTCGGCCATCGCCCTTATTGACATGTTTTCCGATAGATTATCCGATAGTCTCGGTATAGATGGGAATACGGAATCGGATACTGTGAATGAACCCACAGCCGCGGCAGAGAATATTGTGATGATGTCAATGGCCGTCAGGTGGCCTGTATGTATCGTTATTAGCTTGGGCCTTTTCCTCAGATACTTGGCTAAAGACATCTTGTCTCCAGGCTCCACTCTTCCGTGAAGTAAAGCAATCCTGGAAAGTAATCCATTCACCCCTAGGGCAGATAGGCCGTGAAGTCTCAGGACATCATGTTCTGTCTCAAATTCCGCATATCCGCCGGACAGGATAACAATTACCCCCCTCTCCACACAGTTATTGATCTCATCGCCGGATCGGCGGTTAGGTTCACCGATGAACAACGCGATCCCGGGAACGGTATTGTCAACAAGATCGGTACCGCGTTCCTCGATCCAGGAATCCGGTATTATGCATCCATTCGATGTTGAAGCGATAATATCGTGAGCCATAGAGGACCTCGTACCTATGTCCAACATCCCATAGATTCCTTTATCCAACCTTTCGTGAAGAATATCCGAGACATCCGAAACCATTACCGAATCTTGCCCAGTCCATGAATAGACTGTCGGTAAGCCGAACCTAGTGCCTTCACACCCTACAAACGCGTCCTTCGGAAGACCACGAAGAAGTTCTTTGACTCTGGCAACAAGAAGGGCATATCCCTCCACCATTGCTTCCGGCACTTCGGATTCTGATGAGATAACGTCTTCCAAATTCATATTAGCTGAGTTCTTTAAGTTCCTTCAATAAGAATATACCATTGAGCTTCTCAAGCTCTAGGGGTAGATTCTCCCGCAGTTCCTCAGCGGATACATTACTCTGCCCGACGTCGGCAACAAGCTCGACCAACATGCTCTGATAGCATATCTTCACCTTGCTGAACACAGAGATGATGTTAATGTTCTTCTTTGCCAGTAAGTCAAAGATCTGTCTCAGGGATCCAGGATTGTCGGGGATCTCAAAGCTAACCTGGATCAAGTGGGTATTAGGTTTGAAGAATGTGATGGAAAGCATCCATGAATCCGCATCCGCCACCAACATGACGTCACGACAGTTAACGTCGGTCAGGATATCCCCATAACCAGGGGCAAAGTCAAAGGTACCTTCTTCGAAGGTACAGGGTTCCGCCCTGCGAACCTCCACTTTGGTATGATATTCGGGGTCCGAACGGAACATCCGGCCTATCTCGGCTGGTTTAATTGATATATGGTCTATAAGAGACACGGAGGGATCTCCGGCGCTCTTCCTTTTTTCGAGGTCTTCAATTAACATATCGGCCTCCCCTGCGAAACTGAGGTCGGCCATGAGCTTCCATATGATCATCGTATCCGATATACCATTCAATGACACCGAGTTCAGGATGTTTATTTCACGGTCGGCAAGGAATTTGGAGGCCTGGGCGCTGGACCCCGGTATATCTCTCATGTAGAATGTGATGTGTGTGAGCGTGTGATAATTTTCCTGAGGGAACATCGATAGCATTATCTCGAAGTCCTTGGGCCCATCAGCAGTATATTCAAACAGCGTGCTGTAGACACATCCGCCGTCCACCAGTCCCATTGTATCGGACAGCCAGCGGTTTATTCTGACCTTCGTATCATCTACCTTTGCGAATTCCCAGAATTTCATAAGGGCTCCTCCGCATGATGGCAGGCAACAATCATATATCTTTCCTGCCACAGTATTTTATAGATTCCAATGGAAGGGTCCAACAAGGATCCGAATCAATATCCCTCAGGTCTCTGATGATGTTGGGTATACTGCCTGAATCATCATCAGATTTAGTATAATGGCCGATCATCTTCAAGATATTAACGCCGCGAGCCTCCATGCCAGACATATGCAGAGCCTTTACGATATTCTCAGAAGCCCTCGTCAACATGATATCGGCCTCTTCTAGCAGCTCCTTCCTTTCACTGTACTCCACGATCTCATCTCTTTTTTGTAAAGTTATATCTTCTCGGGACGGTAGGGTCAGGTCCAGTACTGAATCGGCATAGGGGACATCTTCTTTTTACTTCCACGGTCTCACCATACAACGTCATATTCTTTATTGAGGACATCTGGTTTCCGCACACTTGGCAAACATCCGGCAATCCATCTACATTCAAGGAATTGTACTCGATGTCCACCTCGACAATGCCTCGGTTGAGGCCTATCTTGCGTATACGTTCACCGCCGACCCTGAAATCTGGGTCCTTGGACTGCAAACGTAACCTCACAAGGTCGGTAAGTTCCCTTTGGGATGAGACGTTCGGGTTCTTATGCATCACAATCAGTAACGCATCAGCAACATCGTCCGCGCTGGGTATCTTATATGCCATTAATGCTGGATATGTATTCATAGATTAAATGGTTTAACAGAATTCTATTAGTTAGTTTAATAAATGGTAAGTAATTATTCGGCCGAGCGGGGGTAGCCAAGCGGCCAACGGCATAGGACTTAAGATCCTAGACTTTAGGGTTTCAGGGGTTCGAATCCCTTCCCCCGCACTTTCGACCAATTTAAAATTTGTGATTCAACCGAGTTTAACACCTAGATAGATTAAACAGGATTGATTACCTTTTGCAAATGTTCAGTATCTAGCGAAAGATACAACTGGCTTTTGACAGTTATATTGTTGCTAAACAGAAATAGGCTAGCAATATCTTTCAAGG
>DATERX010000004.1:0-41893 GCA_035271165.1 Candidatus Methanomethylophilaceae archaeon
ATTGGATTTATTTACAAATATGGCGTTTTTCGCTTTATTTGCAAAGTAACTATTATATATCGAATCTTTAGAAAATTGAATAATCGGTTATTTTTAAAAATATTTATTACAATTTTAATTGTTATAATGCCCATAAATATACTCATTTATATATTAATCAACTAAATAATGAGTAAATACGCCTTATTAGATATGGATAATTCATCCATCCATATTATGTTATATATATCAATCAAGAAAATACAATACATACCTTGCAAAAGGAAACGGAGGAGGAAAAATGTCAAAACAAGAAATATTCGACAGGCTAAGTGATTCGGTAGTGAATCACAAGATGGATGTTGCGAAATCCGCATCAAAGGAAGCACTAGATAAGGGGATTAACCCGATCGAGGCTATCAATGAGGGTCTCGTAAAGGGAATGGGCATAGTCGGGGATCTGTACGCTGAACGCAAGATTTACTTGCCTCAGGTATTGGTATCCGCGAACTGCATGTACATTGGATTGGACATCCTGTTCCCTGCGATACCTGTAGGGGACCTCGATGCGTCCAAGAAATGTGCAACCGCGGTTGTAGAGGGAGATGTCCACGACATCGGGAAGAACATCGTGAAGACTATGTTGACCGCTGGAGGTTACGTTGTAACCGATTTCGGAAAGGATGTAGCACCCGAGAAGATCGTGGAGGAAGCAGAAAAGAACAACATAAGATGTCTCTGCCTGAGCACGCTTATGACTCCTACGATGGATAACATGAATAAGACGCTTGAAATCCTGAATGAGACCGGCTATCGCTCCAACTGCTTAGTCACGATCGGAGGGCCGCCCACATCCCCTGAATTTGCCAAGGAGATCGGTGCAGACCACAGAGATGCGAACGCACAGGATTGCGTGAAGTGGCTGAAGGGGGCCTGGAAATGAAAGAGATGACGCATGTAGAAAGAGTCAGTGCGTCACTCAATAACGAAAAGGTCGACAGACTCACTACATATCCGATTGCTTGCGGAGTCTTCAGAAAACTGATAGGCGATGGAAAAATAACCTATCGCGAATGGTGCAACGATCCGAAGCTTTTCGCACAAGCCTTCCTTGAAGGTCAGAAGCAGTATGATATGGACCTCGCCATCGGTTTAATGGATCTGTCAGTCATGGCAGGAGACCTTGGTGCCCATGTGAGGATGGATGAGGAGAACACCCCCTTCGTGGATGGACATATCGTTCATAGCATAGAGGACTATGAGAAGATGGAGGTTCCCGACATCACGAAGGGAAGGACTGGCGTCCTTATAGAAGGTACCAAGCTCATCGCAGACTACCTCAAGGGCACGGTAGTTACCTCTTCGTTCATTGAGGGGCCTCTGTTGGCCTTAAGTCAGACCGCTGGTGCGGAAAGGCTGTTCATGGACATGTTCATGGACCCGGCACCTGTACACAAAGCACTCGAGGTCATGACGCAATATGACTCTGAGGTCGTTGCCGCCTTCGCGGAGACCGGCATCGAAGCAGTATGCTGGGATTACCTCTGGGGTAACTATGCCGTCCTTGGTGACCCGGAATATAAGGAGTTCGAGATACCGTACGCCAAGAAGCTGAACCAGCAGGTATTGGACGGTGGCATGTCCGTTGCGATACACAACTGTGCGGACTTGCCCCATCTGGACACCCAGATCAAGGACTTCAAGCCAGCGATCTACTCGATGGCTTACTACCCCTTGATAGAGGACTCCCCTAAGGCCACCGACTACATAGAACAGGGATATGCTGACAACTGTCTCATCGGAGGGAATCTCGATCCCCAGCTCTTCATCAGAGGAACTGTGGAGAGTACAACCAAGGCAACCCAGAAGCTTTGTCAGGAGGTCAAAACGGCTTTATGCAAACGCGGACTGAACTCCACGTTCTGTATATCTACAGGCTGCGAGGTCCCGCCGGATATAAACTGCAAACTAGAGAACATAGAGGCCATGGTCGACGCCGTCAAGAAATACGGCCGCATGGACGATGTGAACTAAACGATTTAAGATTCCGTCGGGCGCAAAGCGCCCGGCGGTCCCAGATGGTTGGAGCCTTAAATGCCCTAATGTCGCTCCGGCACTCCTTCGCTCCAGCCATCACCTAATATTCAATCAAGAGGTATTACAATGGATAGTTATTTTCAAGCAATGAAATCAAAGGGGTTCTCCTGTAAGACAACCGCATCCGTGAGGAAGTTCGACTGTCCTTGTTGCGGGTTTAGTTTCTCTTTGGTATACGCACGAACGTTCGCGTGTCAGGGATGTTCCGAGGCAACAAAGGGATGTCCAAAGGTTAGATGCGATAAATGCGATCACGAATTCTACATGGACCAGATGCCTGTTATAAACAATAAGACGCAGCAGAGAATCCTTTCCGATCACATATGCGGCATCGTTAACGACCGCTATGATGACCTCGGTATAACGAATTATAACAGGTGAATGACCTCGACATAATGAATTATGGTAGGTGATTACGATGCGATTGGGTCTCGGACTCGACACGGGCGGTACGTACACCGATGCAGTGATCTTGAATTTGGAAGATGGCAATGTGCTGCAGAGAGCGAAGGCTCTTACGACGAAGGAAGACCTGGTCGTAGGTATACAGAACGCCCTCCGAGACTTCAACATGGAATTGATGGAACAGATCTCCATCGTATCGATGTCCACAACACTAGCCACGAATTCGGTGGTGGAGGGGAAGGGAAGTCGTATAGGTCTGATATGCATCGGACGGGATTTTGACGAGTCGATCAAGACTGATCAGTACTTGAGGGTCTCTGGACGTCATGATATAAACGGCAACGAGGTCGAACCCCTTGACGAGGCCTCCATAAGGAAATTCGTTGAGGAAACAAAGGATCGTCTGGATTGTTACGCCGTCACAGGATATATGAGCGTAAGGAATCCAGGACATGAGATATCTGCTATGGGTATCATAAAAGACCTTTCGGACAAACCCGTAGTCTGCGGTCATCAATTATCTTCGATCCTGGGATTCAACGAAAGGACGGTGACCGCCGTCATGAATGCCGGATTGATACCTGTGATAGACGATCTCATACGTTCCGTCAAGAAGGTCATGAGCGATAAGGGAGTGAACGCCCCCTTGATGATCGTCAAGGGTGACGGCTCCATAATGAATGTAAAGGTTGCAAAGGAACGGCCGGTAGAGACTATCTTATCGGGACCTGCCGCCAGCCTCACGGGGGCTATGGTGCTGACCGGTCTCGACAATGCCATCGTCGTCGACATGGGTGGAACCACGACTGACATAGGGATACTTAGGAACGGTTGTCCCGATATAAACGAGAAGGGTGCTATGATCGGAGGTCGCAGGACTCACGTCTTGGCTGCCGAGATATCCACGTCTGGAATCGGAGGGGACAGCAGGATACTCCTGAATGGCAGGAATATCTCCCTGATGCCGACGCGGGTCATACCTCTCTGTATGGCTGCATCGGTATGGCCGGAACTTCTGGACTGTCTGAAGGAGGCTTTGGATTCCGCACTCGGTCGATATGAGGCCATCAACGAGGACAACGTCATTTCGGATATCGAATTCCTTACCGCGTCCAAGGTCCCTGAGGATGGCATTCTATCGCCTTTGGATTTGCAATTGCTTCTGCTACTCAAGGATAGGCCCATTACCTTGAGGATGGCTGGCGAAATCTTGAATGTGCATCCAACTGTGTTCAATGTGCGTAAGATGGTAGAGCACGACCTGGTACGAAGAATCGGGCTTACCCCGACCGATATATTACATTCTGAGGGAAGTTACCTGGAATACGACCGGCGTGCCTCAGAATACGGCGTCACCTATGTGGCGAGGAGGGTCGGGATGACCAATGGCGAACTTATCTCGAAAATTAAGAACATGGTCTCGGAAAAGATTTCACTCGAGATACTGACCAAGGTGATCTATGATGAGACGGGGATTACCAAGAAGGAACCGATATCAGAGGACCTTCTCCACAAAAGCATCACCGGAGATGCCGGGCGAGACTTCAAGTGCCTCATATCTGTGAATAAGCCCATAATCGGCATAGGGGCTCCAGTCAATGCTTGGCTACCTGAGGTATCAAGGAGATTGGATACCGATTTCATATCTGCAAAGAACTCCCATGTCGGCAATGCGATAGGAGCCATATCGGGTTGTATCGTCGAATCGATGGACCTATTGGTAAAGCCTGAGAAGATGGGTCTCGGTAAGAGCACTTCCTGCACAGTGTACTCTAAGCTCGGCAAGGTGTCGTTCGAAACCTTGGAGAAGGGTATAGAGTATGCCAAGGGGGAAGGCGCCAGATATACCGAGGAATCTGCAAGAAAGGCTGGGGCCGATTCAGTTAGTATATCCTATGACATAAAGGAAAAATCATTTGATCTTGATGGCTCCAAGACCGTGATTAGCGTGACAGTCTCAGTTGTGGCTACAGGAAAACCTGCCCAGATGGCTTGATCTCATTCCCACGAGATCGAGTACTTGGAATCAGGCACCGTTATGTTCAGAACAAGACTCTCATCGGAGTGTCCTTGCTCCGTCGCGGTGAATCCTGACGCCTTCAATATGCTGCCTGCGAGGTAGATCCTCCTTCCGTGGTCCATGCCCTTACCAGACATGAGGTCGTCCTTCTGTTCAGGAGGTATGCTTTTGCAGTTGTCGGAATATATAATGATCAGGTTACCTTCGTCAAGCCTGCATTTGATGGATATCCTCAGATCACCCTCGGAGCGGGTCTTTGAGAACTGTATAAGCTGAGTGAATACATTAGAGAACAATGGGTCGGCCAGTATCCTTATGCCTCTCACATTGCAATCGATGTCCTCGTCATCCAACTCATTAACATCGACGGCGTTCCCTATACTCTCCTCGAGATCCTGCCATTTAAGTTCCGTCATTCCGACCTCATGGTATTCCTTTACAAAATTCATGATGTCGGTTAATGCTTCGACACCATCCCCAATGATCTTCCGAGCTTCCTCGCTGTCCTCGTGAAGTGCCTCATCCATCTTGGCCAGATGTTCCCGTATATCTTCGTTAATCATGCTGTCTAGCAGATTTATCCCTTCTCTAGCAATGGCCTGCTGTCTATTCACGGCAGTAATCTCGGATATGTCGTCGACGATGACTATGAATCCGTCATCCTTGTTGTCCTTGTTCTTGATGCTTGATACATTGATTTTCAGGACCATGTTCTGACCATCCTTCTCAAGGGTGTGTTCGGACTCGATACTGCCATTGGACGACTTCGCCTTCTCTATGTTCTTCCGTATTATCTCGGAAATCATATCGTTGTTATACTTCAGAGAACTCTCTGTTGCCTTAAGAGGATGTTTGTCTATCATGGACATCGCGTAATTGTTACTGACGACAATAGACATGTCTTCATCCACTATCAGGATCCCGATGGGGGCGTTCTGCAGGATGCCTTTCAAGTTACGTTCCGCCTTCTCACTCACGCCTTCCAGGATCCTCTCGTGATAGATTGATATCAGGCCGTCCATGAGAAGGGTGAACTGCATCAGATCCTCTGAATCGTATTTGGTAGCCTTATTACCCAGTCCTGCGGTGGCGAGAATCTTACCGTTGTGGTATATCGGTATCATCAACAACCTGTTAAGTTGGACGTGTCCACGGGGGGTTCCCACCTTAGAGGATGTTTTCTCACCGCCGTAGTCGTTGATTATTATTGGCTTCCTCTTGCGTATCGGTTCGCCCCATACCCCCGTCATATCGAAATCGTACGTTATCGGGCGAACCTCCATCTTACATTGATCCATGCCACCTTTGGACCATGCTGCCATCTTCAGCTTGTTGTTCTCCTCGTCATACATAGCTATGTATCCGATTTTGCTGTTGGTGATGTTCACACTCTCCTCTAATGCGTAAGTGAGTATTTCGGAGAACTCTCTTTCACGCATCATCAGGAGAGTCATCAGGGCGCTATTCCTTTTTTCGCTGACCTCCCTGTTCTCCTGGGACTTCTTTCTTTCGGCAGATGACACTATCTTTGGCACTATATCCATGAAAAAGTTCATGTCGTTCTTGCGAACGGTATAATAATCCATTCTCTGGTCCGAGGCTTCTATAGCCACTTCCCCGTCGACCTTGCGTGTGACTATTATGAACGGATGGTTGTAATTCATCCTGTTCATCTCATTGAATACCGTAAATGCATCCATCTCCGGTGGATTGTGCTCGCATAACACCACATCTATTTTCTTTGTGGATTTGAGAACATCCTTCACTTTGGATTGGACGTTGAGCGTCTCAACAATGATCTTGTTGTTGATGTTCGGAATCAGCCTCTGAGCTTGTGACAGAAAATTAGAATCGTCACTTACAACCAATACACCGTACATCGCTTGTGTGATTGTTGAAGATGTTAAAATACCTTCTTTCGAAGGGTCTGGATATTGTGAAATCGTGTTACGGAGATTGTGAAAAATTAATTAATCCCCGGCCTACGCCGGGGAAATGGTTTACATTAAGGTGCAGAGAGCATCCACCGCCCAACAGCCCTTGCCCTTCTTGTCGACCATTACCGGGTTTATCTCCAGTTCATGGATCTCTGGGTTCTCCAAGGCTATGAGGGTGATGATCCTCACCGTATCCTTTATCGCCTCTATGTCCGAGGGCTCTGTACCTCTGGCTCCGGAAAGGAGCTTGTAGGCCTTCGTGGATGTTATCATCTCGTCCATCTGTTCCTCGGTCATAGTTGCGTGAGCCTGGGATATCTCCCCGAGGATCTCAACGAATATACCTCCAAGACCGAAGGATATGACAGGGCCGAATTGTTCGTCACGTATCATGGATAGGATGACTTCCTCTCCAGAGACCATCTGTTGAATGGATACACCGTCAAGTCTTGCTTCAGGTTTTGCCTTCTTACAAGATGTCATGATCCTGTCGAACGCTTCCTCGGCAGCCTTGTCGTCCTTGACTCCGACCACGACACCGCCTACATCAGTCTTGTGCGCGATATCGGGGGACAGGATCTTCATGACCACGGGGTAGCCTATCTTGGAACTCTCCTTGACTGCTTCCGCGGCGGTCTTGACCGTCGCCTCTCCCGGGATCGGGACACCGTATGCCTTGAAGATCTGCTTACCCTCACCCTCGGTCAGGGCCTTACGTCCTTCCTTCTGGGCGACGTTCAGTATTTTCTGGAAGGCTTCCCTTCCGCCAGCGACTTTCGGTAGCTTGAGCGGAGTCCTCTTGATTTCGCCACGTACCGTGAATCCCCTGAGGATCGATAAAGCGCGTACCGCCCTGTCAGGCGTCGGGAAGGTTGGTATGTTGCCTTCCTTGAGGATCTCCAGTGCCTGACCGGCCTTGGTGCCGCCTGCGAAACATACTGTGGTAGGCACGGGTATAT
Organism: Candidatus Methanomethylophilaceae archaeon; assembly: GCA_035271165.1. Classification (GTDB taxonomy): domain Archaea; phylum Thermoplasmatota; class Thermoplasmata; order Methanomassiliicoccales; family Methanomethylophilaceae; genus VadinCA11. The sequence continues at coordinate 7,398 of DATERX010000004.1, forward strand.
CATCCCTCATCTCCACGAGCATCTCCGCGACCGCTTCGAGGTCTGCGAAGTCCAGAGGCGATCCCATCACTACTATACCGCCAACGCTGGGGTCCTTTACCACGGCTTGGATGGCTGCCTTGAAGTATTCCGCCTTTGCGTCACCCCTTACATCGATTGGATTGGTTAGACCTGCAATGGTCGGGACGGTCTTGATGAGAAGGTCGTTTGTCTCATCGGTGAGCTTCGCAGCGGTGACGTATTTTGCGTCGTGGGCCGCATCGGCGGACATTACCCCCAGACCTCCGGCGTTGGTGATGATCGCTATACCGTCCTTCTTCATGGGGCTGCATGTGCTCAGGACACTTATGGCGTCAAAGAACTCGTCGGCGTCCTTTACCCTGTGTATGTTGAGCTTGTTGAATATCACATCATATACAGAATCTGCCCCTGCGAGAGATCCCGTGTGGGACGATGCCGCCGCGGAACCTGCCTCGGTCCTTCCGGACTTGAATGCTACGAGGGGTTTGAGTTCTTCTATTCCCTCGATGGCCTCCAGCAGCTCCTTTCCATTGTCGACACCTTCGATGTACATTCCTATGACTTTCGTTTCAGGGTCGTTGTTGTAGTATGGAATCATGTCCGCTTCACTCATGTCGCACTTGTTACCGTACGTCACGAATTTGCTGATCCCTATCTTTTGGCCAATAGCCCAATCGATGATAGATGATGCGAATGCACCGGACTGTGACATCATTGAAACGTTACCTACGCGAGGCAGGTGGTGTGAGAATGTGGTGTTGACCTTTGCCTTAGGGTTGAGTACCCCGAAGCTGTTGGGTCCGAAGACTCTAACTCCGTATTTCCTTGCGATGACGAGAATTTCGTTCTCGAGCTTCTCTCCTTCAGGTCCCGATTCCTTGAAACCTGCGGAAAGTATGCTCACGTACTTGGTTCCCGCCTTACCTACCTTCTCCACCTCAGAGCTTACGGCCTTTGCAGGGACTGCGATGACTGCTAGGTCCACTGCCTTTCCAAGCTCTTCGAATGTTGTGTATGCCTTCACACCCTGTAACACCCCGCCTTTGGGGTTTATAGGGTATAATTCGCCGTCAAATCCTGCATCGATCATGTTCTTCAGCAGCATTCCGCCTAGTTTTGTCTCATCGGCAGACGCACCTATTATGGCTACCGATTTGGGACTGAGGAAATCGCTCATGAAGGGGAGTAAAAATTAATTATTCATAAAGATTCCTACGTTTATTGTCGTAATCTACGAAACGTAATCTATTTTTTACGGAAATCGTAGGAAAATGCCTATTTTTTTACAATTTTAGATGATTTTTCGACAAAAGCAGTAAATTGTATCTAATATCGTCGTTCGATACAATCAAGTTTCGACAAAATGATAATAATACACTCTGCCAGTGACGGCAGAGTGTTTGGTTGTTTTTCCAAGATGACCTTTAATCATTCGGGTGTTCTCGATCCGAGTTTTTGATCTATGGAGAAAAGTGCTCCCACACCCTCGCCTGCAAGCTTGAAGAGGTCCACGATCTCGCTGGTGGTTTCTTCCTCCTCGACCTGTTCGTCGATGAACCACTTCAAGAACGAAGCTGTGGCGAAATCCTGCTCCTTGCACGCCAAGGCGTAGATTTTGTCAATGGACCTTGATACCTTCACTTCGTGTCCATACGCTGCTTCAGCGACGATCAGAGGTACGTTTGGAACCTCTTCTGGTGCATCTATCTTCATAAGGTTCGGCTGTTCACCCCTGCTCTGCAGGTATGCTATGAACTTCTCGGCATGCTCCAGCTCCTCTTTGTATTGCAGGAAAAGCCAACTTGCGTATCCCCTGAATCCCTTATCATCCATGGAGGACGACATGTCTAGGTACAGGAACGCCGAATAATATTCCATGTTTATCTGGTCATTAATTGCCTCTGCTACTTTTTTAGAAATCAATATTTTGCCTCCGCTAACAGAATCGTATGCGGATTATATAAGTGCGATTGAGTCACGCCGAGATGGAATCCTTTATAAACAAAATACATATTGTAAACATGACCGGGCTGGCAAAGAGGCGTGATCTGTGATCGCCTTATGCACGGGCCGGCCAAGAGCGGCCCTGTACCTTAATTGGGAACTTGCGGGAGATGCGATGTGTCATCGTTGCCATGACCGTGAGACAACGCAGGGTCCGATACTTACCCCCGGCGTAAGTCAGTGCTTCGAGACCGGCGTCACGTCGGACCGTGAAAAAGTGTGTTAGCGTCCGGGGAACACACCTCATCTCCCTTTTTTATATCCTTGTCAGAGGTATATGCAGGCCTTTCTAAGCCATTCCTCCGCTTCCTTCTGTCGGGGATATTTGGATTCCAAATCTGCGAACTCCCTGTCGTGCCTTTCGGACGTGGGATCGAATCCGATGATCAGATGACATAATTCGTGATACATCACATAATCCACGACATATTCGGGAACATCAGGATCGTCCAGCGCCGAGGATACGGCGACGACTTTCATCAATACCGAACATTGTCCTCCCTTGCGACCACTGGATCCCTTCGTCCATGACAGGAATATGGAGGGATCGTCCTCCACCAGTCCGGAATCCACCAGTCTCCTGTATGAATCGTTAAGGTCCTTGAATTCCCCCTGATGGGATCTGGTAAGGTTCCTGCTCCTTTTCAGATATATCGGCTGTTTATACTTCGAGAATTCCGGCTTGGTCACCCAATCGCATAATCCTTCGGAGAACCCAGGATCTCTCCTGGCGCATATCCTAGTGAAAAGTGTTTCCGCAAGACCGTCTATGACTTCCAAAGGAGCGTCGGTCAGATAGTCGGATACTTTGAAATCCGCCCATTTGTAGGAACGCTGCCAACGAACCTTGAACTCCTTGAATGCGGCGAATTCCGCATTCACTGTGTCATATTTGTGTTCTTTGCCTATTTCATTAAATTTCTCTTGAAGCTTGTTGTTGTCCATAGTATGATCCTCCTGCCTCTTGGGGGTCAGAAGGACTATTTGGGACAGACACCATATTAGGCGTACCGTACAGTTAGCATGATTCTTTTTCGACAGTTATTTTTAAGTTGTTTACTTCTGCATGCATCATGGAAGAAGACCCGAGACAGAGAGAGATGACAGAAAAGATACTAGCGGCGATCAAGAAGGAGTATGGCTCCATCCCGCTCATCAACCAGGTACTTTCGGAGCGCCCGGACCTCTTCATTCCGGTGGCGAACCTCGGAAGGGCAACCTTAGAGGGCCGTGGAGTGATGGAGAAGAAGACCAGATTCCTTTGCGCGCTTGCGGCCGCCTCGGCGGAAGGTGCGGAATACTGCATAAAGGTACAGGCCGAACATGCCATGCAGGAAGGGGCCACTAGAGACGAGGTCCTGGAAGCCATGGTCATCGGCTCTTACATGTCCCTTACGAATGCACAATCGTATGCTTTTAGAGAGTATGCGAAACTGTTTGATGTGAAAACAGAATAAGTAACAATAGTTAAGTAGTATAAACATTATATAATGATTGAAATTCCAAGGAGTGATCTAAAATGGTAAAAATAACCCCCGAAGCAGAGAAGTTCATAGTCGAACTCTTGGAAAAGAATAACAAACAAGGCCAAGGCATAAAGATATACCTTGCTGGCCACGGATGCTCCGGACCTCAGTTCGGTATGTCCTTCCAAGAGAAACCAGCCGAAGGTGACACTGTCGAAGATGTCGCGAAGGAATTCAAAATATTCTACGACGAGGAGACCGCGGAACCTTTGAAGAATTGCGTCATCGAATTCATCGACGACCCTAACTTCGGTACTGGGCTCACTATACGTGACCCTGACGTAAAAAGCGGATGCGGATCTTGCGGCGGCTGCTGAAACTCAATGGGGGCAACCCCTGATTTATTTTTATTAACGGGTGTCCTGCACTTTCGGGCACCCCCGTGTTATCCTTTTATCCTTATCCAACCTATCTCGATGATAGAATGAAGTATCTGTCCCTACCTCGGATCGCTCCGGGAAGAATAGAAGAACGAGAGTATCAGGTCCAGATGGCCAAGGGATGTCTCGGCGGTAATACGCTGATCATCCTGCCGACGGGTCTGGGAAAGACCGTGGTGGCACTTTATGTCGCAGCATGTATACTGGAGCGCGGCAAGAAGGTCCTGATGGTGGCTCCAACCAAGCCCCTTACCGACCAACACGGGGCGTTCTTCGGAGAGAATCTTCTGGATACGCGGGTGGGCATTATAAACGGTGACACCAAGCCCGATGTCCGCGCCGTGATGATGAGGGAATACGACCTCATCGTGTCCACCCCGCAGACAGTTGCCAACGACCTGTATAACGGGCGTTACGACCTGGAGGATTTTGGACTCATCATCTACGACGAGGCCCACAGAGGTACAGGGAACTATGCGTATGTCTCTGTGGCAGAGCATTGTGGGGACCACATACTCTCTATGGGCATGACAGCCTCTCCCGGTAGCGATGTGGGTCGCGTAGAGGACATTTGCAGGAACCTTGATTTCACACGTATAGACATACGGAGCGAGGACGACCCGGATGTGTCGCCCTATGTTTTTGACACTTATACTAAAACCATAGAGGTCAGTATGCCGAAGGATCTGAACGATATCATATCATTGCTCAGAGGTATGCTGAACCATTACGTCATAGAGCTTACCAACCTCGGTCTGTTGGATCCCAATTGGCCTCCGTCCACCAAGCATATGCTGGTGATCGGGGAGACGTTGCAGAAAAGGCTTGCCAGAGGCGAGAAGACTGCAATAGTGTTCAGAGGTCTGACGGTCCAAGCGATATGTATGAAGCTCCTGCACGCCATCGGTTTGGCCGAGACGCAGGGTATGAGCGCCCTTCGTTCATATGTTTTGAAGGTCGAAAAGGACTCCAAGAAGGTGAAGGCCAGCAAGGGCACCAAGGAGCTTGTGGACCTCAAGGAATACAAGGATATGGTGCAGATAGCCATGAACTCCCCCGTGGAACATCCTAAGATCTCAAGGGTCATGAGCATTGTGAGCCGGGGTCTGATCAATTCTGAGGACTCGAAGGTACTGGTGTTCTCGCAATACAGGGACACCGTGGATATGTTGGTGGAGAAATTGTCGACCATACCGAACGCCAGGGTCGGTAAGCTAATCGGACAGTCCAAAGGTGGACTGAAACAGCGGGAGCAGGTTGACATCCTGGAGAAATTTCATTCCGGGGAATATAACGTCGTGGTATCTACCTCGGTGGGTGAGGAAGGTCTCGATGTGGCTAGCACCGATGCCGTGGTTTTCTACGAGCCGGTCCCTTCGGAGATACGGTTGATTCAGCGGAGAGGTCGTACGGGGAGGAGTAACGACGGTGTCGTTTACGTACTGGTTGCCAAAGGGACAATCGACGAGGTGTTTGAGAGGTCCAGCAAGAAAAAGGAACAGCTCATGCGTTCCCGTCTGGAAAGTCTCAGCCGCTGTCTGAAGGATAAACCGTTCACGAAGAAGGACAACGGTCAGACCAAACTGGTCGATTTTTGAAAATCATTAATATCTTCTTCTGTATGGATATGGTATGCTTTTCGCGGAACTTGCCAAAACATTCGACCGCATAGAATCGGAGCCTAGTCGTCTAAGCATGACTGCTATACTGTCCGATTTCCTAAAGACGGTCGAAGCGGACGAGATCTCCGATGTGATATTCCTCTCTCAGGGGAAATTGCGCCCAGACTTCTATCCTCAGGTGTTCGGCATGTCAGATAAACTTGTCATAAAGGCGATAACCTCAACTGTCGGGATGCCCGAATCCGAGGTCACTGAGATCGTGATCAAGGAGGGTGACCCGGGCACCGCCGCCGAGAAACTCATCAAAAAGAAGAAACAGATGACCTTGTTCTCCCATCCCCTTACGCTGGAACGTGTGGTGAAGAGTCTTGAGAACATCGAGAATTCGGAAGGTAGGGATTCCCAGAACCGGAAGACCAAGATCCTTTCGAACATGCTCCATGATTCCGAACCGGTCGAAGCAAGATACCTGTGCAGGATAGTAACGGGAAGGATGAGGGTCGGCGCCGGAACGATGACCATTCTGGACGCTCTCGCCGATGCCTTCGCTACCAAGGAGGATAGACCTGAGATAGAGAGGGCGTTCAACATCACATGCGACATGGGCCTTGTTGCCACCACCGTAGCCGAAGGCGGCATGGACGCCATCAGAAAGATAGAGGTTGGGGTCGGCAACCCCTTGAAGGTGATGCTGGCGGAACGTCTCCGTTCGATCCCCGAGGTGGTCGAGAGACTGGGCGGGAGATGCGCCATGGAATACAAGTACGACGGCATCAGGATACAGGCCCATATAAAGAAGGATTCCGTAAAATTATATTCCAGGAGACTTGAAGACCTTACTCCTAACTTCCCGGATGTTGCCGCCACCCTCAGAGAACGCTGCAAGGTGGAGGAGGCCATAGTAGAGGGGGAATGTGTGGCCGTTGATGAGGAAACGGGTTACATGCTGCCCTTCCAGGAGATCACGCATAGGAGAAAGAAACACGGGATCGGTGAGGCTATAACGGATTATCCGGTCCGCATGTTCCTTTTCGATATGCTTTATTCGGACGGGGAGGACCTAACCCATGAGCCCTACCTAGACCGGCGTTCCGCGATAGAGAAGAACTTCGACATATCGGGAGACTTGCAGATGACGACCATGAGGATAGTGTCCTCACCTGAGGAGGGTCAGCAGTTCTTCGATGAGGCCCTGGCAGCCAGATGCGAGGGCATAATGGCCAAATCCATATCTCAGGAATCTATCTACAGGGCCGGATCCAGGGGATTCCTATGGATAAAATACAAGAGGGATTACCAGCAGGCCCTGGTGGATACCTTTGACCTTTCTGTTGTGGGAGCCTTCCATGGAAGAGGAAAGAGGGCGGGGAAATATGGTGCGCTCCTGATGGCCGCTTATGACGAGGACAGCGGTAGGTTCGGTACCGCATGCAAACTGGGAACTGGGTTCGACGATGAGTTCCTAGACAAGCTCCCGGATATGTTGGAACCCTACAGGAGCCTGGATAAACCTTCCTCGGTGGATGCACAGATGATCCCCGACGTGTGGTTCGAGCCGTACATCGTACTGGAGGTTACAGGGGCGGAGATGAGCATCAGCCCCATACACACGGCGTCCATGGGACACATAAAAGACGATTCCGGCCTCGGTATACGTTTCCCGAGGTTCACCGGGAGGGTACGTAACGACAAGGATGCAACTGAAAGCACCACATATTCAGAAATGACTGATTTATATCTGCTACAGGAACAGGACCCCGAGGACCCGTCCTGATGTTTAAGTACAAAAGTTTAAGATATCAGCAGGGATTGTGTGGCGTATGAAGACCTACGTTGTCGAGAAGACTGACGATACCGTCACCCTCGGACTTAAAAACGCGGACATGACTATCATACAGGCTCTCATGGACACTTTGAACAACATCGAGGACGTTCTTTTGGTGAGGTATGAGGAAGAACACCCTGATCTTGAAGACAATCTGCTTTTCGTAAAGGTCAAGGAAGGCGGTGACCCTATGGCGACCGTAAAGGCTGCCGCGGACAAGCTTTCCCAGTATTTTGCGGAGATCGTTTCTTAAGATGAGATATCGGCCCTGTACTACCGATGAAACCAAGATCGGTATGCTCTATTATCTTAGCGGAGTCGATGGTACAGGCGGACGTATAAAGGTCCAACCAGAGGATTTCAGAGTCACGGAGATATCCGACGGGCCTCCTGAGGACTCTGAAGGAAGATACACCATAGCCAAGGTCACCAGTACGAACTGGGAGACTAACCGGATGATACGTCTTATCACTCGAGACCTAGGGATCTCGCGTGAGAGAGTCGGTTTTGCAGGTACCAAGGATAAGAGGGCGGTTACGTCCCAATTGATGTCCTTCGATGCCGCCCCGGATAGATTGGATATGGTCGACCTCAAGGACCTAGAGATCAGTGACATCTACAGATCGAAAAGACCTATCAGGATTGGCGACCTCATCGGTAATCGTTTCTCCATCCGCGTCAAGGACATGGACATGGATATTTCCGATATACCTGAAACTCTGGACAGCATCGTTTCCGATGTCCATGACACTGGGGGATTTCCAAATTATTTCGGAGTACAGCGCTTCGGAGTGGTGAGACCTGTTACACACCTAGTTGGCGAACAGATAGTCCGAGGCAACATCGAGGGCGCAGTCAGACTCTATCTTTCAGAACCCTCGGAGTTCGAAGGCGAGGACACGATAATCGCGAGGAGGGAACTGGCCGAAAGGGATGATTGGGGCGAGCTCATAAAGATCATGCCGAAAAACATGGGCTTCGAAAAATCCATGGTAGGTCATCTCATGGACAACCCGGATGATTGGTGCGGTGCGATAATGGCACTCCCGAACAACCTCCAGATGATGTTAGTGCACGCTTATCAGTCATATTTATTCAATATAATGCTAAGTAAGAGGATGGAGGAGGGGCTACCGTTGGACCTGCCCGTCGAAGGGGATACTGTGATACCTTTATCCGCCGACGGTACACCGGACCACGGACGTCCGGTGGTCGCCACGTCCAAGAACCTCGACCTTGTGGAATCCCAGGTTAAATCCGGAAGGGCTTTCGTCTCGATAACCCTGTTCGGAAGTGACAGCGTCATACAGGACGGATTGATTGGCGAGATTGAGAGTTCAGTCATTGAGAGGGAGGGGTTGAAGGCTTCCGACTTCATGGTCCCTGGACTCAACAGATGCAGTTCCAAGGGAAGCCGGAGGGAGATCCTCTGTCCAGTGAGCGATCTGGGTTTCAATATGGGCGAAGATCATTACGATGTGGAGTTCACACTTAGTAAGGGCAATTACGCCACAACCCTCATGAGAGAGTTCATGAAGTCTCCGATGCTGAACTACTGAGACCTTTTATCGCTCTTGCACTGTAAGCTCCGAGCTTGAATTCCTTCATTATATCGTAGATGGACATATCCGCAACCCTATCCGATGCTATGGGCTTCACATCCTCCGACAGGAGGTCGGGCATTATAGTGCCGTCCAAGGCCTCGAATATGTATGCGACGAGCTCCTTCGCCTCATCGGCATCCTTAGCACCCCCGGCCACGAAGGCCGATGGTATCGTTATTATGGGTTCCTTGTCCACGTCCACGAGACCTGCCCTCGTCACAGCATAATATGAAAGGGATTCCATCCTCAGGAACTCGGGCGTACCCGGGACTATCGGGCCGTACTCCTTGATATTGGACAGATACCTCATGACCGCATCAGCGACCTCCTGGTCCACCTCTAGCATGTTCTCTATGCCTGGGTCGTCGAGGGATCGCTTACTTACGTACGCCCTGCGCAGAAGTCTTTCCGCGTTCCTGATTATCTCCTCGGGGGTCTCATCCTCCTCGTAATATCTAGCCGCCCTCATGGAAAGTATCGAGGATTCCTGATGGAATCCCTGCTCAGCGAGTATGGAGGACATCTCCTTCAATATATCCGCCTCCGGATCATGGGTCATCAACAGATGTCTGTACATCCTCATGACTCCTTCACTATCGTTGCGTTCGGAGTATATCTTCGCCTTGACGACGATTGCCTCAGAATTCTCAGGTTCATCGGAAAGTACGGTATCTATGACTTTGTCCGCATCGTCCAGATTACCGCCTATGCAGTATGCGGAGGCTAGACGTACGCGGGGCAGGTTGTCCATCCCGGCCTTCGATACCGCCATCGCATAATCGGACACTGCACCGTCGAGGTCCCCAACATTCATGCGGACGTCGCCTCTCTTGACATAAATCGTGGAACTACCGTTCCCGTACATTATCGCGTTCTGATAGGAGTCGGCCGCACCATAATGATCCTCGAGCTCCGCCCTGAGGTCCCCGTCCTTCTCCCAGAGGCCGGGATCCTCGCCGGAATGCCTCAGCCCTTCCTTCACCGCGGCGGCCGCTCCCCTTGTGTCGTCGTTCGCGAGATAAATCTCGGCCCTGAAGAGTACGTATTCCGTTTTACCTGGTTCCAATTCCAATGCACGTTCGGCCATTCTGGCCGCCCCTCTGATGTCGCCTGCGGAATATAGGGAGCGGGCGATATCGAACAGTGCCTCGTCGTCTTCCTCCTCGGGCTCCTCGACTTCGGACCCTTCGCCTTCCGGACTCTCCGTCTTATCCGATTCAATCGGTACGGCCGTGACGGGTTCTAAGGCCGCATCATCGTTGTAGAGTTCGGTACGGATCCTGTCGGCGGACACCATGTCTCCGTTGTCCGCATACGCCTGTGCTAGATCCATCTTCACCAAACGGTTACCAGGATCCTTCTCCAGTATGCGGTAGCATACCTCTATGAGCTTCGAGTAATCCCCCATCGACGTCAGTATGGATTTCATCGAGAAGAGCAGAGGCAACGAATTCGGGTCTTTGGATAACTTTAAATTCACCAATGACAAGGCCGATGAGCGGTCGCCTACCTTCATCATACAGTCCGCCGCGTCTGTGATTGCATAAACGTCTTTTGGGTCTAGTGCGGATATCTGTGAACAGACATTAATCGCCTCCTCATACCTCCCGGTGTGTATGCATATCTCTTTTTTGATGTTGTAGATCTCCTTGTTCCAGTTGTTGACCATTAAGGCCATGTCGATGAAGAACAGAGATTCCCTGAACTTTCCCTTCCGGGCGAATATCATTGCCTTCTTGACCAGTGCATAAGCGCTGTCAGGCTTCAGCTCTATCACGCGGTTGAGGGATTCCACCGCACCGTGGAAATCGTTCATCTTCTCCTGTACCGTAGCCTTGGAGATCCAGTATTCGGGGTTGTCAAGGTCCATCAATACCGTGCGGTTGTATGCGTCCTCGGCGGAATCAAGGTCGCCTGCGGCCTCATCCGCCATGCCTTTGGAATGCCATATCTCCGGGGAATGGGGATCCAGCGCGGCGGCGGCGGCGAAGGAGACTGATGACTTCAAATACTCTCCCATGGCGAACTCGGCGTTCCCCCTTAATCTCCGGACGGTGGCGATATTCCCATATTCGGATTCTTTCTCCTCACAGAGGTTGATCGCTTCCTCGTACCTCCCGTCCTCTATCAGCGATTTTATCACCATTATGAAGTTCTCGGGTCTAGGATCTGCCCTGATCGCCCTGCGGAAGGATGCTAGCGATCCCTCGGCGTCACCCTTAGACATCTTCACCTCGGAATATTCTAGGATTATCTGGGCGTTGTCCGGATCCAGCTCCAATATCCTATCGAACATCCCAACGGCCTTCTGTTTCTTGCCCTGTATCAAGTACACGTCCTTGGCTAATATCAAGGCCTCGATATCGTCTGGATCGGTGGTGAGGACGTTCTGGGCATCTTTCATCGCCCTGTCGTACCTACCTATGGCGAATAGGACCTTGGCGCGTTGCAAACGCGGTTCCTTCTCCCTACCTCCGTGTTTGACTGCGGAGTTCGCCGCATCCAATGCGGCGGAGAAGTTGCCGATCGCTATGTCGTTCTTTGATAGCAAAATGTTGGCCTCTACGTTCTCGGGATAGTTCATAAGGATTTTCTTGATGATCGGTTCGGCGTTGGCGTTCATGGCATCGTCCACCAAAAGTCTGGAGTATCTCAGATAATCGTCAAGGTCGGCATCCTCGTTGTCGAGATATGCCATGATGTAACTGGCCGCGTCATCCTTGTGGCCGGTCTTCGAATATACCTCTATCTTGCCCTCCATGACCATCGGGGACCGGGGGTCTATGGCCTCGGCCTGAGTGTAGAGTTCCAAGGCCTTGTCGACCTTGCCCTGGTGAAAGGATACGCGGGCGGCCTCACATATGACATACAGACATCCGAGGTCCTTCAGACCGTCGTAAAGGATCTCTGCGGAATACCAATCGCTCTCGTCGGCGGACATGCGGGCCGCAGCCAGCATGAACTCGGTATCCTTCTCCGCGTATTCCGGTGAATTTATCAAAGCCTCTGTAGCCTCATCATGATTTCCAGAGTACCATTCGCAATAAATCCTGTATAATTTTTGTTGGGGTGTATCTTCATCGGAGGTTCCGCACGCCACGGTGTTTCGCTCGGCGTACAGGAGTTCGATGTTCCTGCGGTACATCCATTCACCTGCGGGGTCCACCTCCTCCAGCAATTTGTATATCCTCTGATTCAGGGGATCGCTGCATCTGCCCTGCATTAACACCTTTCTTGCGGTGGTCCTGTCCTCCCTTTCCAGAAGAAGACGTGCACGGACGATGCTCTTGCGCGGTATGTCTTGAGTGTCACGGGCCGTCTCCAGCATAGTCTCGGCGGCATCGATGTCGTCCATCTTCAAGTACAACAACGCCGCCTCCAGTGCAGGTGCGCTATCCATGATACGGCGTTTTGCCACTATGTCAGGCATTATAGATCTAAGGCGTTCGCTACCTGCGTCATAAAGTGTGTCCAGTAGCCTGACCAGTATCGCGGAACTCACCGTGCCGGTTGAGGTCATGACCTCGTTGGCTATGCTTTCCGATGATGAGCCTTTCCTTCCAAGGGAGAACTTGCCAGTTCCAGACCTCGAAAGCCGTTTCCATATGGCCAGATCTGAGGAGCTATGGAATATCGGTCCTGAAACCATCTTTAGAGATATGACGGACGGACTAAATAAACTAGGGAGGTTCCCAGAATGGGTTTCCGACGCTTTTAGTGATACATTATCAGAATATCGTTCCCCTCCATCGTCATTAAACGTCTTTACTACATCATGATTATATATCAGTGAAAAATTAGGGAAATCTACGCAGCTGTAATCTAGCTGGTTAGGATTCGAGCCTTCCAAGCTCGTCACCCGGGTTCGAATCCCGGCGGCTGCACCACTTCATTTTTCCGACCGATGTGAATGTTATTTGTACTCTCATCCCATCTTTAGGTCATGGCCAAAGTAGTAGTCGATATGGCTTTCTGCGACAAGACGCACAAGATCACCGTGAACCTCAGGGACGACGGCGATCTAGACGTGCATATTGCAACGGATTGCGACAACATAAGGGAATATGCCGAAAAACTGGGGAACAGGCTGACGGTTATGGATGTCACGAACTGGAAAGGGAGCAGAGTCTACAACGAGGAAATATGTACCTCCGCTTCCGCCACCTGTCTCGTCCCTGCCGGCATAATGAACGCGTCTTGGTTAGAACTGGGTATGCTTTCCAAATCCCGAGCCCTCGAAGTCCAGGCTAACTGTGTGAGGTTCGTCCGGAAGGGCGAGGATAAACTGATAGGCGAGTGAACTCACAGCGGCATCAATCTCATTAAATACAGTTATCATATGATTGCGGTGATGAGCAGGGCCGCTGATGTCAGGAACCTCTTGGTTGGTGCACTTATAGGCATCGTCGCGATATTGCCTGGGGCCAGCGGAGGGGTGGTCGCCGTCGTGTTCGAGGTATACGAACGTATAATCGACGGACTTGCAGATATTTTCAATAAACTGAGATCTGATTTCAGGTTCTTCTTCTTCATAGGCAGCGGTATTTTGCTGGGAGCCGTGGTGATGGTCTTCGGTCTCGATTGGCTGATGGCCAATTACAAGGTGCCTGCCATGTTCCTGTTCATGGGATTGATCATAGGTCAGTTCCCTGAGGTTTACAAGATGGCTCAAGAGGATGGTGAGAAGGCCAATGGCTGGAACTGTCTGATACTTGTACTCGGCATATCGTTTACCGTTATCCTTGCATACATAGGCAAAGGAGACGGGAGCGCTGGCGCATTTGTGTTCGAGCGTGATATCGTCACCGTCATATTTTTGCTAATGGCCGGATCCGTAATGGCATTCTCCACGGTTGCCCCAGGAATCAGCGGCACTGCAGTATTGATTATCATGGGTATATTCCAGGCCCTGTTGGCAGCATTTACCAGTTTCGACATGTTCGTGATCCTAGTATTCGGAGTCGGTTTCGTCATCGGAGTGGTGGTGTTCGCGAAGATAATATCCTGGTCTCTTTCGGTTTACCGTAAATCCACCTATTTCATGATATTGGGTCTGACGTTGGGCTCCACAGTCTTCGTCATATTGTTCACATTGACAGGGATATCGACTATCTGGGACATCGTTTACGGGATTATCGCCATGGCTCTAGGTCTGTTGTTGAGCTGTTGTTTTTCGAAGCTGAACGCCAAACATCCGGCTGAACCCGAAACGGGGAAGAACAATTGATTTATCAGTTCGGCATTATGAGGAGTTATGTTCGGCCGTAAAATGAGTCTGTGGAAACTTAAAAGACTTGCCAAATCAGGGGATGGTGAGGCATCCTTCGAGGTCGGCGCGTGTTATCTGAATGGTATCAGTACCGAGATCGATATAGACAAGGCGGTCGAGTTCTTTAAAATGGGTGCCGAGCAGGGGAATGCTGGTGCGGCCATGACGTTGGGCGACATGCTCGAATGCGGATACATCAATGGAAAGGGATACAGGATCGCCGACCACGATGCGGCATTCGTTCTGTTCAACATAGCCTCCGATGGAGGACTGGCCGCAGGCATGCACCGCATGGGTTGTATGTACAAAGACGGCAGGGGAGCACCCCAGAACTCGGAGAAGGCACTAGCCCTTATGATCGATGCCGCAGAGAGAGGATGGAACCCTGCACAGATGGACCTCTATTACATGTATAGAGATGGACGTGGAACCGAGGTCGACATGGACAAGGCAATGGAATATCTCAGGATGGCTGCCGAAAATAATAACGAAGAGGCCATCTTAAGACTTGAAGAACTAACTCCGAAGAAAACCGAAGAGTAATTTTTTAAAATAGAAAACAGAGACAGGGCGCGTGGATGGATGGGATGCATGCCCTGCCTCTGGCAGAAGACAATCCGTGAATCGGGGGATGCACATCTTTGTCTTCCTACTACTATCATCTTCTGAATAGTATATGAACTAAATCAGGGGAGGTCTCCGAATCGACCGAAAGTGGATCACTTCGACTTGTGACGCACCCTGACTGCCATGCCTCTTTGTGCTTGGACCATCTCGCGACCACACATCTCGGCAACTCCTACGCCCTCGACCTTTCCGTTACGCATCACCACGACGTCGTCCCCGATCCTTATATTCGGGTCGGCATCCAGGATACCAACGGCGAAAAGGTTGGTCCTGAGATCGAAATCCATTATCTCGACGATGAAGGAACCTGTCTTCGAAAGAACCTCTCCTCCTTCCAAAGTGAGCGATACCATCCCTCTCTCTGGCGTGAGCATGCCCAATTGCGTCTGGTTCGACCTCTCGTCGGGAACTTCGCGTATTATCTTCCAATAGGGAAACTTACCGGTGGTGAACGTGTTCTCGTCCATCATCACGTCAGCCGCCTCAAGTCCGAACTGGAAACCTAGTATGGAACGCATGGTGTCCTTCCGGTCTATCATGTATCCGGGGATCTCCATGCCTCTTGCAGCGTCCCTTAGGGTTGAATCCAGTCTGTCGAGGGATTCAAACGATGTTGTCCTCCCGTCCACGACGGTGAACTCCATGTCAGCAAGGTCCTTTATCATGTCATGATCCGGGAAATGGCATATGACCTTATCGTAACCCTGTTCCAGAAGGGAGGATAGCATTGACCTTATCATCTCCTTTTCCTGACAGTTCCATTCCCCAGTAACGGGGATATCGTATGAATCCGCAGGATAGAATACGTCCAATTCCCTGGGAACCAGGCCCAGGGGCGAGGTGAGTATTACCTCATGGATCAACGTATCGTGATCCGCCGTGTGTATAGCGGAGGAGAACGCCTTATGCGATCTCGAGGTGTGATAGGGTTTCCTTGCGGAACATGGAAGCAGTAATAGAATCCTCTTGTGCTCCGGCTTCCTATATCTTTCCGCCAGCATCCTGCGGTAACGTTCCACGTCGGGACGTCGTAGAGATTGCACCGTATTGCTGCAGAATCTCCCGCCCCTTAAAGTGCATGCCTCTTCCTGATACTGATATCCCTGATCGTCCAATAAGCGCAACAATGCCACGGACGTGGGGGATGCCGCGGCCCTTTGGTCCACAAGTTCCCTTAGACGTCCGGCTGCTACGAACATCTTGACTTTGTCCGCTTCTTCTTTCAATTCCTTGGAGTTCTCACGAGAGAAATCCTGTCCGATGAATACCTCCCCCTCGGAGAACATCTTGATTCCCATCAGCCCACTAGCTATGGGCAGCGTATCATCGAAAAGATCCACTCCCATGTAGGTCAACAGCGATACCGTGGATGGGTCTGCGATACCAGACATGTATACCAGACGGTTGAAACCTGCCATCTCTCTTATCTTCATCACGGCGTCCAGAATCCCCCTGGGGTTCCTTCTAAGCTCGAAGGCGTTGGGAATCGCGATTATCTCGCATTCCTCTGGAATCCCCTCGGTCCCTTCTATAGGGAGACGGAGGACGCAAACCTTTCCGTATGCTCCGCGTATTCCCCCTTTTCCAGAAGACACGGTCGTCATCATGCCTTCGTCTAGCGGGACCTCTGCCCCCATGAGGTTCAGCATCCTGCCCTCTGGCTTAAAGCTGATGGAAGGTCCCGAGGATCTCTCCAGAGCGATGACCGCGGGCGTGGTGAGGGAATCTCCTCCATCCTTATATTCACAAATCCTTCCCCTATGGGACCGGGCAATTATTTCCAGCATCATCCCTCAATGAGGCTTTTCTCTTTAATTAATATCGGTGCGGGAAACGAACATTTAATATCATGATGCCTGGATTAACCAATATGGTGGATTTTTACGACAGGGATATCGTTTCCATAAGAGACCTGAACCGGGAAGAGATAGAATACATAATGGATCTATCCGAAAAAATGATACCTTATGCCATAGGCGATAAGGTCGATAAGGTCCTCGATGGGAAGATCTTGGGTAACCTATTCTTCGAACCGTCCACACGTACAAAATTATCATTTGAAAGTGCGGCATACAGACTCGGATGTGATGTCATAGACGTCTCCGAGATGTCCGTCACGTCGATATCCAAAGGGGAGACCTTGGCGGACACGATACGCATGGTGGACGCCTACTGTGACCTAATCGTACTGAGACATCCCTACGAAGGTGCCGCCCGCCTTGCGGCCAAATTCTCCATAAACCCTGTCATCAACGCAGGCGACGGTGCGGGCTCGCACCCCACGCAGACCCTGTTAGATTTGTTTACCATGCGTCAGGCAAAGGGTTCGCTGGACGGATTGAGCGTAGCTTTGGTCGGCGACCTGAAGTACGGCCGCACCGTTCACTCGTTGGCTGAGGCACTCACTATGTTCGGTGCAAAACTCACATTGGTTGCGCCGGACACGTTGCAGATGCCTGACGAAATAGTCAGTCACATCAAGGAAAGGGGATGTACCCCCATCAAGACGGACAGTCTGGAGGACGTCATCAGCCAGACTGATGTACTTTACGTTACAAGAATCCAGAGGGAGAGGTTCCCTGACCCTACGGAATATAAGAGAGTAGCGGGGATGTATAGAGTCAATAATTCGATGCTCAGGGAGGCCATGAGCGACATGATAGTCATGCATCCTCTCCCGAGGATCGACGAAATCGCCCCTGAGGTCGATACCAGTGAGCACGCTAAGTATTTCGAGCAGGCCTTCAACGGAGTACCCGTTAGGATGGCGCTTCTATGCGCCATATTAGGAGGTGAAATCTGATGAATCCGAAGCCTAAGGAGATAAAGCTCGCGCCGATCAAGAACGGTACGGTGATAGACCATATCGCCACCGGTGAGGCGCTGAACGTTCTGAAGATACTCGGGGTGAATGAATACATGGATTCAACCATAAGCGTCGGTATAAGGGTATCATCACAGAAAACGTCCGCCTGGAAGGACCTCATAAAGATCGAGGATTGCGAACTGGACCAGAAGACCGTCGATAAGATAGCCCTCATCGCCCCGGACGCGACCATATCGATAATAAGGAACTACTACGTGGCCGAGAAGTACACGGTATCTCTAGAGGACCACATAGTCGGGCTTGCAAAATGTTGCAACCCCAACTGTATAACCAACAAGAACGAACCCATAGAGACTGAGTTCGCAGTGATAAGCAGACGCCCCACCAGGCTCAGATGCATGTACTGCGACAGAGAGCTCTGCAACGTTTCGGACAGCTTACTATGAAAATTATCATCATCACCGGGATGCCGGGATCTGGAAAAGAGGAACTGCTTACTGTGGCCCGCGAGATGGACATATCCTTCCTCCGAATGGGGGATATCGTCCGCGGACACTTCTCGAAGTTTCATTCGAAAGAGGGACTGACCATCGGCGAGTATGCTGATAAGATCAGGAAAAAGAAGGGGAAGGACGTCTGGGCGATCGAAGCGATGAAAGCCATGTCCGGCGATATCTTCCTCGTCGACGGATGCAGGAGCATGGAGGAGGTGGACTCGTTCAGGACCCTCAGCGAGGACGTCTACATAGTCGCCATCCATTCCAGCCCGGAAGCTAGATACGACCGTCTAGTGAGGCGCGGAAGGGACGATGCTCCGAGGGAGTGGGTGGAGTTCGCCGACCGCGATACACGAGAGATATCATGGGGTATTGCGGAAGTGATCGCCCTTGCAGACATAATGCTGGTCAACGAATCTACGCTGGAGGACTTCCGCGAGGTCGTCAATGAGACCATGAGGGACCTGATGGAATGAAGTTCACGATATCCCGCCTATGTGGAGGAAAGGCGATTATGGCCGTTCCTCGCGAGGAGATGGATATAGACACTATGAAGGCGGCGAACATCCTGGAACAGGAAGGTTACGAGGTTAAACAAAAGGATGAGCTGATGATCATCTTCACCTGGAGGGATATGGTTACTACGTTGTATTCCCGAGGGAAGGTGATGTTCTTCCCACTCAGTGACAAGAACCTCTGTATAGAATATGCGGCAATCATCTTGAATTCCGTCGTTTGATATTAGACATATAGTTAATAAATGAAGTCTCGTTCATGGACGTAATGGACCCTTTGACAATCGCCCTAATAGTGGCGATTTCTCTAATCCTGTCCGCCATAGCCTGGAAGACGGGGATGCTCACTTACGACGGAGCCATTGCTTCATTCATCGTACTTGCAGCTATAGGCCTGATGGGACATTTCTACTGGTTGTTGATGCTCGTCCTGTTTGCGGCAATAGGGTTCTTGGCCACAAAGGTGGCGTTCAGTGAGAAGAAGGACGAGGGCATCCAGGAGGGGAATGACGGGGAACGGGGATGGAAGAACATCCTCGGCGTCGCGTTGGCGCCCGTTATAGTTGCGATACTGAACTTCGCGTTCCCGGGACATTATGATGCTATGGCCGTAGCCTATATCGCAACGGTAGCCGTTGCGGCCTCGGATACCGTGGCCAGCGAGATAGGGGTAAAGGACCCAAAGGTATGGCTTATAACCACGTTCAAAAGAGTTAAAGCGGGGGATAACGGCGGAGTATCATTATTCGGTTCCGTCATATCTTTCGCGGCATCCCTTGCAATATCATTGTTGGGATGGATCATCCTATTCCAAGACCTCAGCTGGTTGTTCCTAATTCCGGCGCTCGCCGGAATGTTTGGGAACCTGTTAGACAGCGTACTTGGAGCGACCGTTGAGGATCGTTATATCTCGAAATTCACCAATAATTTCATCACGGGGATATGCGGCGGTGCTCTTGCGGCCATAATTTTCATACAATTCTGATGTTGTGGCCCAGGTCAATAAAAAAGTATATATATCATGTAGCTATCATAAGAATTGGTTGACGGCCAGAGCAGCAGGGAAACACCCGGTCCCATACCGAACCCGGAAGTAAAGCCTGCTTACGTTCAGGACTGTACTGTATTGCGAGAGCGTACGGGAACTCTAGAAAGCTGTCAACCATTTCCCATTTCCTCTTCGAAGAGCACGAGCGCTTTATATCCTGGCGATCGGAGCTGAGGAAAGATTATCCCGACGTTGAAGCAACGCCGGTAATTTGTTTTTGAACGGAGAGCATATGACGCGAATAAAAACGCCAATTTATTCTCTGATTTGATATATGCGCATACGATTTATAAAAAGATTAGCACTTCTTAATACAAACTATAATTAAAATATGTCTAAGTCTTGATGAATGCTTAATGCATATTCGGAAGTCCTCCGACCTGTACGCGATATCTCTCAATTAGATCAACAGAGAAGGCTTGATGATGCAATTGAGAATTCCGTCTCTGGTCGATTCACTAATAAGATATGTGATTCCGAGATGCTGATGGCGCATAGGTGTGGTGTGACATGGTTAAGAATAAATATAATTCTAAAAAAGCAGCTTACAAACAAAACTACGATGCATGGGTAGAAAGCCTGAACATATCAGATGATTGGATATCGGATCCTGATATGTCCCGCACCCAGGAAAGGAGATGGGACGACAAGGCTGAGGGTTTCTCCGAGAAGCCCATGCCTACGAAGGAGGACAGTCTGTTTCTAAGGACGTTGTTAGAACGCGCCGAACCTGGCCCGGATACCACGGTCTTGGATATAGGCTCTGGGAGTGGCCATTACTCTATAGCTTTGGCGCCTCATGCAGGCAAAATACTGGGGATAGATATATCAGGGAACATGGTGGGTCATGCCAACGATCTCGCCTTGAGACATGGAGCGAACAACGTCTCATTCATACAGAAGGATTGGTCTGCCATGTCGTCGGATGACTCCATTGTAAAGGATGGTTTCGACATCGTATTCGCCCATATGACTCCGGGAGTGGGGGATGCGGATGATTTTACGAGGATGATTGATGCCTGTAATGGACATCTGTTCATGACGAAGCCTGTTAGAAGGTGCAATCCCCTGGCCGAGGGCATATGGGGGCTGTTCGACATGGATGCACCGGTTATGTCTTCCGATAAGGAAATGGCTTACGCGTTCATACTGGGTTGGCAGAGGGGTTACAATCCTGAGTTCTTCTACGAGCGCAGCGAGTGGGAGGGTATAGTGACTGTCGAAGAGGCGGCAAAGATCTATCGTGACGAGTTTTCCTACAGAGGGCTGGAGTTTGATGAAGATAAGGTAATGGACCATCTCCGCTCGATTTCAGATCACGGGATGGTTGATAACACGACTTATACGGAGAAGGCCACCATCCACTGGAGCTTCTTATGAACCTCATACTGTGTAGTTGTATAGCGTATAACTAAATTCGAATCGAGCATATCAAGTAACACGAATGATAATATTTTTATAAACAGTATGTCATCAACGCAACGTGAAAGCTAAATCGACGGCAATATTTGTCGCCATCCTGATGGTAATTACCGGGGGTGCGGCAGTCATGATACTAAAATTGTCCGATTCCTCCGGAGAGCGGGTGGATTACAAATCGGACGAATTCGCGAATGATTACGCTAATCGAGAGGTCCCCATCCCAACATCCCTTGATGGAGGGATTGTTACGATAGGCAGACTGAGCACGTTGAGATGGTTAGCCTACTTCCCATATGAGTTTGAAAATGTGATAATGGTCGATGATACCATGAACGTGGAGAAATATGGGGCGTTGGCATACAGTCATGCTTATGGCGATATCCTTAGTAAATCCCTTATTCATTCCAAAGATAGCTTAGAGGATGGGGAGAGGATCGTCAAACTTAATCCCAGTTTGATACTGGTGAACAATACGACATATGAGAGTAATGTCGATTTGTGTGAGAATATTGCAAAGATGAGCCCTCTCGCTGTTATCGATGCGATGGCGGAACTGGAAACAGAGGGTTTCTGGAACGGGGAGTATGAGCTGCATCACCGTTTCACGAGTCAGGCAGACCTTTATGGTAAGCTTTTGAGGAATGTCGAACGGGCTGAAGAAATCAAGGTGTTGTTCCAGGATGCCCTCTACGACATACGATTTTATTGCTCGGAATCCACAGACCATACCACTTATATCGGTGGTGCGACCAACCAGGGTTGGAATCCTTTGACATCCACATATAATCCATACCTCCCCCATGCCCTCGTGGGCGGAAATAATGCCCTCGGTGACGACACCAATAAAAAAAGGATAGATCTTAACCCCGAGAAGGTTGGAAAATTATCCTTCGACCGTATGATCATAGACCCGGCCACGGTCCAGCCCAACAAAGAGGGAGGGGACTTGTTGGTGAATACGCCCAGTCAGGGAGTTCTTGGTGGCATCTATAATGGCGGTTGCAAGGTTCAACTGTTCATCGCACTCCCCATGATAAATAACGGCTCCAACTGGCTTTGCGTGCTCTCCTCGGCCTATCATATGGCCGCACTTGAGTATGGGACGCTTACAATTGAAGAGGTCCGGGAGAAATCTAACAAGTTGTTCACGGATTTCTATGGTGAGAAGAGGGGCTCCAGGGTCTTAGAGGGGATGGAGGACTACTTTACCGGTATCGGCAAGGGAGTCCATAAGGACCTTTGTACGACCCCATTCAGCGAGGTTGAAATCGTAAATACCCCTAACGGATACATTTTCAAAAGAGTCTGATTCCATATGAGAGAAACTGAGGATGACGGGAACAGGAGGATCGAGGATGTTTCGGTCGATGACTATCGAAACATTACCGACGGATATCTGAGAAGGACGCGCTTCAAAACCTTGTTCCTGGCATCTCTGGCGGTTTTATGTTTCCTGCTTGTATTATTCATAATAAGGTTAGGTGCGGCGGATCTCACTTATGCGGATATACTGCGTACTCTGATCTACCGGGACGATCCGGTAAACGTCTGGTATGTCTTCGAGTGGAGGATCCCCAGAATATTGGCTGCGATACTCTGCGGTTTCGCCTTGGGTCTAGCAGGGGTCGTCATGCAGGGGATACTCAGGAACCCTATGGCCTCGCCGTTCACATTGGGAACATCGAATGCCGCGGCCTTCGGAGCGGCCTTCGGAATGATGTTTCTGAACGGCGGGGTTATAAGTTCGCTGACGATCGATAATCCTTACATAGTCACCATTTCGGCATTTCTGTTCTCGATGGTATCTACGGCGATCATCCTATTGATGATCAGAGTGATAAACGCCTCGCCAGAGACTATAATCCTTGCTGGTATAGCCGTAAGCGCCATATTCGCCTCCGGACTTGCATTTCTTCAATATTTTGCCGATGAGGCGACACTGATGTCTATAGTGTTCTGGCAGTTTGGAAGTCTGTCCAAAATGACATCCGATGGGATAAGGATCCTATCGGTGGTACTTACGGCCTGTTTCGTCTATTTCGTATACAAACGTTGGGACTATAATGCGATGGAGTCCGGGGACGAGATGGCAAAGGGCCTTGGAGTGAATACGGAGAGGACTCGCGTTGTCGGACTCATACTTTCCGCTCTTATGACGTCGATTGCGGTATCTTACATGGGCATCATAGGTTTTGTCGGCCTCGTGGCGCCTCATATCGTTAAGAGGATAATCGGCAATGATTTTAGATACGTGTTAGTGGGATCCATGCTGATGGGCGCGATGGTGATGCTTCTTGCAGAGCTGTTCGCATCACATGCGTTCCCGCATCTCTTCGGAACGAGTCTCCCTATAGGGATTGTGACATCTCTAATCGGAGGTCCTGTGTTCCTGGCTATATTGATAGGAAGGAGGAGCGTAGCATCATGATTGAAGTTGATCGGCTTAACTTCTCATATGGTAGACGCAAGGTCCTGAAGGACTTGTCCTTTAAGGTGGATGCAGGCGAGGTCCTTTCGATACTAGGGCCGAACGGTGTTGGAAAAACCACCTTGATGAAATGTATGTGTAATATCCATAAACCTCAATCTGGGAGGGTGACCATCGATGGAGTGGACGTGCTATCAATTACTGGAAAGGACCTGGCAAAGAAGATCGCATTCGTCCCCCAATCGGTTCCAAGATCCAAGACACTGGTCTACGACTCCGTCCTCATGGGTAGAAAACCGTACATAAACATCGGCGTGTCCGAGAAGGACTTGGACATCACAAGCAGGGCTATACGCGACCTCGACCTCGAGGATCTTGCGTTCAGATATTCCGACAGGATATCTGGAGGTGAGTTCCAGAAGGTTCAGATAGCTAGGGCTCTGGCACAAGAATCGTCCGTTATGATGCTCGACGAGCCTACCAACAACATGGACATGAACAATCAACATCTAACGATGAAACTTGTATCCCAGATTGTGCGCGGCACAAATAAATGCGCGATAATGACGATGCACGACATCAACCTGTCAATATATTGTTCCGACAAGCTGATCTTCATGAAGGATGGGGATATTGCCGCCTACGGGGGAAGGGATATCGTTACACCCGAATTAATCAAGGATGTCTACGGCATGGACGTGGACGTCATCAGTCACAACAACAATCCCTTCATAGTCCCCAAGGAGACCGTGCCTGGCCTTGCTGCCAACAGGCATGGGGAAAGCCACCCGCATCCCCATGACGTCGCTGACCATATCTTCGATACCGATTAATCTCATATGCCGACGGATTGTGCTAGAATTGAGATGTCCGTCATCCTGCGTCGGCTGCGGGGTTTGCCTCGACATCTAGTTCGACCTCGCTCCTGTCCCCCCATACAGTGATGCCTGAGATATCCAGCGGTAAATCGTCCGCCAGAAATACAGGTTCCTTATTCTGTAACCTCTGCTTATTGTAATCTTTGAATGATTCGATTATGTAATCTCTCATAAGCAGTACAACAACTATGTTGCATATCCCCAATATCGCCATGAAAACGTCTGCTAGACTCCATATTAGGTCAGCCGGAGCAAGGCTTGCGACGAATATGGTGATGATTATCGTAGCCTTCAATAGAGTTGAATAGATCGGCTTAACGCTGAGGAACTTCACGTTGGCATCGCTCAAGGAGAATGAACTTACAATACTAGCCAACACAAAGGAGAATACAAGAACTGCCAATACCGCGGCGGCATACTCGCCAAGTGGGCCTGTTTCAAGGGCGGCGGCCACCAAAGGTACGCCCGCCTCCTGGCCTGCGAATTGACCTATAGTATGGGAAGCAGTCAGTATGACGAATGCCGTACCTGTGCATATGAGGGTGTCTAGGAATACTCCGAAGCTCTGAATCAGACCCTGCTCGACGGGGTGACCCACGTCCGCGGCGGAGGACACATTGGGAACGGAGCCTATACCGGCCTCGTTGGAGAACACACCTCTTCTAAGGCCCCAAAGGATTGCCGCACCCAACGTACCGCCAAGGATGCTGTCCATTCCGAACGCGCCCTGGAAGATCATCACGATTGCGTTACCCATGAAGTTCCAGTTGAACGCGATGGTTATAATGATAACGAGAAACCATAATGCTGACATGGCGGGGACCATCTTCGCTGATATCTTTGCGACCCCTTTGATCCCCCTATACATTATGAGGGCGGCGATGGCGGACAGAATGATCGCAAAGAACAGACTGTTACCTTCGAAATTGAATGCGGTGATGAAGGCACTGTTAGCACTGTTCGCCTGTATCCCGATGAACCCCACGGAATAAGTCACGATTAGAAGTAAAGATATGAATGAGGCAAGTTTAGGGCTGTTTAGACCGTCCCTTATGTAATATGCGGGACCGCCGTGATAAAGTCCATCCGCCTTCTTCTCTTTGAAGATCTGTCCCAAGGTGCATTCGGCGAAACACGTCGCCCCTCCGATAAACGCAAATACCCAAATCCAGAATATCGCGCCGGCGCCTCCCAATAGTATAGCTATTGCGACTCCTGCGATGTTGCCTATTCCTATTCGCGCCCCGACACCTACCCAGAATGCTTCGGAGGATGTTACCCCTTTGATGCCGGCCTTGTTACCGCCAAAGAGAGCGAGTTTGATCGACTCGATGAAATGCGTTATCTGAACTCCCTTGAGCTTGTAAGTCAGATAGACTCCGCCACCGATGATCAAGATGAACGCGATATACCAGATATTGTCGTTTACGATGTCGATAATACCTTGGAGATTCTCAGTTGATGTCATTCTATCCAATCAGGCCATAGGATTCATTCATCTGATCAGGTAACGGGCAGGCCGCGCCCTTCATTAGGACTGTCGCTATTGATATGCCGCCAGATCCGTAGCAATTAATCAAACACCGAATTGGCCTGTTAAGTAACTTCCCCAATATATGGGCAAGATGCGCATATGATATGCGTAAGAATCATCCTTACGATAAGAAATGGAAAAATAAGTAAAAAGGGGGGTTTGCCCCCTGTTGTGGTTTAGTTCTTGGAGCGCTTTATGAGCTTCTCCCAGCTCTGGTCGAGATACTTCTGCATCTCTTCGACCACCGGGGCGTTCTCCTCCTCGCGGAGGTGCCTGAACCTGCCCTGGGAGTTTATCCAGTCTGTGATCGGCTTCTTTTCCTTCTTTCCGTCAGCGATCCTGAGACTCTCCGCGGTCAGCGCGTACTCTCCGTCCACGACCTCGTAGAGAGGCCAGATACATGTCTCCACCGCCAGCTTGGCGATTTCGATGGTATTCTCGGATGGACATCTCCATCCCCTTGGACAAGGAACGATACCGTTGATGAACGATGGTCCGTCGCAGTCGAATCCCTTCTTGGCCTTGGTCACCGTATCCTTCCAGTTGTGGGGGGACACCTGTGCGACATAGGGGATGTTGTGTGCGACCATGATTGCCGTCATATCCTTGGAGTACTCCTTCTTACCCGAAGAGTGTGTACCTGCGGGCGAGGTGGTCGTATCAGTTCCCATCATCGTTGCGCTGGACCTTTGGATACCTGTGTTCATGTACGCCTCGTTGTTCAGACAGACGTACATCATCTTGTGCCCTCTCTCC
Organism: Candidatus Methanomethylophilaceae archaeon; assembly: GCA_035271165.1. GTDB lineage: Archaea > Thermoplasmatota > Thermoplasmata > Methanomassiliicoccales > Methanomethylophilaceae > VadinCA11. The sequence continues at coordinate 34,181 of DATERX010000004.1, forward strand.
ATCGCACCAGACAATGCCTGGAGGCCGATATCGTATGTTGCTCCGTCACCAGCAAAGTTGACGAAGTTCATGTCCTCCTTTATCTTCCCCTGCCTCTTCAGAGATTGGTACGCCGATTCGACACCCGCACATGTGGCGGCGCCGTTACCGAACGCGGTGTGGATCATGGGTAAGTTCCACGAGGTGTAGGGATACACTGTGGTCGAGACCTCGAAACATCCGGTGGAGAGAGATACTATTAGCGGCCTCTCTGTGCCCATGAGGATCTGTTTCGCCAGGATGGGTTCCCCGCATCCTGCACAAAGCCTATGACCGCTCGTCAGTCTGACTGGCAGTTCGCTAAGTTTCTTCAATGTACTCATAATTTCATCCCCGCAAAGTTTATCTTTTTAGCAGTACCGTCAACCACCGATTCCATGGCATCCTTGAGTATGGATACGCTTGTATCCGCCCCTCCAATACCGTAGATGAAGTTGTAGAGCTTCGGAACCTTGTCCAAATCTATCGCGGCTGCGACGACCTCGGGGTACATCGGTCCGTATGCTCCTAGGCTCAGGTGCTTGTCGAAGACTGCTACGGCCTTCTTGCCCTTCATTATCCTTGCGAGCTCCTTTTCGGGCCATGGTCTGTATATTTGAGGCATTGCGGCTCCGACCTTTATGCCGGCTTCGCGCATCTGGTCGACAGTCTCCTGCATGGTACCATAAGATGAACCGAGTATGATTGCTACGTAATCCGCATCGTCACACCTGTATTCGTTGACTAGCTTGTATTCGCGACCCGTCATCTCCTTGAACTCCTTGAACACCTGTTCAGCAATTTCGAGCACCCCGTTGAGTGCTTCCGATTGCTGGTGTTTGTGTGCAAAGTAATAATCAGGACCGTCCAGCATACCATGTGATGTGGGGTTCTTGTAGTCGAGTAACGGACATACCGGATCGAACTCGCCGACGAATTTCTTCACGTCTTCTGTGTCGACCAGAGTCATCCTCTCCACTGCGTGGGTCAGTATGAAACCGTCGAGGTTCGTGATTATGGGCAACTGTACATCCGGGTGTTCGGCTATCTTGGGCGCCATTATCGCATTGTCATATGCGCTCTGGACGTTCTCGGCGAACATCTGAATCCATCCAGTGTCCCTTGCCGCCATGGCATCTCCATGGTCGTTGTTGATGTTTATCGGTCCGCTGAGGGCCCTATTGGCTACCGCCATGACTACGGGCACCCTCATCGAGGATGTGATTGGGAGCATCTCCCACATGTATGCCAACCCCTGGGAGGCCGTTGCCGTGAACGTCCTTGCGCCTGCGGAACTGGATGCCGCACAGAGCGTCAATGCGCTGTGCTCCGATTCCACCGCAACGTACTCGGTGTCGACCTCTCCATCGGCGACATACTTAGAGAAGTTCTCTACTATGATAGTCTGGGGCGTGATCGGGTATGCGGCACATACATCAGGGTTTATCTGTTTCCATGCATATGCGACCGCTCCGTCGCCGTTCATCGCCACATCTTCTAATTTCTTACTGGCCAATTTCACACCTCCTTCATTGTGATTGCATCCTTAGGACACACTCTGGCGCATATACCGCATCCCTTGCAGTGGGTTAACTTGAATCCTTCCATCTTTCCGTCCTTTACGTTGACGGCCATATCGGGACAGTACATCCAGCAGTTCAGACAGTCTATGCACTTCTCCCTATCGAGTATAGGCGTGTAGGAGCTCCAGTCACCTGTAAGTATGGCTTCCGAACTTCCGGGATTGCATACCCTTGCGCCTATAGGCATCTTCTTCAAATCGATTTTTGCCATATCACTGCACCTCCTCATATGCCCTCTTAAGAGCTGAAAGGTTCTTCTTGATCACGCTCTCGGGCAATTTTGCGCCGAGCTTCTGGATCACATGTTCCGCCAAGAGATCGAAGCCTATAATCGGTTTTACTTTAACAAGGGCACCGAGCATTGACGTGTTGGCCATGGGTCTTCCTATCTCTTCAATGGAGATCTTGGTGGCGTTCACTGTATGACATTCCGCATCGGTCCCTATGGCCTTGCGGAGTTCCTCCGGCGTACCTTCGTAGTTGGCGAGAATGATGCCGTCCTTCTTGAGTCCAGCGGCCACATCGACCTTTCCTATCAGGGTACCATCGAGCACGACAACGACATCAGGTTCATAGACCTGACTGTGTACTCTTACCGGTTTTTCAGATATCCTCGTGAATCCTCTGATCGGAGCTCCCATCCTCTCCGGTCCGAATTCTGGGAATGCTTTCACATATTTTCCAGCACTTATAGCGGCCTCAGCGAGAATCTCGTTAGCTGTAACGACTCCCTGTCCGCCCCTTCCATGCCAAACTATTTCCATGTTCATGGGAACCATCAAGACATGTCAAAGCGACATCTAATTTAAAGTCTTCCGCTGTAAAGGTTAAATAATATAATTTTTACAACACACAATCAGCGATATTCTCAGTTTTTTTCCGATATTTCTTGAATATCGCAGTGATACTACGGATATCGCAATAATAATATCAATTACCATAGTAAATTAGCCAACTACCAGAATGTTTGTATGTCTACGCAAACACTAATTAAGTAAATGCTTCTATTCGGGGTCAAGGAGCACAGAGTGTGCTAAATTCTTTCCAATGATTGGGGGACTTAAATGGAAAAAATGATAGTAGACGTCAACGATTTGCGTGTAAACGACATACCGCTTGTTGGCGGTAAAGGAGCGAATCTCGGGGAACTTACTTCCGCCGGGTTTCCGGTTCCAGGTGCATTTGTTTTAACAACCAGAGCTTATGATTATTTCTTTGAGAAGAACGACCTTGCGAAGAAGGTTGAGAAGGAGCTGCTCACCATCGATGATAGTTCCGATCAATCCTTGATCGAGGCGGCCGAACGAATAAGGGCGACGATCGAGAAGGGAGCGATACCTGACGACCTCCGGAAGGAGGTCATCGCGGACTACAACCTATTGTTCCCTAAGGGAAGCAAGGGATTCGTCGCGGTAAGGTCCAGCGCCACCGCGGAGGACCTGCCCGATTCCAGTTTTGCTGGCCAGCAGGATACATATCTTAATGTGAGGGGCGAAGACGACCTTATGGACAAGGTAAGGAAATGTTGGTCATCGTTGTTCACTGCCAGGGCCATATCCTACCGCCAGAGCAGGGGATACGGTACTGAAGATGTGAAAATCGCAGTGGTCGTACAGAAGATGGTCGATTCGGAAGTGTCTGGTGTAATGTTCACCGTCGACCCGGGCACCGGTGCTGACAGCATCATGATTGAGGCCGGATACGGTCTCGGTGAGGCCATAGTCGGCGGGGAGATCACGCCCGACACATACTCCATCGACAAGAAGGAGATGAAGATAGACGAGAACAAGGTCAGAATCTCCACACAGACATGGAAATATGTGAGAGGTAAAACCGGGGGCTCGGTTAAGAAGGATGTGCAAGCGAACCTCCAGAAGGCACGGAAGCTTTCCGATGACAGGATACAAGAGATAGCTGAGATCGGAAGACAGATCGAGATCCACTACCAAAAGCCGATGGATATCGAATGGTGCATAGAGGATGGTAAGGTATACATCGTACAAGCACGACCTATAACCACCATCGGAAGTGCTCCGGAAGAGGATGCCGGCGCGGTCGAAGGAAGCCAGAACGTGCTTACCTCCGGTATGGGCGCCAGTCCTGGTTTTGCATCTGGACGCGTTATAGTATATGATACGAAAATGAGCCTTGACGCCATCAAGGACGGGGACATATTGGTCACCACGATGACCATGCCCGATATGGTCCCTGCTATGAGCAGGGCCGTGGCCATAGTCACTAACGAGGGAGGCATGACTTGTCACGCCGCCATCATCTCGAGGGAGCTCGGCACTCCATGTGTCGTCGGAACAGGCAATGCCACAAAAGTGCTGAGTGACGGCATGGTCGTCACCGTGGACGGTACGACGGGAATGGTGTACAGAGGGGAGGTCAAGAAAAAGAACAAGTCCTCCAATAAATCCGACGTACAATACATCAGCTCTGAATCCGCCCCGGTCACCGGGACGAAGATAATGGTCAACATGAGCATGCCCGCCAAGGCCGAGGAGGTCGCAGAGCTTCCCTGTGATGGAGTAGGGTTGATGAGAAGCGAGTTCCTCTTCACCAACTACGTCGGTGAACACCCCATGTACGTCATCGCCGACGGAAGATCTGATGAGTTGATTGAAAAACTTGCCGAGGGTATATCTAAGGTCGCAAGGGCGTTCTACCCTAGACCGGTAGTCCTCAGGACTTCAGACTTCAAGACCAACGAGTACCGCGACATGAAGGGCGGTGCGGACTACGAGCCCAGCGAGGAGAATCCCATGATCGGATGGCGCGGATGTTCCAGATACGTATCCCCACAATACAGAGATGCGTTCATCTGCGAACTGAGGGCCATAAAGAAGGTCAGGGACGAGATGGGCCTGAGGAACATCCACATCATGTTGCCCTTCGTAAGGACGATTGATGAGGTCAAGGACATAACCAAGATGATGGAGGAGGTCGGGCTCAGAAGAGGTACCGACCTGAAGCTCTACCTCATGGCAGAGGTTCCCGTCAACATCCTGATGGCTGAGGAGTTCTGCGATTACTGTGATGCGTTCTCTATCGGTTCCAACGACCTTACCCAGCTTGTACTTGGATGTGACCGTGATTCGGACGTCCTCGGAAGGATGGGTTACTTCGACGAGAGGAACGAGGGGGTCAAAAGGGCGATAAAGATGCTCATAGACGTCGCACACAGCAAAGGGAAGACCGTCGGCATATGCGGACAAGGTCCTTCCGTCTATCCTGAGTTCGCCGAGTTCCTTGTGGAATGTGGTATCGACTCGATATCCCTCAACCCCGATACCGTGATCGCAACGAAGAAGTCCATCGCATCGGTGGAACAGAAGATCATGCTAAGGGAGCTCCGCGAAATAAAGAAGAGACTCTGAAGGTCTGGATTCGCTCTAGACTAAACCTTTTACCTTTACCTTCTTTTATTTCTTATCGCTGAATGGATCAGATTCAGCTGTTATCCACCAATCTCTGGTTTATCGATGCCGCATCCTCGTCTGGGAGAAGCATGGTCGCAGCCTCCATTAGCGGGTGTTTTGAACCTTCGATTATCTTGACGTCATCCAATGTCTTAATTCCCCATTTCTCAGCAGTCTTCTCGAGACCCAGCTTCACATCCATCTTGTTGGGTTCGAGGACTATCGCCTTGAATTCAGTCTGACCCATCTTCTTGGCGGCCATCACTCTGTGGTGACCGTCCACGACAAGATATCCGTTCAACCTCTGGATAACGATTATCGGTTCGTTGAGACCTCTCTTGATCTCATACTGACGTCCGATGAGCTCGTCCATGTAGACCTCCTTTTGAGTGGGGAGCATCTGATCCATGGGAACGTCCCTGTTTACTATCTTCAATCTGATATCGTTCTGCTGTTCAAGGAAGTTCTTTACGCTCATGACCTTCCCTGGACGTGCCTTCTCTATCTGAGACCTCACGATGTCGATGTTGGAGATTATCCCTACGAGTCTACGGTGTTCATCCACTACAGGAAGGTTCCTGAGGCCGTACCTGAAAAGAATCCTTGTAGCGTCATCGATTGACATCGAGGGTACAGCGCACAACGTTCCACGCCTCATGACCTCGCGCATCTTCGCATCCGGGGTATGTATGTGTTTCAAAAGCTCCTTTGCTGTTATGAATCCGAGAAGATATCCGTTCTCGGCTATTGGGAATCCGTGGAAGTTGGAGGAAATTATCTTCGTCCTCACCTGTGTGACCGTCATAATAGGTGAAACGGTCTGAACATCCCTAATCATATAATCCGCTACTACGGGTCCGGCCATTTTTTTTATCTCCAGAACCATATGCATTTGTCTAGGACTTTAATGTTATCAGTCCGTATGCTGGCCCTAAATGCCTGGTTTATCTGATAACCTTATATATTATTTCATAATATCAGTCTTTGCGCCCCGGTAGTGTAGCGGCCTATCATGGAGCCCTGTCGAGGCTTCGACCCGGATTCAAATTCCGGCCGGGGCGCCATCCTCATTGATTTTTGTTAACAAGGATTCTGTGTCGAAGATCCGTATAATAATACCATGTTTTTACCGGTCTTCAAATCTTTAATGAATTCTGCCTCAACGTTGAATACTGTACGCATATTTTCTGGAGTGAGTACGTCTTCCGTATTCCCAATGGCGTGAATTTTACGATTATGAATCATCATGATTCTGTCACAATAACGGGCGGCCATTGATAAATCGTGAGATACGATTACGACTGTCAACCCTTCCTCCTTCGTTAAAGAATGAATCAGATCCAGTATATCGAATTGGGCGCTGATGTCCAGGTGTAACGTAGGTTCGTCCATCAACAGTATTTTTGGAGTTTGGGCAAGAGCTCTTGCGATGATGACCTTTTGTCTTTCCCCACCACTCATGGTGTTGATGTAACGGTCGGCCATATCAGATATTCCCGCCTTTTCGATAGCATCGTCGATAATTGCTATGTCGTCATAGGATTCACCCTGAAAGGCCTCTTGAAAAGGCATTCTTCCCATTGAAACTATTTCTCTGACGGAAAATGAAAATTTAATTTCGTTTGTCTGGGGTATTACCGCGATTTCCTGTGCGATTTCCTTCTTCTTGAGATCCTCAAGATCTGTATCGTTAATCATGACACAGCCGCCCTTTGGACTGAGGTTTTTATTCAGATTACCTAACAATGTAGTTTTCCCGCAACCGTTAGGGCCGATGATTCCTAGAATCTCCCCCGGGATCAAATCAAAGTTTATGTCTTCTATGACCGGTTTTTCTTTGTAACTGTAATAGAGGTTTCTGGTTTGCAACATTACCAACCGACCTCCTTCTTACGCCTGCGAAGAAGATATATGAAGTAGGGCGCACCAATAAGTGATGTCAGAATACCCACGGGCAGAACTCCAAACCAAGGGGCGAATAAGTGGGCTGCATAATCACACCCTACCAAGAAAACACCGCCTGCCAGGAATGATAAAGGAATCAGCGTTCTATTGTCGGGTCCAATGATTATCCTCATTATATGCGGTATAACCAATCCTACAAAACCTATTGTGCCTACAAAACATACTGCAGCTGCGGTGAGCATGGAAATGAATATCAACAAAATCAATCTGATCCTTCTTACGTCAACTCCAAGGTTCATGGCGTGAGCGTCGCCCATCATCATGGCGTTAATCTCTTTGGAATAATATGTTGCAACGGAAAGTCCGATTAATATCAAAGGTATCACTATCAGAATCTGGAACCATTCGACATTGGAGATGTTACCCATGCTCCAGAATACGATATTCTCAAGTTGATCCCCCGCCAGATATGTCAGTAACGATACTATTGCTTGCAACAAGGCTCCAATTGCGATACCGGACAGTAACAAGGTTTCCATGTGTGTTTCGTTCCCGACCCTTGCGAGACCGTAAACGATAAACATTGTGGCCATACAGGTTATAAATGCAAATAAGGGGACTGCGAACATGAAAACTGCGGAAGTTGTGACGAACAACATCGCGAATGCCGCACCGAGTGACGCTCCCGATGACAAACCGAGAATATATGGCGAAGCCATCGGATTTCTGAAAAGAGCTTGCATTACAACTCCGGAAACCGCCAAGCCTCCTCCTACAAACAG
>DATERX010000005.1:0-11315 GCA_035271165.1 Candidatus Methanomethylophilaceae archaeon
AATATGTTTATTATTTAACGTTTACACTCCCGCGTAATATTTATCGTCATAGGGCTCAGGGTTTAATCCTTTCCTTACCCTTATCTCTCCGACGATTGTTTTCTGTATCTCGGCGGGTGCTCTCTGGAACCCTGAGTTCTCAGTGGACCAAAGTGCACGACCTTGTGTGGCGCTGCGTATATCGGAAGCGAATCCGAACATGTCTGCGACAGGGACGATCGCTTCGACCGAGGAGTCAGCTCCCTCCTGCCCCATGTCGAGGATGGTACCGCGACGCTGGGTGATCATGTTGACTGCGCCTCCCATGTAGTCTGGAGGTACGCTGATGTACAGCTTCTGCATGGGCTCGAGGAGGATTCTACCTCCCTGGCACATGGCACCGTAAATACCATCCCTTACTGAGGGGATGACCTGTGCGGGACCTCTGTGGATGGTGTCTTCGTGGAGTTTTGCATCTACGAGTTTGACCTTTAAGCCAGATGTCTTCTCTGTTGCGAGAGGCCCTCTAAGCATTGCCTCATCGAAGGCCTGTTTGATGAGTTCCATTGTCTCATGGAGGTACTGGATTCCCTTTGTCATGTCAAGCAGGACATTGGTGTTCTTGAATGAAACGACGCTTTTTGCCTCGTCCTTCCCCATGCCGAGATCTTCGAGCTGATGGGCAAGTACCTTTTCATCCTTAATTTTGGCATCGGGGTCGATCTCTCCTTTATGAATCGCTTCGATGACCGCTTCTTCAAGGGGCTCCACAACGAAATAGAACCTGTTGTGCTTGTTAGGAGATTTACCTTCAAAGGGTCTCGCATTGGGTCCCTTGACACTCTCCCTGTAGACGACGATGGGCTGAGATGATGAGATATCGACCTTGTGGTCGTGTACTATGCGGTATTCAGTGATCTCCAGGTGGAGTTCGCCCATACCGGACATCAGGTGTTCACCCGTATCGTTATTGATCTCTATGTTTAGCGAGGGGTCGGCCTTCGCAATGGACCTAAGTACTTCTACAAGTTTGGGAAGGTCCTTGGTGTTCTTTGCCTCAATCGCCTTTGTGACGACGGGCTCGGAGTAGTGGGCCATCCTCTCGAAGGGCTCCATGTCCTTCAACGAGGACAGGGTGGAACCTGCTATGGCATCCCTGAGTCCTGTGAGCGCCACTATGTTACCGGCCTCACAATCGTCAATGGCGATTCTGTCGCCTCCGACTATGAGAGCTACCGTCTGCACTCTTTGTGCATTGGGAATTCCAGATATGTAGAGTACATCTCCTTTCTTGACAGTTCCAGAGAATAGTCTTCCGAACGCAACCTCTCCTGCGTGAGGGTCCATGATTATTTTAGTAACCATCAGCGAGGTGGGTCCTTTGGGATCGCAGACAATCATTGCCTTGCCTTCTGTAGACTCTTTGTCCCCCTTCCATATTATTGGTATACGGAGCTTCTGAGCGTCCATCGGGTTGGAGACGTGTTGTATCGCCATAGCAAGCGCTACTTCGTGTAGCGGTATCTTCTTAGCGAGCTCTTCCTGACCACCCTCACGGTTGCAGTAATCGAATATATCTGTGAATGTGATATTATACTTCTTCATTGCAGGTGCGGAAATCGCCCAGTTGTTGTAAGCTGAACCGAATCCGACATTTCCTTCTTGGATGCTGACCTGCCACTCCTTGTTAAGTGGTGCAGGGAGGTTTGCATAGATCTTCTGGTTGAAATCTGCGATGATCTTTGAGAACTTCTCAATCATCATCTCCTTGGTGACCTGCTGTTCCACGATCATCCTGTCGACCTTGTTGATGAACAACATGGGTTTTACGCGCTCCTTGAGTGCCTGTTTGATGACCGTCTCAGTCTGAGGCATTAGGCCTTCGACCGCACATGAAAGGATGAACACACCGTCAAGGGACCTCATTGCCCTTGTGACGTCTCCGCCGAAGTCCACGTGACCCGGGGTATCGATCAGGTTGATGAGGTATTCCTTGCCTTCGTATTTATGTACCATTGATGCGCTGGCAGCGTTGATGGTGATGCCTCTTGCGGCCTCCTGCTCATCGAAATCCAGTACACGTTGCTCTCCGGCCAGTTCGGATGACATCATCCCGGCACCTGCGATGAGGTTGTCCGAGAAGGTCGTCTTTCCATGGTCGATGTGGGCAGCTGTACCTATGTTCCTGATGAGTTCAGGAGTGTTCATTATCTCTGTCGCTTTACGCGCGTTTTCTGCTTTTCTTCCCATTTTATCTCACACTACCGATCAAGATTACCTTGCAGCCTGCGCTATCCTCTCAATTTCTTCTTTCTTAGCTACAGAGAAGGATTGCATATCGCCCTTCGATGCGAGCATGATCTCGTCTGCGAGACATTCGGAAATGGATTTTTTGCTCTTGGATGAGGTTATTACTACGCCGTTACTAAGGTTGCGGAGCGCTATGTCTAGTCTCCTCTGAGGAGATATATCAACGGCCTTAGGAACGGATATTCCTCCGAACTGAAGCCTTGTGATCTCTTCCCTGGGAGCTGCGTACTCAAGTCCTGTTACGAATGCTTGTATAGGGTTACCCTTAGTCTTCTCGGCTATGATGTCGAATGCCTGGGAAACGGTCTTGTAGGCCTTCATCTTCTTGCCGGTGAACTTCTCTGTCCTCATTATGTCGTTGATGAGCCTCTCGACGATGCTCAGCTTTGACTTTCCGAACCACTTGTTTGCGTGCTTTCCACCCGAATGGGGAATGTTCGTAGGTGTGAGGTCTATGTATTTTGCGAGACCTCCGTCATAAACTATGACGTCGGATGAATCGTATTTTCCGAACATCAGAGGCTTGGGCATTACAGGTGCCTCTTCGGTCGTCTCGACCGTTTCTATGATTTCTGTAGTCTCTACTATTTCTTCAGCTGTCATTAAATCACCTTATAGGTTTGTCCGTTCTTCCTCTTACCATTTCGTCGAGGGACACGTTATTAACCTTAATTACCTTGAAACGGACACCGGGGATATCTCCGTATGAACGGCCCATCCTTCCTCCGATACCTTCAATGAGCACTTCGTCGTGTTCATCTATGAAGTTGATAGCACCATCGCCGACGGCGAACGCAGTGACCTGACGTCCGTTCTTTATCAGCTGTACCTTTACGCACTTGCGTATGGCGGAGTTGGGCTGTTTAGCTTCAATTCCTACTTTCTCTAGTACAATGCCCTTTGCCTGAGCGGACCCCTCAAGTGGATCCGATTTCTGCCTCAGATTGAGCACTCTTTTCTTGTATCCTTTATCGAGCCAACGGAACTTCTGCCTGTCGACTCTCATCTTTCTTGCGGTGTTTAGACCATTTCCCAAACTTCTTCACCTCATCGAATTTATAGCACGCGACAATATTAGTATATTTAAAGACCACGTATATCACGGGTCGATGCGCGAAACTTGTCTATCATAACCCCCTATTTAAGACCTTTTACGATTTTCGAACCTGGTCCTTCTTATTAAGGAATAGGTACCGAACTTATACCGTTCCACGTACCGCGACCTTGTTTCATATCTACGTGTCGTAGGGGATTATACCATGTTTGATAAGCTAGTATAGGCATAATGTTTAAATTCTACTCCGCCTAGCCTCAATCGGAGACATCATGAGTAACGACGAGGACTATTTAGCATTGCTCGATAGGGCAAAAACGGATCTTCCGGAAACCATAGAGGCTCACGAGAGGTTTGAGCTTCCGGAATTAGATATAATACAAGAAGGTAAGATCACTATCCTTAGGAATTTTATGGACATCGCCGACAAGCTCCGCAGGGAGCCGGAACATCTGCTTCATTTCCTCCTTCGTGAGTTTGGTACTCCTGGAGAGATTGATAATAGGAGGGCCATCTTCAAGGCGAAGATCTCATCTGTTAACATCTCCGAGAGGCTCGACCAGTATACGGACACATACGTCATTTGCGCAGAATGCGCACGTCCAGATACTAAATTGGTGAAATACGACAGAACACTCACCCTCGAATGTGAGGCGTGCGGTGCTGGCAGACCTATTTCAGTACGTAAGACGTTCAGGTCTGGTCCCAGCCAGCTCAAGGTAGGAGATATTATCGAGATAACTGTCACAGATGTTGGTAAGAAGGGTGACGGACTGGGCAAATACAACGACCTTGTCGTCATAGTCCCTGGAACCACAAAGGGTGCACGTGTGCATGCTAGGATTACAAATATCTCGAACAAGACTGCTTTCGGCCAGGTTACGAACGAGGCGGTCACCCGCTAAGCCATATGAAATATTTTGTCGAATCTTACGGCTGCACGATGAACTACGGCGAAGGCGAGCAGCTCGCCGAGCGCATGTCAGGTCTAGGGTATGAGAAATCGGAAACTGTGGAAGAGGCCGATATAGTCATACTAAACACCTGCACTGTAGTAGACATCACGGAGAAGAGGATGGTCAGGAGGATGACTGACCTCCGCAGCCTTGGGAAGGAAGTGGTCGTCACAGGTTGCATGGCTGAAGTGCAGCCTGGAAGGATTACGGTGAGACTCCCTGATTCGCTTATAGTATCACCTCTTAATTACTCCGAGTTCTCAGATAAGGTCAGCACCAAGTATGGATGCTGGCATCCATTGGACCATAAGGATACTGGCACCTCGGCTATCATCCCCATAGCACAAGGTTGCCTTGGGTCATGTTCGTACTGCATAACCAGGTTCGCCCGAGGGAAACTGATCAGCTATCCCGTGGATGAGCTCGTGGCGGAATTCCGCAAGAGAGTTGGTAACGGGGCCAAGGAGATCATGATAACCGCACAGGATACCGCATGCTATGGACGGGATACGGGGTCAAGCCTGCCTGAACTGTTACACAAGATGCTGGAGATGCCGGGGGATTACAGAATACGCATAGGTATGATGAACCCTGATTGGCTGATGCATATAGTCGAGGATCTTATGCCGGTCTTCAAGGACCCTCGTGTGTACAGATTCCTGCATATACCCGTGCAGAGTGGCAGCAATGGTATCCTCGAGAAGATGAGAAGAGATCACACCATCGAGGAATACTTCGCACTGATGGACCTTATACGTGCCAGATATCCCGATATGAGTATATCTACTGATATGATTGCTGGTTTCCCTGGCGAGACAGGCGAAGACCATCAGCTGAGTTTAGACCTTTTACGCAGACTCAAGGCGGATACCGTCAACATAACTAGATTCTCCTCCCGTCCTAAGACGGAAGCCTCGAAGATGACTCCTTTGGAGGGAAATGTCGTCAAGGAACGATCCACCGATCTAACTCGTGTGAAGAACGAGGTCGAACTCGAGAACAACAGGAAGATGATCGGGAAGACCATGAAGGTATTAGTTACTGAAGAGGGGAAGGAAGGTTCCATTATTTCAAGGACGGATAACTACAGGCCAGTAGGGATAGCGGGAGATTTGCCGCTAGGTACCTTCATAGATGTTGAGATAATCGGATGCGCGTCCACACACCTCATCGGAAGAATGTTAAATAACTGAAGCAGATAACCGCTTACAGTCCTGTAGTGTAGTGGTCAATCATGTTGGCCTTTGGAGCCAGCGACCCCGGTTCGAACCCGGGCAGGACTACCATTTTTATTTTCTGCACCTCGTTCGATACCACCGACATAAGGGTGCATCTATCACGTCTTTCCGCTGATTATTTAACCAACTTCTGAGATGTGTTTTACGGTCTGCGCTTTTTGCGTTATTGGTAAACCTTAATGTGCAGACCACTTTTAAATTGGGTAGATTTTTCTTCGATTCTCAGATAACGAGTCGCATATTCCGGTTCATAGTAGAGTGAAAAATTGTGAAAGTCCATAGGAAGCTCCTATCGCTATTAACAACGAGAGAGTTGTTCTGAGAGCTGCCCCCCCGTTACGCAGTCTGCCTACCTTTCTCCCCTCATAGGTCTTGAAGAAATTACCGTAGTTGACCCAATAACTGCCTAATGCTAACAGTATCGCTATTGGAATCAGTGATCGGAAGAATGGTATGAGGATAAAATCCGTTGAATGGAAGGCCCTGACTACGAGGGATATGCTAACCATGAAGCCCGTCAGAATGTGAATGGCCCCATTGAACGTAAATATCCTCCTCTCTCTGTAGAGGGACAGCGTCTCTCTAGTCATATATGAAAATTCCTTGAGCGTACCAAGTGGTCGATTACCGAAGAGCTCGTGTAATCCCTCAGTTGTGATCATGGCTGAGAATATCGCGATAAGCAGTATCAGGAACTGTTCGATGCGACCTGTATCAACAATGGAGATCAGATAGGCTGCCAGTAATATGAAGAATGTCCATGCGATCAAACCTGGTAATATAGTTCTGACCTTATCATCCATAGTCACCGTGTATACTCTCGTTAAATAAATACTGTACAGACTGGGCTTGATTGGTTGAGAATATCAAAAATAGGGCCTGAGACAGGATATTATATTGCGTCCGTACATCTAATGTAATGTTAATCGGAGAAATTTATTATGAAAAAAACCATTAAAGGTAATGTAAGTTGGATAGGTTACATTGATTGGGAACTACAGAAGTTCCATGGGGAAGACTACACCATAACCGATGGTTCGAGTCAGAACGCGTATCTGATCGAGGAGGAGAAGACCGTGCTTATTGATACGGTATGGACACCTCATACCAGGGAGTTTATCGATAATCTGAAGGCCGAGATCGATCTTAAGAAGATAGACTTCATCGTGATGAACCATGGGGAGGCTGACCATTCAGGCGCATTGCCTGAACTTATGAAGGAGATTCCGGACACTCCGATTTACTGTACCGCCAACGCGGTAAAGAGCCTTGAGGGTCAGTACGGCAAGAACGGATGGGACTTTAGGACGGTAAAGACTGGGGATTCTGTCGATGTGGGCAACGGAAAAAAGCTCATATTCGTCGAGATGGTCATGCTCCACTGGCCAGACAGCATGGCAACGTATCTGACGGAAGATAACATCCTGTTCTCTAACGATGCTTTCGGTCAACACTTTGCAGTCGGGGAATTGTTCAACAATCTTGCTGACCAATGTATGCTCGAATATCAGGCGATGAAATATTATGCTAACATTCTGAACCCGTTCTCTACGCAAGTCAAAAAGAAGATCGAGGAGATAGTTGCCCTTGACCTGCCTATAGAAATGATAGCCCCCAGTCACGGCGTCATATGGAGGGACGATCCTATGCAGATAGTGAACAGATACGCCGAATGGGCGGATGAGTATCAGGAGGATCAATTCACAATCCTCTACGATACCATGTGGGAAGGTACCTCGGCAATAGCTCATGAGATTGCCAAAGCCGCGAACAGAATTAGCCCAGATACTAGAGTGAAGGTGTTCAACTGCTCCAAATCCGACATGAGCGAGATTACGGGCGAGGTTTTCAAATCAAAGGCTATAGCCGTAGGTTCACCTACGATTAGCAGAGATATCATGATGGGAACCAGTAGCACGATACGTTTCATGAAGTCACTGAAATTTAAGAATAAGAAGGCGGCTGCGTTCGGATGCTACGGATGGAGCGGAGAAAGTGTGAAGATCCTGAAGGAGGAACTGGCAGATGCTGGATTCAATGTCGTCGATCCGAACATACGTTCCCTATGGAAACCCTCCGAAGAAGATCTTGCATCGGCCGAGTCTTTAGTTAGAGCTTTGCTTGAATAAAAAGGACCTTTGGCAAATCCGTGAGGACTGCCATCCCATCGGCCTAACGTTTAGGACCTCCGGGCTCGGATCGGCTTCAACTTTGAGTCTGAAATATCGGCACCATAGAGTCTATGGCAAAGGGACGCTGGGGGTCCTCCCCTCGTTCCCTTCTTATCCATTGAATCATCAGCAACGACACTGAAAGTCTTCTAATAAGAATTAAGGAAATGGTTTTGTGGTTCCGCCTTATATGCCCAGCGCCTGACGCTTTTGCTCGATATGATCGAATAAAACAGCACAAGCCTTCGAAGTATCAGATTCCACCCAGAACTTGGCTTTCATCGTGCGCTCGATGTCCTGAGTAAGCATCTTGGTGACATATGGGCTACCGCCCACATGAGGCATGATGCCCAGCAAGGTGCTGACACCACTACCAACGAAATATTCGGCAATGGATACTGCCTTTGGAGAATACCATTCCGGAGCTGCTCCAGCAACCGGCAACTGATCAATCCGTACCCCGACCATATTTGCCAGTTCGGCCACCAGATTCAGAATTCTGGTATTATCAACGCAGGATCCCATGTGCAGCACAGGAGGTATACCTAGCGATCCACACACTTCCTTGAGACCTTTTCCAGCCATCTCGATGGCTGATGGTTGTAACAGACCAGCCTTTCCAGATGCAATAGCGGCGCAACCTGTTTCCACGACCAGGATATCCCTCTTGATTAACGCCTTGGTCAAAGATACATGCCCTTCATCGTGGCGTACATGTGGGTTGTTACATCCTACGACACCCACCACTCCACGGATTTTTCCAGAAACGATGATATCCAGCAATGGCTTTAGGCTTCCACCCAATGCCTTCTTGATCGCTTCTACTGAGAAGCCGACCATAGCCTCGACCGGCTGGTCAGGAATCATTACTCTTTCCTCGATACGGTTAGGATAATTATCGATGGCGATTTCCAGCATGTACTTCGATTGCTCATACGCATTTTCGGGATGAACTTCCACATACTCAGAACCAGCCATTATGCCTTTAGGAGAAGTAGAAAATATATTGGTGTGATAACACGCCGCAGTAAAGGGCAACGAGGGGAAGATACACTGATAATCGACAATCATAGCTTCCAACGCACCAGTCAATATGGCGAGTTCCTGATCTAGATGGTTTCCAGCCTGAGGAATGCCCTTTCGCATCAACAACTCAGTACCAGTGCAACATAAGCCTATAAGGTTCACACCTGCCGCACCCGCCTTCTTGGCCCTTGCTATAATGTTTGGGTCAGAAGCTGCCTTGACCAACATTTCTGATAGGACTGGATTGTGCCCGTGTAATGCCACATTGACATGATCTGCCTTCAAAACACCAAGGTTAACCTTCGACGTCCTAATCTCTGGCGTCCCGAAGAGGACATCAGACATCTCCGTGGCCTGCATGGAGCCTCCCCCCCGTCGGACATGGCGGTGCGGAAACCATGCATTACGACATCATATGGGTCATTACCAACGCCCATATGAATACGGTGCATCGCTTCGACAATCTCACGGTCGATACCGCGAGGTAAAATTTTGAGTCCCTTCCACATCTCTATGCTGGATGCTGGGGCCCGATTAATCATCTGTATCTCTCCGCGTACAGTGCCAAATTCATCTAACATAGCTAGCGCCAACTTTTCTGCAGTATGCTGAACAGTGCCGCTGGTATCGATTCCATATTCCTCGGCCAAGCGATTTAGCTTCTCGACATCATTGATGGGAAAGTTTGGAGCCTTGCCTGTCGCGCCTTTCAATACTGCTTCGACCAGGTCTCTTCCATGATCTGAATGGGCGGCCGCGCCCATGGCCACCCAATCCAGAAGATTCCTTGCGACGATGAGGTTGGCATCGTTACCGCAAACTCCTCTGCTACGGTTACCGCCCATGATACGGCACGGGCCCATGGCACAGCGTTGGCACGAAACCCCCTCAGAACAAAATTTACACTGCGGAGTCTGCCCCTCGAGGCGGTCCCACACCGTATCTATACCCTCGCCCATGGCTTTCTTCAGCACAGCTTGGGATGTAGGGTCAAGAGTTCTATCCTCAGCCCTCTGATTAATCTCCTCTTTCGTATACTCTTTCTTGGAAGACCTTCTTAGGCACTCCACGGACAAAATCTCGGGAAAATCGTCAGACATGTTCAAAATAACGTATAGCAAGAATATAATAAGGATGCCTGCAGGAGTATATATGCCTCAAAAGGCCTTATTGTAAAGAATAAATCATCTGTCTCAACAAGTCGATAGCTTTTTCAGCGGATGATGATGACGTCGGCCTACCGGCCAAATCCGCCGAGATAAGATCCGGATCATGATATATGACCGTTGCAACCTTGATATTACCGTCGTCCAACATCGAGCGAAGCTCGCCCTCCTGGATATCATCATTGACTTTATTCAGTACGGCCAACACCTTTTCGATGCCTAGAGAACGGGCCATGTCGGCGATCCTTATAGCTGTCTCCACCGAACGACGTCCGGGTTCGACCACTACCAACAGTACATCGACCGAGCGTACGGTCGAACGACCCAAGTGCTCCAATCCCGCCTCCATATCCAAAATAACTACATGTTCGTCGTCCAGAATCAAATGAGACATGAGGCTCTTGAGTAGTGCACTCTCTGGACAGAAGCAACCGGAACCAGGCGCCTTTATTGTTCCGAGAACCATCACTTGAACGTTCTCCGTGCCTAGAACGGCATACTTATCCACCAAATCGTTAACCTTGGGATTCAAAGAGAACATCCTTCCGTAGCTTTCACCAGGCCTTACGCCAGTCCTATCCTCGATTATATCCAGCATATCGGATAAAGGGATGATGTTCTTCCTAACTTTATAAGGGACTCCCAATGCAACCGGAAGTGAGGAAGCGGGATCCGCATCGACAGCGACAACATTCATTCCCTCCCTCGCGTACTGGGATGCAAGTAGTGCCGCTATCGTTGTCTTTCCAACGCCACCTTTTCCCGAAACGGCAATTTTAAGTGGCATTCAGAGCCTCGACAGTAACACACGGTGCCTCATCAGATCAATCTCCAATACCTTGGAATCATCGACGATGACCTCGCGACCTAAGATATCAACACATGTGACGCTGCCCGCATTATCGCGCACCAAAACCGCTTCCTGCATAACCGAGCTTATACCCTTTGCTGTCTCTAAAAGAACGGTTGATTCGCACATAAGTCCTTACGGGACGTACACGCTGATATAGTTTTCCAGAATAAAAAAAAATATTATGACGTTCGATGCTACGTTTAGTGCATGGCAAGCTGCCAAGGAATCGCGGGAAATCCACTTTGTGATTTCCTTGCTTTTTCGTTATGATACACACTTGTTTTGTTTTGGTTGAGGGTGGGGTAAAACCCCACCCTGCTTAGGAGGTGATCCATCTGCAGGTTCCCCTACAGATACCTTGTTACGACTTAACCTTCCTTGCTGAATCTCAGTTCGAATACCCTAATTAAAGGTAACCTCGCTGAAACCCAACTCGGATGGTTTGACGGGCGGTGTGTGCAAGGAGCAGGGGCATATTCACCGCGAGTTGTTGATTCGCGATTACTACGGAATCCAGCTTCATGAGGGTGAGTTACAACCCTCAATCCGAACTACGGACGGG
>DATERX010000006.1:0-2412 GCA_035271165.1 Candidatus Methanomethylophilaceae archaeon
CACCATCCGCTTACCGCCACCCCGCCTATCATCAGTACGTCAGCGTACCTATCGAAGACGTGGTCCAGATAGTCGCCTTTCCTTGATGCTTTACCTGCGAGCTTGGCGACCTTGCCGTCTAGTGCGTCGAGATATCCGGATGACAGAACTATCATTGCGCCTAGAAGGAGCAGCCAGTGAATGGAGTAACTGTGGTACAGTATAATGCCCGCTACAAGAGCAGATATCAACGCTACCCATGATATGTAGTTTGGATTTACGTTTATCAACTTCTTAGCTACAGGCGTCAATGCGAAATCTACCTTGTCCCTCTGCGTGTCTAGAACCATTTATCCATCTCTCCTGTCCAATCCGTGTTTCCCGGCCTATGTCCGTCCGTTCCTTCCTCTATCTCTAGTACTAGGTCAGCCAATTCTCCGGATGTATGTGATGTACTGTCTAATTCATAAACAGATGTTTCTGTTGTTGAGGCCTCACATAATATTACGTCAAGTATTTCCGCATGGACGTTCTCCATGACCTTATTGTCAGGATATCCCCTTTCCCTTAGACGCTTAGCCAAGACCTCAGGTGAACATCTTAAAACGATTACTTTGGACGTGTCGACAAAATGGGATAGGTGCCCTTCCAAATAATATATGGAATCAGAATCCCTGTGTTCCTTGAGAGCAACGTTCAGTTCATCGGTGTCCACGTCGTAGGAGTCCATCTCCTCATCGAAGTCCTCCAGTAGATTATTCTTCTCTATGAACTCGCTGAGGAATATCACGTTCCTTCCACGACGTTCGAGTTCCCTTCCCAGTTCGGTCTTCCCCGTACCGGGGGTCCCGGTTATGGATATCAGCATGTCACGCCTTCGGGAAGTGATCTTTAGCCCTTTCGTAGGTTTGCTCCCACGTAGGTATATTCGAGGTTGCACCACTCTGCTCCACGATGAAGGATGCGACAGACGAAGCTATCGTAAGTGAATCCTCTATGCTCATCCCACGGTATAATCCTGCATAAAACCCTGCACGATACGAGTCTCCAGCGCCGGTAGCGTCCACCGCCTTGTTGCCTATGATGGCCGGGATATCGAACTCCTTACCGTTAAGATATCCTGTGCTGCCCTTGTCGCCCTTGGTACATACCGCGAGCTCCTTTCCGATCTCATTTAGGGAGCTCAACCCTAGATGCTTGAGTATGGACTCCGCCTCGTATTTGTTGGAGAACACGAAGTCCGTGTATTCCATGGCCCTTGTTAGTTTATCCTTATCCCACAGACGATGCACCTCTTGTGCCGGATCTAGAGCTATCTTCATGCCGGGCGAACGGATCTTACTCATCATCGAAGTGTGGTATTCAGGCTCACCCGTACAGAAATGCACATATTTCGATTTAGAGGCCATCTTGGTCATCTCTATACCTATCTGCGTAGCAAATCCCTGAGGGCCTTGGAAGAACAGGACCTTCTGGTCCAGTTTGGAGTCGTTCACAACTATGGCAGTGGACGTGTCCCATCCGTCAACGGCTATGACCTCGTCCATTATGACTCCGGAGTCTTTGATCGTATCATAGAGCTCTCCTGGCAGGTCGGTTCCGACAAGTGCACATAAAGCCGTCGGCACCCCGAGCTTCGCCGCGGTCATGGCTATGTTCGCCCCGGTACCGCCGAGGAACGTACTTTTGGATGTGATGTCCACTGTGGTGTTGAGCTCGGGGAATTCCTCCACCGTCACGATACTGTCAACGGTGACATGACCGTAGACGGAGAGGAATGGTTTCATTCCGTCCCTGCCTCCCAGCCCCTGAGGTACTCTAACTGCGAGTCGGTGAGGGTATCCGTCACGATGCCCATCATCGTCAGCTTGGTCTCGGCTATGGCCCTGTCCATCTCCGGCGGTATGGTGTACACCTTGTTCTCCATCTCCTTGTGATTCTTCACAAGGTATTCGATACTGAGTGCCTGGACGGCGAAGCTCATATCCATGATCTCTGCGGGGTGCCCCTGTCCGGCGGCCAGATTCATCAGGCGACCGTCGGATATGACGTTCAAACGACGTCCATCCTGCATGGTGTATTCCATGATGTGCTCCCTTACCTTGCGGCTGGATGTGGACATCCTCCTCAGGTCATTGATGTTGATCTCGTTGTCAAAGTGCCCAACGTTACCCATGACGCATCCGTTCTTCATGTTCTTGAAGTCCCTCTCTGAGAGGACATCGTTGCATCCCGTCACCGTTAGGACTATGTCGGCACTCTTAACAGCCTCGGACATCTTCTCCACCCTGAAACCGTCCATGACTGCCTCGATGGCCTTTATCGGATCGACTTCAGTCACGGTCACAATTGCTCCGAGGCCTTTGGCCCTCATCGCCACCCCCTTTCCGCACCATCCGTATCCTCCGACCACAAGGTTCTTACCGGCGACTA
>DATERX010000007.1:0-8952 GCA_035271165.1 Candidatus Methanomethylophilaceae archaeon
GACGGGGTCGATGTCAACAGCGTAAAGATAAAGGAAAACACGCTGAAAGAGCTCCAATATAGGTCCGTATTATGTTATACAGGCAACGTCAGGGAGTCGGCCAACATAATCGAATCACAGGTAAGGTCGTACCAGAAAGGCGATAATGAGAAGGCCTTGGATGAAACCAAGACGATAGCCATTGAGATGGCAACGGCACTTGAAAAGGACGACATAGAGGAAACAGGCAGACTTCTGGATCTCGGATGGAAATACAAGAAACAGTTCACCGACAAGATCACCAACCCGAAGATAGACGAGTTATACAATGCTGCAAAGTCCGCAGGTGCGATAGGCGGAAAGGTATCGGGTGCGGGAGGAGGAGGTTTCATGTTCTTCATCTGCGATTATGACAAGAAGTTCGTTGTCTCCGAGAAACTGATGAAGCACGGCGCAACCGTTACCGATTTCATGTTTGAACCGAACGGAGTCACGGCATGGAGGAGTGGAGATGAACGACGTCATTATTAATGAGCTGAAAAGGAGCGCGGATGCCATTACAGGCATCTCTCCGGAGCAGATACGTGCTGCGGCGGATACGATGATAGCAACGCTGAGGAACGGAGGGCAAGTGATCTTCATGGGCAACGGAGGCTCTTCAGCGGACGCACAGCACATAGCCGCCGAACTTTCAGGACGTTACATGATGGAACGTCCGGGAATGGCCGGCGTTTGTCTCTCCAACATAGCTCCCGTGACCGCCATCGGGAACGATTACGGCTATGACTTGGTGTTCAAACGTCAGATAGATGCGATATGCAGAAAGGGTGACGCGGTTGTAGGGTTCTCCACCTCAGGGAAATCTAAGAACGTCATACTCGCGTTGGAGGCCGCCAAGGAAAAGGGGGCTTCGACGATATCGTTCACCGGTCCCGGTGGGACCATTAAGGACATCGTGGATGCGGCGGTAATCGTAAACACGACCGAAACACCCAGGATACAGGAAGGATATCTTGTCGCCTGCCATGCAATTTGCGGGATGATAGAGAGGGAGATGTATGGCCACAAGGCTGTTTTCCTGGACCGCGACGACACCATCGCACCCGACGTCCCCTATTGTAGCGACCCTGCGGATTTCAATGTTTTTGAGTACGTTCCTAAACAGATATCCAGGCTTAATAAGGCAGGCTATATGGTGATTATCATCACGAATCAATCAGGAATCGGCAGAGGGTATCTCGATGAGTCTACATTGGAGAAGATCCATGAGAAGATGAAAGCTCAAGTCGCCACCGGAGGCGGAAGGATAGACGACATATTTTATTGCCCTCACATGCCGGAAGACGGTTGTAACTGCAGGAAACCTGAAGTAGGCATGGGGATCGATGCGATAAGGAAGCATCACATCAATACAGCCGAGTCTTACATGGTCGGAGATAAAGAGATAGATGCGGAATTCGGCCGCAGGATAGGATGCAGGACCATCCTCGTCGATGACAAGTTCACTTTAAAGGATGCGGTCGACGAAATATTAGGTTCATAAATCCTTAGTGGTGGCAATAGGATCCCATAGGCTCATGTCCCCCTTATCGCACCTTACGTACCAGCTGGCCTTAAGTCTGGAATAGATTTCCATGGTGATAGCGGCAGTCATTTTTACTGGATGTAATCCCGTGCCCCTAATGGTATCGGACAAAGCACCAATCAGTAATCTCTTGTCCCAAGTGGGTATATCGTATCCGTAAACCTTTTTCATGTAAAGTTCGCCGATGTTCACCCGGGTGCGTTGTTTGATGAAATCCGATACCGTCTCAGGACCCCTATTGAAAATAACGGCATCCGGGGCATAGGCTCCGATGTAACCTGCCTCCTCGAGCTTCATGCGAAGGATATCCTCGTCGGATTGAGATTTTTTAGGTAGCCTCGTACCAATGTCTCTGAACGCAACAAGCTCCCCAATCTTAGGACAGACCAGCGAAAGATGATGATGCATCGACCATAAGAGATTAGAGGCGAAACAAGCAATCGAGTCATCCATATTGGTGGGAATCGGATGTCCACCAACGATTCCAACCTTCGGGTCGGAGAACGGTCTGATTAGATTGGCCAATGATCGTTCATCACTGAAAACGTTGTCCGCATTCAACAGTACAGCGATCGGAGCTTCCTTGTTGTCTAGGAAGTAGTTGATGGCTGAATTTTTACCCTCCCTATTATCCTGTGGAAGGAACCTGAGATTTTTAAACTCGGGAAGGAGTTCTGTAACGATATCATCAGTCCTGTCGGTACTTCCGCTAGAAATGACGATGACATCTGCAATTTCAAAACCATCCTCCTCTTGTTCATACAGGGAACGTATCGAACGCTCTATATTGCCCTCTTCGTTGTACGCACAGATTCCGATGGAGATTCTGATTTCCGAACTCATTTAAACATCTCTAAGACGCGTGCCATCTGCTCTCCGAAAGGCTCACACTGTCTCATTGCCGAGATAGCGGTATTTCTATTCAATTTAGAATCACCGATCTCTCTCTTACCGAATTTGAACGTGATTTCCCTTACGTCAGAATCAGATGGTCCGAACTTCAAAAGGTCAAACAGGGCTTTAAAACCACGCCCATCGACATCCTCTAGGTTCTGTTCTATCACACCTTGATAGACTTCAGTCCTTCCACCGAAGAAACCACTCATGATATCCTTTGATTTACTCTTATCCCTTAGCCATAGCGTCAACGCAGCTAGGAACTGCGCCCCCCATGAGGCAAGCCATCTTACCGGTGATAACGCAGTCCGCCTTTTCCTTATCCCCACACAAAGGTCCGCTCCATCCTTAAGAGCGACATAGGCATTGGCTACGGCCTCAGGAGGGTGCTGGAAGTCGCAGTCCATGTTCATGAAGAACTCAGTCTTTGTATCCATTATCCCCTGGAATATGCTTGCAGATAATCCTCTGTCATCGGGATCTCGTTCAGTGAACGTGATCATAGGATCGTTAAGTTCCTCGATAAGCTCTCTGGAACCGTCATTTGAGTTGTCGTCCATTATCAATATGAAAAAATCTGGATACAACTCTCTCAAGCGTATAGCCATCTTCTGAATATTGCCTGCTTCCTTGTATGTCGGAAGGATGACGGTGCAGTCGCAATCACCCATGAAATCAAATATACTATCGGAAACGACTATATCATATATTCGCAGGCGCATAATGCCGTGGGTCGTAAACCATGTATGTAATATCGCTTGTGGTTAAGAACGAATTCGGGGTCATGCAGAGGGTGATGGGCGAATTCACACGGAACAAGATTAACGTCGAAACCATCGTCGTCGGTAAATCGGAGCAACCCGAAAAATCGAGGATGATACTCTCTGTAATAGACGAAGATGAGGCATACACAGCAATGGGCCGCCTCGATAAACTTCAGGATGTATACGAAGCTAAACTGGTCCCGACTGAGGGGCAGTCGGCCTATGCATTGCTGTCAACGTCGAAAGGTAACGTTGGAGTGGTTGGAAGTTCCGATCAGGTCGAAGAGATCATAGAGATGAGCGAACCGGAAAGATACGTTTCTGCGCTCAATGCTCTTTAATTATCGCGGAAGGAAATTAAATGGAAAAGGGCAAATTGATTTGGCTCAACGGGAAACTTGTAAAGTGGGATGACGCGAAGATACACGTAATGTCCCATGCGCTTAACTATGGAACGGGAGTGTTCGAAGGTATAAGGATATACGATACGCCCAAAGGCGAATCTGTCTTCAGGCTCAAAGACCACGTCCACAGGATAATTGGCGGATGCAAGGTCATGGGGTTCGACATGGTCTTCGGGGGCAAGGAATACTCTGAGAAAGACATCTACGACGCCATACTCCAGACCGTAAGGGAGAACGATAACGTGGATTACGTAAAACCATGTATCTTCCTCAGCGGCGAAGAAGTGGGACTCAACCCCGTAGGGGTACCTGTAAGCATGTCGATCTCCGCGATGTTCATGGGCAACTATCTGGGGGAGAGCGACAGCGGTATGAAGCTCATAACATCTTCCTGGCACAGGCCGGACAATCTATGTTCCCCAGCAGGGGCAAAGGTCAACGGATCATATGTGACATCCTGTCTCGCAAAGAGGGAGGCAGTAAATCAGGGAGCCGATGAAGCAGTGATGCTGAACTCATTGGGACACGTGGCGGAATGCACGGGGGAGAACATATTCATCTACAAGGATGGAAGAATCATGACCCCTCCGCCTTCGGAAAGTATCCTTGAAGGCATAACCAGGAACTCGATAATAGAGGTCGCACGTGACATGGGATATTCCGTTGAGGAGGTCTCGATATCAAGGACGCAGCTGATAACGGCCGATGAGGTATGGATGACCGGTACCGCGGCGGAAGTAGCCTCTGTCACGATGATAGACGCAAGGACAATCGGTAACGGAAAGGTCGGCGATGTCGCACGGAAGATAGGTAAGAAGTTCCATGACATAGTTACCGGCAAGGACCTTGCCTACGAGAAGTGGCTGGACTACGTCAACTAAAATCATTTACCCGCCGTCGAGGCGGGCTTATTTCATATTAATCTCAATTTATATTCGCGACTCTCTTCAAAAGATTTTCTAAGTCATCGATATGATACTTCCAATCATAGGTCTCCGCATGATATCTAGCTATTGAACGCAGCGATATCCTTTTTTCATCATTCTCTAGTAAATCGTTCATAGCATCGGCAAGCGCTTCCGAATTCTTGGAAGGTACGATCAATCCAGCATCGCCGACGGTGTCTGGTAATCCATTGACATCGGAGGCGACTATAGGGCGGCCGTAGGACATAAGCTCTATTGCAGCAAGACCTAAGGATTCGAAAAGGGAAGGCATCACGAAGAACTTACAGGTGCTCATAAGGAGTGCCTTCTCCTCTTCGCTGACATAACCTTTCATCTCGATCTTATCATCAAGACCTAGGTTGGAGATCTGTTTTCTCAGTTTATTCTCCTCAGGACCTTTCCCACAGATTATCAATTTCGAATCTACGTTCCGCATGGCATCTACGAGATACTTCAATCCCTTGGTCTCAACCAATCTTCCTAAAGATAGGATAAAATCACCTTCATCGTCCGATGTTTCCGGGAAGGTGGTGAGACATGAAGGGATCGTGGTCGTTTTTTCCGCAGGAATTCCTCTGGATATCAGGTCATTGCGTACATAATCACTTACGCAGATAACGTGGTCGAAGGTATCCAGAGTCCTTCTGAACTTGTTGTCGTTAATTTCAGAGATCTTTCCGACAATTCCCATGCCCTCTCCCCACATGTTGTGATATGTGAAGACCTTCTTCCCGTCGTATTTAGCGAGATCCTTCGAATAGGAAGGTGCCCAGCGATAATTGAAGTTGACAACATCCGCGTTTAGCGACTCCAGTGTCTCAAGCACTCCCTTGGATGAAACGATAGGAGGATTATAGACGTTCAGGAAACGTGATTTAAGTCTCAGGATGCGATAGCCGTCATCGGTCATCTCCTCCTCTTCGGTATCAGGGAGCCTGCTGGTCAGTATCGTGACATCATGACCTTTCTCAGCAAGGAGTTTTGCAGTATCATGCATGCGACGTTCGATTCCGCCCTTATAGGGATAAAAATATGGATTGATATCTACGAACCTCATGACTTCACTCCGGATTTCCTCTTTTTATAGAATGAGAGTATGAAACTTATGATGATTACGGTCAAGACCATGACTATTGTGAACGTTTGCGCCATATCGGAGCTGAAGAACGAATAGAAGAAACTGCTGAACGCCAATATTATGCCGAATTTTAGATAACATCCCAGAATGATGTAGAACATACACTTACGGAACTGCCACCCATCGATTATGGATATGAACGCTCCTGCAAAAGGTATCATCGGAGCGAAACGGTTCACAAGGAATATCCGTTCGTCACTGACGACCAGGAAACCGACGTATTTATCAGCGACATTTTTGATCCTCTCAGGCATCCGGATCTTCTCCACAACGAAATACAGCAGGGAAATTCCAATTATCTCACCTATGGAGGCGGCAACCAGCAAGGCTATTCCGAACGTTATGTCGCCTGGCATGTACATGAAGCCAATCACAAAGAACAGCTCGGGAAGCGTAGGGAAGAACACAGCGTCTATAAAGAATATCAATGCCACGAAGGCGATGATGCCAACAGCACCGTAAGGACCGAAGAACTCCAACATCCACTCGCTAATGTTGATGTTGAACAATCCTCATTCCTCCAGCCTTTTCTTCTTAGCGACTATGACCTTTTCGTATAATCCAATCGTCTTCTCCGCGGAAGTTGCTGCCGAATAGGACAGAGCAGTTTCATATGAGGCATTTTTAACGGAATCGCTGGCGCGGAGGCATCTCAAGATCACATCCTTACAATCCTCTTCTCCGTCGAAAAGAAACCCGTTCTCTCCGTCCCTTATGATGTCCGTGAACGCTCTGGCATTACGGCAGGCACAAGGCAATCCTGAAGCCATCGCCTCAAGTACTGAAAGTCCCTGAGTCTCGAAGGCGGAACAGGATATTAGCATATCTCCACAGGCATACGCATCGGGTAGGTCCTTGTTAGGGATGAAACCCAGGAATCTTACCTTATCCTCCAGTCCCAGTTTTACCGTGAGTTCTTCGAGCTCCTCCTTCTGCGGTCCGGAACCTATCACCAACAATTTGGCATCTATATCGGCCATGGCTCTAATCGCCATGTCGATCTCCTTCTCGAACGAGATCCTACCTACGTGCAGTATCTTCTTTCCGTCACCGAGATTGTATTTTTCTCTGAATGCATCGCCGTCGAATCCGGGATGAAATACGTTAGCATCTATCCCAGTCGGTATCGTACAGAGGACGCGAATCTTATCCGTTTTCTCTAGGATCTCCCTCCCTATGACGTCCGTGGGCACTACGACGGCATCCATCCTCTTCATGATGTTCTTGAGATAGAACCATATCAAGCTGTCAAGGGCATCTTTCGATATCTTTATCGGGGAATATTTGTACGCAACGTCCCCTACCATCGTATGAAATGTCATGACTGCAGGTATCTTCAAGAAGTGTGCCAGAATAAGCCCTCTGACTGCCATTGTGGCGACTCCATGTATGTGTATGACATCGAAATCCAGCTCCCTCATCCGCGTGATATCTATGGAAGGCAAGACCGGGACGTAATATCCCTCGTAAGATCTGAAATTGACAGACCTGAGCCAAAGCACATTGTGATCTTCCAGACGCTCATCAATTCCAGGATCGGGAGCGACTATCCACACCTCATGTCCTAGATTCTCTAAGGACTTGCGTATCATTGCCACTGAGGTAACGACCCCATCTCTCGTAGGGTAATAACTGTCGGTCATCATCGCTATTCGCAATTCATTGTCTCCGTCGTGCGTATATATTGTTCATTTCTTAATAAAGAGGGTATATGAAACGTCTATTATACGATCGTAAATTCTAAACACACATCCAGAAACCCATTCTTCTGAGGCACGAATCCTACTGTGGAGAATTCCATCGAAATGTTCCAGTGAGTTAATGGTCACTTCCCTAATGATAATATATAGAAATATTGTTAACTCGTTCCATGGGGGAACATGCCGAGTCCGAGGGGCAAAGGCCAGGTTTTCTAAACTTTATCAAAAAACCTCTGGTAATCATCATAATAGCAGGACTGGTCATCCGCGGCATACTTTTCCCTCTTTTCACTTATAATTACGATATCTCTTTTTGGGCAACCACGATACAGCATATCCAATCCGGCAACGGATTATTCAGTCTACCTGGTTACTATTACACTCCAGTTTGGGGGTATTTCCTAGGGTTCATGGGCCTGATTGCCACTTACGTTTTTAGAATAGCATCGTTTGGTACTATAGGCGGCGACTTACTTCCATCATTTGGAGCGGATTGGGAGTTCTACGGCACTATGGTAGTCTCCCCTGAATTCAGCATATTCGTAAAATCCTTTATTACGATATTCGACCTTCTGTGCGCATATCTTATCTATGTTATCGTGAAAAGATTCAAACATAGCGATAGGGAGGCAACCATAGCATTCGGTCTCTGGTTCCTATGTCCGCTGGTAATCTACACGTCTGCGATACAAGCCACATTCGATAGTATATCGATAGCGTTCATGTTACTAACTCTGGTCCTAATAATCGACCGCAGATACGCCTTCGCAGGGGCATCTCTGGCTACCGCTGCTCTCACCAAGTTTTTCCCAGCATATCTAGCGTTCATATTCCTGGCGTATATACTTAAGAAGAATCAGGATAAAATATCCAGGGCTAAGTCCGTACTCTTGGCGAGCATAGGAGCTGTTGTAGCTTCCACGATTATACTGTTACCCCAGATATTGTCTGGAACGCTCCCACAAGCGTTCGGATTCGTATCTGACCGTGTATCCTGGGCGGAAGACGTCGCACAATCATCATGGGAATCGATAGAAACCATTGGAATATTCGTCGTGATGATACTTCAATTATTGATATTCGCTCTATTGATAATGATCGCATATAAGGCGTATAAGACCGACGACAGTAAATTCGACAAGACGTTCATGTTGTTGTTGTTAATCAGTTCGACGCTGGTATTCCTATGGACTCCAGCCCCCACATATCTTTTGGTTGTAATTCCCTTTTTGGCGTATATAGTGGCCACAGCAAAATCCAAACAGCAGAAACGCTACATCTGGTCGCTGGTGCTGATATCGATAACAGCCACAGCCTATGCGATAATGATGCATAATTACTCGATACTGTTCCAGAGTTCAATTTATTTCGACTTGGTATCTGCCGATACCATATTGAATGGGATAGAATGGCTCAATCATTCAATCGCCCCTGGATTCACCAGACAGACCTTATTGAACATAATAGCAGGAGCGGCGGAGACCTTTGCAATATATTCGGTGTTTATAATATACATATACAATTGGCGGGAGACTAAA
>DATERX010000008.1:0-43257 GCA_035271165.1 Candidatus Methanomethylophilaceae archaeon
GGCTGAGGGACGTAGGCAGGCCATGGTCCTAGAGGCTGAGGGTAAGAGGGTCGCCACGATACTGGAAGGGCAGGGAGAATCCCAAAGGCTCCGTATCCTATCAATAGGCGCGGCCACTATGGACTCGAAGGCCTTATCAGTACTTTCCATGGATACCATGGTAAAGGTGGGACAAGGGGAATCGTCCAAGATTTTCTTCCCGATGGAAGTTACGAAGCTGATCAACGGAATCTCAGATTACGTCGGAACTGCTTCTGAATCGCCTGATAGGGAGATCTCCACCTTTGGTGATATCAAGAATACCTTCGACAACCCAGAGGATATGCTCGGTAACATACCCAAGCCGGAGGAGATCCAGGCAGAAGCCGAAAGATTGGATGCCTTGATGAGTGAAGAGCTGAAGGAATCCATCAAAATAGTGGAGAAGGATAAGATCCGCTCTAAGTCTGATTAATCAGATAGTGATTAACTTTTTACAAACCTTTTACCTTTATTTTCAAATCAGATGCGAATAACTAATATACGTGAACCTTCGATTGTAAACCTGTCATGAGAGAAAGGGCGGCTGACGGTAGGACTTTGATCCAGCCGAGGAAGTTCCCTCCTCCAAGGGCAAGGTGAGCAGCGAAATGCTGCGAGGCGAGAGCCTCGGCAAGGGCCCAGAAACGACACAGCTCCGGCTAAGAATGATCTGTAGACAGTGACGTTCCCGGAGATTTGGTGAAACGGCGACACCTCATCGGAGCAAGCTCATACAGCCGGGATGAATGCCCTGGACCGGCGGGTAGGGTGCATTAGTCGAATGCCGCCTGAAACAGAAGGGGGACTACTACTCTCACATGACACATACTTTTTTTCATCACACTTATTAATAACCTGACTTATTAGTGGGTATGGCACTAGATCCCCATATCAAGGCCGTCGGTTTTGACATGGACGGCACATTCATGAACACTAGAGTGGACTATCCTCGATTAAGAAGAGTTCTTTATGATGTAATGGCTGAGGAGGGGATATCCATGGAGGATCCTTTATGGAACCAAGACTATCTCCTTGTCTCCGTACCAATATACGAATGGATATACAAGGCCGGGAGATGGGATGATGTCGATGATATCATTCAGAAGATCAACGACCGAAGTACGGCCGTAGAAGTGATGTATTACGAAGAAGCATCCCCTTTCCCTCTTGCGATTGAGGTTTTAGTCGCATTGAAGCAGAAAGGATACAAAGTAGGCATACTGACCCGCGGAGGACGTCAATACGCGGAAACCCTTCTGGATAATTGGAACCTATACGAAAAATTCGATGCTGTCGTCTGCAGGGATGATTATGGTTTCGAGGAAGCCAAACCTTCGCCGATGTCCATGAAATACTTTGCCGAAGAGATGGAGGTCCGTCCCGAGGAGATTCTTTACCTCGGAGATAATCTCAGCGACTGGCACGCTTCAAGGGACTCCGGCGCAAGTTTTATTGGGGTACTCACCGGAGGATGTACCTCTAAAGACTGGGAAGAAGCAGGCGTTACAAACGTAATCGAAGGCGTCGGGGATCTCTTGGACCATATATGATCAGGCATTAGTTATTCTATTCTGAACGTACTTAATTGGTATGGTGATTATGAATAGGATACCCATGGTTACCGCTACAGTCGCTCCAGGGGGAAAATCTAATCCTATCGACATTATCAACCCAAAGAACGTCATCACGACCGATAGTATCACTGAGGCCAGCATCATCTCCTTCAAACCTTTACTGAACATGCCTGCCATTGCAGATGGGATAGTCAGGAGTGCGATTACCATTATGATGCCGACCACGTTCATCGCTACGACACATGTCAATGCGATTAGTATGTAAAGCACAAGGTTCAGTGCCGTGACGTTTATTCCGCTGAGTCTGGCATGAGTCTCATCGAAGGTCAGTATCTGTAAATCCCTGAAAAATAGGACGATGACTACCAATGATATTAGAGTTAGAACACATATTATCACTATACTATCTAAACCTACCAACAGTATGTCTCCAAAAAGAATACTCTCGAAGGATCTGGGTATTATCTTTGTACGGTCCACCAGGCTCATGAATATCACACCCAGTGCCATTCCGACAGACCATAGGACGCCTATCATGGAGTCCTCCCTCATCTTCTTGGATACTGCAGGTATTGCCATGATCACAGCTGATACTACGGCGAATAAGAGTGCTCCCAACATCGGAGTGAACCACGAGACTGCGAATACGGACATGGCATAATATGCCAAACCCACTCCACCGAACGTAGCGTGTGCTATACCTCCAGCGGCGAACACCATACGTTTCACGACAACGAGAGTACCGACCACACCGCAGAGTATGCAGGCAATCGTCGCTACTATGAACATATTTTGTATCAAAGGCATAGAAAATGCCGCTACCCAATCAACCATTGTTGTGACCTCCGCAACCGCAACCGTCTGGATGTATGAACTCTGGGGCGCAATGGAACCCTAATTCGATCATATCTTGGGTTATCTTCGGGAATTCATTTATTATAATTCTATGATTGATACACGCTATACGTTTGATATCACGATTTATACTATTCATATCATGAGTTATCAGCATTATAGCAACACCCTCCGAGTTCAATCTTCTTAGAATATCGTAAGTGCAGTTCTGCATCTCCGGGTCTAGACTTGCCGTAGGTTCGTCGAGCATCAGGATACTGGGTTTCGAAGCCAATGCCCTTGCCAGGTAGACGCGACGTCTTTGCCCTCCGGATAATTGACTTATCCGTTTATCTGCGAAATTGATGACCTCGGCATATTCCATAGCCTCTTCTGCCGCATCCTTCTCTTCTTTCGTGTAGAAGGGGCGGAGGCCTTTCTTAGACCGAAGGCCCATCAAAACCACCTCTCTGGCAGATATAGGGTATTGGGAATCCAGTTCCTCGTACTGAGGAACATATCCGATGTCCTTAGGGTATCCTTCCAGCTCCTTTCCATATATCTTCACGGATCCGCCCATGGGCTCTATCAGACCTAGGATCGCCTTGAATAGAGTGGATTTTCCACCACCGTTAGGACCTATGACTGCAAGATAGTCGTTCTCCTTCAATTCCAAATTTATATCGGCAATTACTGCCTTGGAATCATAGCCGGCCGATAGATTCTTTACTTCGATAGGTACCATGTTTAGGCCTCCTGTAACTCATCACCAAATGTGATTATTGCTTTCTCCAACTCATTCAGCCAATTCGAGGCTAGTACGTTCAGGACTATCAACCTCACATATACCCCCGAATCGTTTAGTTGTTTTTCACTTAATCCTTTGATTTCCAATTCATTGGATAGGAACACTGTCAATGGTTCCTCGGCAGTACCGCCCTTTAGCTTCATGATCTCGCTCGGCGTAGTGAGCGGTTGGGATGTTGGCATTAGAGGGGATTCCGTTATATCATGAGGTAAAAGATATGCCCATGAAGGATGCCAGACGATTATCTCGTTCGTTGCCTTAGTGCTAAGGAGCTCTGCTTCAAGAACTTTCAAGGCCTCTACTTTCCCGACATAGTTGTTGCATCCTGCTTCGAAGACGTCCTTGTTGTTCGAGTCTAACTCGGTCATCCTTTCCATAACGTATTCAGCGATCTGCTTCAGACGTTTGGGCGAAGTCCATACATGAGGGTCGTAGGCGTGATCATGCCCTCCATGGTCATGTTCATGATTGTGGCATCCGCCATGGAGCAGTTCGTCCATGCCCCCTTTTTCAATTAGTTCCTTACAACATTCGAATACAGGGATGTCGTTCTGTTTTTTTATCGTATCAAGGTTGTTTTCTTCCCATTCTACATGCGAACCTATAGCGAAATATGCAACTGCTTTTCCAGATACTATCATACCTGGAGAGAGGGTGGAACTGTGCGGGTCCGAATTAGGCTTCAGGAATGACTTAACTTCATAAGTATCCCCAACAATCTCCTGTACCATCTCCTGCTGCCAGCTCATAGTGGTATAGATGTACGCGACGTCATCCTCATCGCCGGTCAGCACCATCACTGATGCGGAACCTAATAGGGATATGACGACCGCTAGTGCTACGAGCGTTACCGTGTTGCCTTTCACGATAGTTAGTTGCCCTCATGTTTATTAAACTTAACTTAAAAAGTTAATAACTTTTGAAAATAGACAATGCTTGATTTATTAAATTGAAAAGGAAAGGGTTTTGTGAAAGGTTTTGAGCTTGAATCACTCGGAGCCTTCACCGAGAACGCGATCTCTCGAAGTGGTCATCTTGTGGTCCATATCGTCATACCTGAACCTTTTGAGGTTCTGTGTGAAGATCGTGTCTTCCGGTAGAAGCTTTTTTACTCCCTGTATGAGGGTGCTAGCGAAGCTCATGATATTCTTGCTCATTTCGATTCCGAACCTGGTCTTACCGCAAACGAGGTGTCCAGGGTTCATTACATCACGGGGATCGAGGGCGGTCTTCAGATC
This sequence comes from Candidatus Methanomethylophilaceae archaeon, assembly GCA_035271165.1. Classification (GTDB taxonomy): domain Archaea; phylum Thermoplasmatota; class Thermoplasmata; order Methanomassiliicoccales; family Methanomethylophilaceae; genus VadinCA11. The sequence continues at coordinate 4,476 of DATERX010000008.1, forward strand.
TCTCATGAAGTCCGCAGTCTCTCCATCATGTATTACGTCCATGTTCCATGCAAAGAACACTCCGAATCCTGTGGTTCTTCCACCGTAGAGCATTGCCCTGTCACCAATGTAGAAGTTAAACGAGAATGCTGCCATTCCGAGCAATGTCTCATCGTCCTTGAAGTAATAGGGCATGAACAGTGCTGTGCTGCGGTCAACGATGACACCTATGACACCGCCTGCCTGCATCCTCATCGTCTTGAAGCCGTCGTAACATTCGTCGACGAAGTCTCCCCAGCTCTTAGCTGGAACGATGACCTCGGCGGGAATCTCCCCTACTCCGGCCTTTCTCGCCCTGAACTCGTAGCATCTCTCTTCCCACTCGTGGGCCGCGACTTCGCTGTCGAGCTTCCTGATGGCATATTTCATGATGATCTCATCAATCTGCTTCTCTTCGAAATCAAGGAATGAACTGTCTCCCTGTATGGTGACGAGCATGACGTTTTTGACTTCCATGTCGTGGACGCCTGCAATCCTCTGGTTAGCAAAGTGGAGATAATCTGACCATGCGATGTGAAGGGGCTTGATGCTCGGGTGGTTTATGATTTCCTGGATGGGCTCATGCATTTCCTTGAGGTTCTCGAACTCGAATGCCATTGGTCTGATCTCTCCCATGGGGTATATCCTGAGGGTGATCGTCGTCATGATGCCGAGTGTACCTTCGGAACCTGCGAAGAACTGGTTGAGATTATAACCGGCCATGTAGGATCCTATGTGATCGTAACCTGTCTCGATGAGTGTTCCGTCGGAAAGGACGACCTTCATGTTGAGTGTGTTGTCCTTAGAAGAACCGTACTTGTAGCTACCTGTGCCCATTCCGTCTGTTGAAGTCCATGCTCCTATGGTGGCCGCGGGAAAACTGGAGGGGTACGAACCGATTATGAAACCGAGTTTCATGCACTCATCAAGGGCTTTCTTCCAGGTACATCCTGCCTGTACCTTGATGTACATGCTCTCGGTGTTGATCTCGATGATCTTGTTCATCTTAGAGGCCATATCGACCACTATGCCCGCGTTCGTAGGCATGCATCCCCCAAGACCCCAGGTTGCGTTACCTCTGGGAACTATGGGTATTCCGCTCTCATATGCCAGCGATACGACCTTTGAGATCTGTTCATCGGTCTCGGGCCTTACGACCACGTCAGGTATGTTCTTGAATCCTATGCCTGCAACCTTGGGCAGGGGGGCCAGATCATGGCTGTAGAGGATTTTCTCCATGTCGCTGGTATTTACATTATCCTTTCCAACTATACTTTCAAGTTTGGCGATAGTTTCAGCCGTTACTTTGCGTGATAAAATTGCTTCACTGTGTGCTTTCATTTACTGCCTCCACATCCAAAGTGTGTGAATTGATTAATGAATGCGAAGTCAGTGATACATTATAAGGATTCCCACTCGCGCACGCGCATTAGTAACTGCTAAAGGGAGTTAAATCCAGCACCGATATCATCTTTCTCTTCTCTTCCGGGGATATCTGGAAGAGATGAGTGTGACATTTGCAATCCGAGGAACCGAAGCCCCTTACACAAGGTATAGCGCCCAGATTGGTGGCGGTCTCCGCTATAATACATTCCGGGATTGGCTTTTCACCCTCCGATACGTAGGCTTCCATTTTTTCGGCGATAATCGTTAAACTGTCAATGTGCCAGCGAATGGTTTTATCCTATCGCATATGACGCGATATCCTATTATCTAGGCCGTTCATCGCACTGCCTGCATAGCAATACTCCCCTGCTTCGAAGGATGCCATGCCCAAGGACCCTATCTCTAGATCTATATCCTGATTTAAAGTTAGGAACAATGCGTACGTTCCCTTACTCCTGGCCAATCTTTTTGGAATCGTCGAACTCGACCTCCGATGCCGTCTTGATCCTTATCAGCATACTGCTGTTGTCAAGTTTGGACTCGGTTATCTCGGCGATATCTCCGAGTCTTCGACCATAGATCATTATGTCACTTAGAGCCTTTATGTTCTCAGCGTATGGGATCTTCGCCCTGATTCCATTGATATGTAGCACTAAGGGTGAAGGTCTTAGGCACATGTCGATGGGCGGATAATTCTCTAGAACCTGCTTCACTTCAGAAGGGTGGACGAACAACGGATCCTCCGCTATGGATATCCTCCTCTCCTCTATGATGTCCTCGGTGATGGATACTATCTCATCCAGTTTCTTCCTCTCATCTGAGGACCTCATCCTCTCTGACTTGCGCCCTATACCGTGCACGACGGATTCACAATAATCATCTAGGCCCTCCATCTCAGGACCGCATACGAGCATCAGCGGGATTTCGATGCCCTCCATCAAGTCCGTCTTGGCTTCGATGCATGATTTGAAATTACCTAAGCACAGTATTGCCGAGTCGTATTCGTTTATTATGCTGGTTTCCGATGCGGATATCTGCGAGGTTGCTTTACCTCTGCCTCTGGCCAATCCCATTACAATCGTCAAGGCTCCCTTTCTCCTCAAGGCCTCTGCTATGTCACATATCGGGTGAGGCATGTGATGTCGTCCCAAGGAGGGGCCGATAACTGCGATTTCGGTTCCCGCTAACGGGACTTCCTTCACATCTCCACCTATATCTGTACAGAGTGCTACTATCATCTCCTTATCCTCACTGGGGATGGACATCGTCACAGTAAGCATCTGTGAGCTTCTGATCCTTTGGAGAACCGCACCGCCCACGTCCTCTATCATCTCGAACAGTTCCGACGAGCGGTACACTCCTCCGTCGTACATTATGACCTCAAACATCAATGGACCCTCCCATCTCTATGTGGACTCCTTCGCCTTCCTTTCTGATCTCTGGCGTCATTAACTCCTCGGTGGCAATGACGGTGACGATCGTGCCCGTTATGAGCACATGACGTACCCTGATGCCTTCGGGCATGGACCTCCATACAGAACCTATGATCTCTCTGAGAGTCTCCTCTCCAGATGCTACCACGACTTCATTGACCTTGTCAATGTTCGCATTCTCCACAGTCATATCGAAACGGGTCTGCTGTTCCACGCTATCCCTGCCGTACATCGACCACATGGCGTCCAATATCTGAGGGGCGTAACGTTCATCAGTAATGGTTATGTGCACCCCCGTGCCTTCCTTCCTTACGCTTGAGACGTCCGGGATTCTCTTGTCCGCTGGCTCACTCCTCATCTTCACGGAGAATACGAACAACGGGATCTCAGGTTTCAACAACAGATGTGCCTTTTCGATTGAGGATGCGTCTCCCAGGTCGTACATTATGTCTTTGAACAGCGTCTCGTATCCCTCGTTACCGAACGGGTCCGTTCCCTCGACGGTCATCTCCATCTTTTTACCTCACAGCATCCCCGAGCTAAGCAATGCTCCGCCGACCGCCCCTATATATTGGGAATCCGGCGGAACGATTGGCATCTCGCCAAGTATCTCACCGACGGCCTTCACAAGTCCTGTAATAAGTGATGTTCCTCCGACCTGGATGATCGGGCGCCTCACGTCAATCTCCTGAAGCTGTTGTTCGTAGACCTGTTCTGCGACGGAATGACATGCAGCTGCTGCAACATCCTCGAAGGTCTTACCTTCACCAAGCTGAGTGACCAGGTCCTGGATACCGAATATTGAACAGTAGGAGTTCATCTTCGCGTTCCTCCAGTCGCCCTTTACCGCCAGCGGTCCGAGTTCCTCGATATCTATATCCATCCTCTTGGCTACCATCTCGAGGAAACGTCCGGACGCTCCGGCACATATTCCTCCCATGGTGAAGTTGTCGGGCACACCGTCGCGCACGGTTATGGCCTTATTGTCCATGCCTCCAATGTCCAAGATTGTCGCTTCGCCCTTCTGTCTATCGGCCAGCCAAACTGCGCCCTTCGAATTTACGGTGAGCTCCTCCTGCACAAGTTTCGCATTGTAGTGTTTACCAAGGTTGTAACGTCCATATCCCGTTGTCCCAATGGCCTCCAGGTCCTTCAACTCGTATCCAGCCTGTCTAAGAGCATCGGCCAAAACCTTTTCCGCGGATTTTACAACGTCACCAGATCCCGTCCATGCCTTACCGATGATCTTGTTGTTCTCCATGACGACCGCCTTGGTCGTACTTGAACCAGAGTCCAGACCTGCGGATAACCCGGTCTGCCTCTCCCTGGCGAGGAGCTCCTTCCTTGTGACTATTGTCACCAGAGCCTCCATCCTCGTCAGCATCTGGGATGCCTTCAGCCTCTCGGTGAAGGAGTAGGTGACGACGGGAAGGTTCGTGTTGTCCTGTATGAACCTCCTCAGTTCGTTCCTAACCAATGCCGCCTCCGCGCATCTGAAACATGTACAGATGAATACGGCGTCAGCATCGTATTTGCCGTCCGCGAGGGACATCGCCCTTGCAATCATTATCTTAAGCTGATTCGAACGCGGGTTGAAGCCGAACCTCCTGACCGCGGCGTCCACATCTGCGGCCCCCACGTCGGGATATACCATCTTGGCACCTACGGAGAGTGCCGCCTTCTCGATTTCATGCTGCACGCTGCTGTATTCCGTACCGCATGACAGCTGAGCTATCTTTATCGTCATTCTTCCAGTTCCTCCAGGAATTTTTTGGTGCTTAGAACAAAGTTCTTGGCTTCTTCTTCTGTACCAGGATATTCTACCTTCAGGTATGGGATCCCTTCTTTTTTGATAAGATATTTTATCATCTCGTTGGAGCGCTCGCAGCCAACGCATCCGAAGCTGTATGGCGCGTTCTCCATTATCAGGGCGGCATCGGCCTCCTCTATCATCGGCCCCCATAAGGCCAATCTTCCCCTTATGCCAGATGGAATCTCGATACCTGCATATTTCAATCCTTTAACGACGTCGTCCAATGTAACGTTCATCGGAGGCATGTCAATCTCAAGGTTATCGATCCTGTCCTGTATTGCGACCATTGCGCTCAATGGTTCGTGGCCGAACCTCTCCACTATGTCGAACAATATCAGACTGTTCGGCGGGTCTATAAAAATCTTCATCGTAATTACTCCTCACAAATTCTTTTGAATTCCAAAACAGACAATTTGCCCTTCTTATCCAACGGCACTAGTTCCTCATCCCTGTCGGCACAGTCCAATCCGTACTGTACGTTGGACAAAAGGTCCCATTCTGCCTCCAACTGACTGTATCCGGGTCTCGTACCGTGATGTGCACGGCATCTCCTCATGTCCCCTGCAGGATATGCCCTGCGCTTGGAGAATACCTCATTATGATACTTATCACGTATCTCGTCCACCAATTCTCTGACGATTTTGGGCTCTCCTTCAAGTATTGCGCCGTAACATGTCTCCTTCAGCCTAACGTCCCTGTTCATCGCGTGGACCGACCTGACGAGCTGGTCTGGCGTGAGCATGGACTTGGGCGATATCATCAGTAGTCTCGTCTCCCTTTCGCTGCTCATATTTCTTCCTCCGTGATATAGATCGGCATTTCGCTTTCGGACTCTTTCAGCATCTTATCCAGATTCCCAACGAACTTTCCTACGAGGTTCGTGCCGTATGGCTCCTCGCCAGTGGGACCGTATGACTTGCTGTCCTCTAATCTTATACCCATCAATCCCCTCATGGGACGGACCTGGTTCGTTACTCCTATATCCCCTCGCTTTATGTTTGTGAACAATTCCTGGGGATGGATGATTTTACCGGCCTCGTCGTCTCCGTAGAATGTGATCATCTGTGCGCCTTCATATGTGAACTGGACCTTCATCATACCTATTGGCTTGTGGCTGAGTCCTGTGACTTTTCTGAAATATGTGGCGGTAATGTCGTCCTTTGCCGTGACCTTTACCCTATAGATTTTATCACGGGGAACGGCGAAGGTCTCAACAGACCCTGCATTCAGAGCTTCCATTGTACGCTCCGGGATCTGTTCCACGATCACTGCATCGTCAGACGTATCGCCTTTCCTGACCTGTTCGACACCCAACTCCTTGAGGTATTCCTCACCTTCTTTTTGGGTCTTGCCTATGGCCAGCACACGGGGCGGGTCGGTCACCGCAGTTATCTTGTCTCCTTTATTGGACATTGTCAACAACGCCAGCCCGCGAACGACGGTTCCTGCGGTGATGTGTGTGGGTGCGACCTGTCTCTTCTTTTTATAAATGTAAATGCGCCCGGCACCTATGCCTTCGTTCCTGACCGTAACCTTACCAGGCTCTCTGACCTCGGTCTTCTCAGGTTCGAATTCAAATCCGAGGTATTTCGAGTTGGATATATAACTGCCTGTGGGTTCTGTGACTTCGAGCACCTTATCCGAAGTCACTATCAGAAGATGCTCCGCCGCCTGTGGAGACTCCGGTTCCAGCTCTATCAGGACGTTGGTCGAGACGGAGTACCCTTCCTTCAGTTTATATGATAGGTCTGTGGTAATATCCACGTTCTCGCTGCTGATCTCGGATATCACGGGACGAATTTCCAAGATGTCCTCACCCTCGCGGATGTATTCAAGCAGATGCCTCCCCACTGTTATGCGTCCGATACGTCCACTTCCAGCTCCGTAGCTGTCTCTGTGATCCAGCTTGGCGATCATCATGTAAGTAGTATGATTGTCCATTCCTCCAAGGGAGAAGAAACAATCATATTTGTTGTAAAAACGGCCCTCGGATGAGGCTTTGATGTCGGTTTTGAAGGATCCGAACGATGCCAATTTCCTATTAACCCATCTTGAGTTGGACTTCTCTATCTCGTCCTTTTGGGACCTGAATAGTTTTCCGTCGGGACTGTCATCGAGACGGAGCACCATACTCCCTTTCTCCATCACTATCTCGAAATCGTTGGTTGTCTCCGAGATCGTATCGATGGATAGATGTACTGCTATCAATGCTCCCGCGTGATACAATTCATTTTTTACGGCATCCTTAAGGGTCGCTCCTGTCTTCAGGATCTTCTCCTTGCCGTTTACAGTGACCTTCATTGTCTTTCACCTCTGGGGATTATAGCCTGGACCTTCGACACTATCTCATCCAATTTATCCTGAGGGCAGGTCACTCCCCTTATAACGCCTGTGACTATCTCGGCGATATATCCTTGGGTCTGGATGTCCTCTTCTGCGGGCATGACTCTCTCAGTCCTTATGCCTATTACTGCGAAATCCTCGAAGTCCACTGGACACTGTGCGACTATGACTGCGGGAAGGTTGACGTTCCTGAGGATGAGTCTTGCTTTGTAAATGATGTGGTTACGTACATTGCCCAGGTGTATGATCATGACCTTGAACTGGCGTAGCCTGTCGGTCTCGATGGGATCCAGTCCAAATCTGGAACCCGTAGTGACGTCTGGGGCGTCGGAAGGTACACCGGATCCGGCATTGACCACCAGGACACTTGTGTCCATACCTTCTTCCCTGAGGGCATATGTGATCTCACAGACAGGTTTCGTGATGTGTCTTTTACCAGGGCCCATTGCCACGGCAACGACATCCCTTCCGCTGTCAGATATGGTCGCCCTCTGGGCAAGGGAGCCTCCAATGCCCAATCCCATAGCCTCCCTGCACTCTACGAAACTCAGGTGGCGGCCAATTTGTTGTTTCACTTTATTCACCCGGGACGGGCGGATTGTCTCGCATCTCTTCCTTTCCGAACCTCTTGATCACAGCATCGGGTGTATCGATGGCCGCAACCTTACCGTCGACTATGTAGGCAACACGATCACATACGTTCTCGACGAAATCCATGTCGTGGCTAACCACTACGAAGGTCTCGTCTAAGGTCTCTCTCGCCCTTACCACCGACTCGGATACTATCGTCTTGGTTATCGGATCCATCGTTCCTGTGGGTTCATCGAGGATTATTATCCTCGGTTCCTTTATCAATACCTGTGCGAAGGCTATCCTCTGACATTCTCCCACGGACAGAGTGTCCGGGTATGAGTCTAGAATATCTTCTATCTCGTTCTTTTTGAACCCCACACTCTCCAGTACCTGCATCGCCTTGAACTTAGCAAGCTCCGCGGGCATCCTCGAACCTATGCTCGTTGTGAGGTTACACAATATGTTATCGTAAGGGTACAATGTATATTCCTGGTGCAGGAATCCAATATACGGCGTAGCTCGTCCTTTTCCAGTCATGCCCAGCTCGGACATGTCCACCCAAAGATCCCCGATCCTTACTTCGACCTTGCCGCCAGACGCGGGAGTCATCCCTGCGATCATACGGGATGTGGTCGTCTTACCTGCTCCCGACTTTCCAACAAGTCCGAAAATCTCCCTCTCTTTGATATCGAATGTTACTCCGTCGACGGCTCTGACTACTCCCCTAGTCACCGAGAAGAAGTGTTTTTCTGCGTTATCTAGAGATATTATCGGATCTCCGAGTTCGCCGGCCTCCTGTTTTTCGAAGGAATATCCTTCCATGAATTTGTCGGCCACCTCCTCGGGGTCGCCCTGCATGATGACGTTGCCGGCATCCAACCATATAGCTTCGTCCCCCATCCTCACCAATGCCTCTGGCCAGTGTGAGGCGAACACCATCGCTATACCTTTATCTTCGATATATTTCACAAGCCTGTCGTGCACTATATCCGCGGTATGCGGATCCAATGTGCCTGTGGGCTCATCCGCTAACAGGAACAACGGATCCCTTGCGATCTGTCTTGCCAGGACTATCCTCTGCTTCTCTCCTCCTGAAAGGTCCCTTGCTATATGCGTCGTCCTGTGGGTCATCTCGACGAACTCAAGTATCTCCAACGCGAGTTTAGTACGCTCCGAGCCTTCGGCACGATCCCCTATCGCTTCAAACAAATTCTCTATGACCGATTTGTCTCCGAAAAGTGCAAAGGTCCTCTGAAGCATTATGGCTATGCGGCTTTTTAGAGGGCGTCTCATAGGGTCGTCCTCCGCGAGTGCCCAATAATCGACGGCTAAGGTCTCTGTCTCCCCTCTGCATTTTGTACACGCATCCCCTTCGTAAGGGAGGTCTAGATTTTCGCATTTCTTACATCTATTGACTCTGTAAATTATACGTCCTGAATCAGGGGCGTATTTCTCGCTCCCTCTAAGCATCATGATAAGGACACTTTTACCTGCAGCACTCTTTCCGATTAGTCCAAGTGCACTGCCCGTCTTTATTGTGGCGCTTACATTATTAAGTACAGTTTTGTTTCCGAACTTCTTCGAAACATTCTCAATGATTACGAAGTCGACCGACTCTTTGACCATATGAATGAAATGTTCCGTCCATATAAAAACGCACGCGAACCTTTTAGAAAGCTTGAAGGATGTATCGTTCAAATTATATGTCCGTTAACATGCCAGATAATAACTAACACCCTATAAATCGAGAGGGTCCTAACAATTACTTTATCTACTATGGATGAATCATACATCCATATGCTCAATCAATACCGCAAAGGCGGAGGGGGGCCGATCCCAAAATTCACAGATTATCACGTCTGGAAAGCATTAGAGTGTCTCAATAAGAACAAGCCTATCGGTCGTAAGAAGATCGCTAAGATGATAGGCGTAGGTGAGGGGAGTACTAGGACTATTCTCAATATACTCCAGGAACAGGATCTTATTGATATTGACAAAAATGGCGTGTCCATAAACAAGAAGGGTGTGAGCTACTACAACTCCGCCTATATGGAGATAAAACACCTCGATGTGAGCGAGCTCACCATAGGCGAATTCGACTGTATAGTCCGGGTGTCCCGGATGGCGTCCAGAGTAAAGTTCGGATGCGAGGAAAGGGATGTCGCGATAAAGGCGGGAGCGACAGGTGCCACAACTCTGATATGTAGCAACGGAGGTTTATCTTTCCCTGGCTCGGGTTATCCTGTTGATTCCAAACTTACCAACATACTTAGGTCGAATATGGCGATAAGAAACGATGATGTGATAGTGATCGGAACAGGGGAATCTGTCGAAAAGGCAGAAGAGGGTGCTGTTACCGCCGCGTTGACTCTGATGGGAGGATTGCAGTTCGATAGGGAACTCAAAGACATCCTTAATCACAGAAGCACAGGAAACGAACTTGTGTCCTTAGCGTTTGCTATCCATGACCTCGTAGGAGGACTTCCCGTATGTGCAAAGAGCAGGGATAATCTAGGAATAAGGATTGAAAACGGCATGGTTATCGACAATGCATATACAGGCCCCGTCCTCGAAGAGGTTGTCAATGTAGGTACGACAATTCGTAAAATCGCGACATCTGGACCGTACAAAGGTATAAAGGTTATTGTGACGCCTATAGACTTAAACAATCGAGTTATCGCAGCCGTAGGCGTCGTTGATATACGCTCCATGGCAGGTGTGAATAACCTGATTAGACTGAGTAGTGATGAAAATGAGTGAATGCAAAGTAACTGTTGACGCAGGGGCATGCAAAAGGAAAACGGTCATCAACGCAGTGGGCGACGACATGGGAGTCGTCACCATAACGCTTGATACCGATTGTGAATACCTTCAGAAAATGGCTCCTCATATTGAGCCCATCACCTCCTATTTGGAAGTCGAGGCTCCGATTATCACAACCGTGACCTATAAGCTAGCTAACGAACACCTTCCCCATGCCGCATGTCCAGTACCTTGCGGGATGATCAAGGCTATAGAAGTTGCAGGCGGACTAGGTCTTAAAAGGAATGTTGATTTAAAGATAGAGTGATTATCCTCTGATACAGGTGATTCTGAATGACATCAAATAGCTACCAGCCTAAAAGACCACTTGAGATTGTGAAAGAACTCAGAGGTATCGTACACTGTTTTTATCTTGACAAGGAATTAGTCGAAAAACTTAAAGAGGAAGAGGCCAAGGTGAAGGCCATAGGCGGAAGCGTAGATGTTGCTAACACAGGTTTTGCCGAGGCTCTCGATAGGGAACATATCATCTGCGTCATCAAGGATCCCAGATTCAGACCTCCTCCGGAAGCTACGGTCGTCCTTCTGGACGAAGAGGGGAACATGCTCGGTACCGAGGTTTTCCCCTATACAGCTAAAGAATATGAGAGTCGTGAGGATGTTGTCTGGCTCTCCGAGAGTTTTGTAATGTTCCCAAGCGTAAAAGGAGTTGGGAGGGAAATTTTTGTCCTTCCTCCCGTGTCCTTTCCGGAACTGAACGAAGAGATCGGGTGCTACAATGTGCTGTCATGTAGCCCCGCACCTACATCGGACCTCTTGATCAAGAACCATTACGAATACAAGGATGACCCACGTCTCGCTTCAATTATAATAGCCTTTGACTATATCAGTCAAGAGTGAAGTAACCGCGGAGATCCTCGACCTTGCGTGAAAGGTTCACCGTATCGGTGACGGACTCTATGTGACTGGTCAGCAGACCGGATGCAGTCTTGTTGAGCAGACCTAGTTTTATGTCTATCGCCTCCGCCACATTCTTTTCTATCTTGACCTTGAAGGAATTGATCTTCCAGGCTTCCTGCTCAATCCCGACATCGGCTATCGTTCCAATATAGACGAGGTCAGAGGTCATTACTTTCTTTCCGATCATGCCTCCTACACTCTCGGGACCGCCGTCTTCCGTTGCCAGCACCCTCTGTAGTTGGTCGCGATTCTCCGGGATGATCAGTACATCATTTATCTCATATGCACCGACATCCAGTGAGAACTGTGGTTTTCTGAAAACGGATGATCCCAAAACCTCCCCCAAACCCTTTACCCCCCTGACTGCCAGGGAAATGACGCTCCATGAGTGGGGTGCGTAATTCAGATCTGTGATGCTGCCGATGATATATGCATCGCTACTGATGACCTGTTTATCCTTTAAAAAGCTGTACGTCCTGAATGTCATGATAACAATATATGTTACAATGTAGAAAAACCCGCCGTTTTTACGTTAAGAAAAAAGAAAATTTGGGAAGTGGTTTATCCGCCGCCCGAAGGGGTATAGTCAGATATATCGACGTCACGCGCAGCTTCTGCGATGTCCTCGATGGACTGCATTCTCCCTTCGAACTTCCTTTCGCGCTCTTTGTAGGTGATAGGTTTGTACTCAGATTCAGATGCAGAGGTTAGGAACTTCTTGTCGTAGAACAGACCGGTATAATCCAATCTGATCCAGACCTTCCCGTCCTTCTCCTCTATCTCCGTAATCTTACCGACCGTTGAGGTCGGGAGATACTTTGCGATATCACCTACTTTCATGCACGATCAGCCTTTGATGACAGCGGTTCTTTCACCTGCAGGCACGAACTCCCTGAGTCCGCCACGTCCGACTTCCTTCGTTATGTTAGCGAAGTCGAACTGGAGCGCCGGGTCAGCGAAGGCGACACATATGAAGGGGTTAGCTGTGAAAGCATCACCGCGTGCAACGTGTGCAGCCTTGGGTATTCCGGTGTAACCGGACATGTGACCGACGTTCATAGCGTAGTTGGGGTAGTTCGGACCGCGGGCCTCTGCCGGTAGACCTTCATCAGACCTGTAGGCATAAGAGTTGGCTGAACCGCACTGATCCTGAAGGTCGAATCCGTAGAATCCGAGTCTTCCAGACCTCTCCTTGTGATCAAGCATGGAGTAGTACCAGCAGTTCAGACCGACATCGGCGATACCTGTTGCCATTGAACCAGCGATACCAGTGGCTGCGGCAGCTACCGTAGACCTCTGGGATCCACCGAAGTGGGTTTCCATGACGGCGGGGTACTTCTCGTATGACGAGAGCGCGTATCCGTTGACATCCTCTGCGAGGTCCATGATCTTATCGTTGTCGGTCGGGTCCAGTTTGGCCAGTCCGCCGTACTTCGATTTGATCTGGTCTATCGCGTAATACACGTAGTCCTCGAGGATGTTGTCGGTGTAGGCAGCAGTTGCGTACTGCGTGAATCCGACTCCTCCGGACATGTATCCACCGAGGTAGATCTGATCGTAGATCATTGCACCGAGAGCGACAGCCTCAAGAGCTGCACGACCAGGGTCGTCAGGGTATACACGGTCGGACTGCGTCATGTCAGCAAGGTATCCGAAGGGTATTCCACCGGGCTCGTTGGGTCCCCTTGCACGCCTTGCGGGCATCATGGTTCCCATTGTGATTGACTGGTGCTTTGCGGAGTATGCGAAGTCAGCGATTGCTGCTTCTCCTGCCGCGAGCTTGTAGGCTGAGATGAACGCCATCGAGATTTGCATCGCTGCGTGTCTGGATGTTGTTGCACCGTCCATGACCCTGCCGACTATGGAGGGTACGCGGACTGCCTGCATCAAAGTCTTTCCACAGGCTTCCTTCAGCTGTTTAGCCTGATCCTCGGGGAAGAGCTTGTTGATGTCAATTACGAACCTGCTGTCGAGCTCATCGATGAGTTCGTCGTCTCCAGAGAACACTTTGACGTACGAGTCGTACACGAGTGCAGGGTTGCACTCTGCCATGTGTTCCTGAACAACGGCTCCACCGGGCATGGTGTGGTTAACTGTCTCGAGATACGTGTTGATCGTCTCGGGCGTTACCTCCTTACCAAGCCTTCTCTCGATGGTGCTGTGCGGAGAGTCGAGACCAACCAAGATTGTTCTCCTGATGTCGTCCCACGCCTGCTGGATAGCAGGGTTGTTTATGCAGTGCAGGTCGTCGGGCTCTACAAACGTGTCGGTGTGCGACAGCTGGTAGGGCATCCATGACCTCTGTCCGAGGGGAACTCCGATGTCCTCATTCATCATTGGGAAACCGCGTTTCTCGGCAATCCTCATCGCTTCGTCCTGGAAAGATACTTTGCTCTTCGACTGTTTGTAACCGCCGAAGTTGTAGTAGCTTGTGGACTTATCTGTTGGATCCTCAGTGAATTTCTTCTTGAGGGATTCCATGAATCTCTTGTCTTTGTCTGCCATATTAGTTCAGACCCCCTTTACGTTGAAGGGCTGGAATCCGCCCAGCGTCCTCAACATGTGGATCCTGTGCTGGTATGCGATGACTTCTTCGTCGTCCCTCATATCGACACCGTCTGCCCTGAATATGGTCGACCTCTTCTTGACGTCTTCCATTGATGCGGGTTTTCCGACGGATATCTTCTTGTCGAGGGGTAAAGCCACCTGATCTTTCACGTACACGACTTCTTTCTTAGCATCGTCCCAGACATACCTCTGCCATGCGTCGAACATAAGTCCGTTCTCATCGAGACGGCAGGCGTGTCCGTGGACGGTCGCTCCCCTGATTCCAGTCAATGCGGAGTCAAAGGTCTCGTTGTCGATGTACTCTTTTGCGAGCCTTTCAAGGTCTCTCTCCCTGACTTCTATAATCTGTCTTCCAGACAGTGTACCGGTATCGATACCTCTGTGCCTGGACAGATACATCCATGCCCTCTGGTAAGGGGACACGGGTGCGAAGTATACGGAGTCAGTGAACTGGATATATCTGATCCTGTCGCCGGCTTTTGCACCGTCGATGGGGGTCACCAGTTTTCTGATGGGACAATCAGGTTCGGAGCCCTCCTCAATCGGGGGGTGGATGGACGCGTAGTCCTCTCCGGGGTTGCGGTGTCCCATGAGCCTTACGACGTCTTCCATAGGAACGTCGCGAAGTTTCTTCAGTTTTACCTTAGGATCCATGACCCTGCGCCTTGCGGCTGCAGGATCAGATTTTCCAGGATAGAACTGTCTTTGATATTTCATATTTAAACACCTCTATAATCTCTAAGAGAAGGTCTGTATTTTGAGTATCTACCTATCTGAAGCGAGTATCCGTGCTCAATGTGGGCAGCGCATATGGCTTCGATTTCTCCAGCGGCCTTTTCGAGCATCTCTTCGTTATCAACACCAAGTTCGATATAAAAAGATCCAACCAGATATGTGAGCTCGACCTCCTTGTCGCCGACCTTGATGGTACGGCGCTCGGAGTGTTTGTTGTCAAGCCCCTTGTTGGGTCCGCTGTTAATCTTACTGGGCAGACTTTTGCCTGTGATGTTGATCTGTCTGATATTCTCCACTCCTTCTAATCCGTTCAGAACTTTCTCGGTTGTTTCCGCGTTCAGGAAACGGTTAGTGGTCACTCTTACTTCCGGAAGTGGTATCCCGGCATATTCCGCTGGTGGTTTACTCATATATTTCAGACCTTCTTCTTTGCTTTCTTAGCCTCGGCCGCTACGAATTGCATCGGGCGGCGGAATTCATCTACATCACCGAAGACTTCTTTGAAGGCTCCGGATGTTGCTTCGGCGGAGAATGTCTGTGTTCCACCGTCAAGGCAGTTACCTGCTGTGACTGCGGGAATCAGAACACCCTTAGAGTGCCTAGTAACAACGTGGTTTCCGTGGAACAGACCTGGTCCTCCCCCTCCATAGATGGAGTGTGAGAAGAACGACATTCCGACGGTAACTCCCATAGATCTACCGTAGTCGGCACTGGGAAGTCCAGTCTCGTGCTCGAGAAGATCATTGTAATACAGGATAGTAGATGGTGTTCCCTGGGCAGCCCTTGCTGCTCCGACGTTCACCATGACTGCTGCCACCTGTCCGACCGCGGCGTACGCGTTCCACAGGGGAAGATCATCAGTTGTGTAAACTTTGTATCCCGAGGGGAGGGTCTCCTTAACACGGATAACTCCATCTTCGATTGCCCTCTCCATGACAGACTCGATAACGGTACCGACTGTTCCAGTCTTTCCGTTCTTCTTGACTATCGAATAGAGCATGTTGTTAGCGTTGAGTCCAACGTATGCGAGTTCGAGGAGGTGA
This sequence comes from Candidatus Methanomethylophilaceae archaeon, assembly GCA_035271165.1. Taxonomy (GTDB): domain Archaea; phylum Thermoplasmatota; class Thermoplasmata; order Methanomassiliicoccales; family Methanomethylophilaceae; genus VadinCA11. Next base: position 20,111 of record DATERX010000008.1, read on the forward strand.
CCTCTCTCGAACGGACCGATTGCGTCACCCATCTCGAAAGCAGCGGTCTGCTCGAAGATGGAGGACAGTGCGACACCCTGCATGGCGTTCCTGTCAACAAGTGAGACTACGTGGTTGGACATGATGTTCCTTAGCGCGTAACCTGCACCTTCGTTGTTCTGGGGAACGTCGAGGATGGACCTTATGTTGGCTCCGGCGAAGTTAACTGTCTGGGGATATCTTCCCCATACTGCTCCCTTTACCATGTTCGCCTTGTACATCGGTACCTTGAACTCGTCGATTATTGCTTCGGTAACTGCTGCGGCTGTGGATGTGAATCCTGTAGTGTATTCTATACCTACGTTAGCCCTCATTTCGGGCAGAACAACAACCAAGCTCTTTCCTCCGGATTTTACCTTTACTTCGGTATCATCTTCCGGGGTTACCTGAATCATTCCTTTGACTGCTTTTGCAATCTTTTCAGCATTTGCCACCAGAGGGATATCGATTTCTTTACCCTTGATTGACATGCCGCCCATCATCGTACCGGTCTTGAGAGCTTTCTCAATTCCGGCGAGGTTGACAGCACATGTCCTCTTGGTAAGATCAGCGATCTTCTGGATGGCTTTGTTGCGCAACGGACTGATGGCTTCGATGGGGATGGCTCTTGCGAGAACTTTCCCTACGTCGCTATACAAGTCAATTACGTCCTCGTATTTTGGCATTTTTTACCTCCGTTCATACTTTACAGGATTAGGGCCCTGCATTCCCTTGCACTTTCGAGTATTCTGTTAGTCTATTATAAAACCAACGTTTAACAGGGTTGAAAAGATGAAAATTCTTATGTTATTAGTAAAATTAACATCGTTAAAGATATTTTTCAAAGATGATTTAATAAACTACTATTTAAAGCCTTTGAAAATGTGGCGATATATTCCATCAATCGTGTTTAGCCTTTTTCATTATGCCTTCGTCCAATCTTTCGAGACGTTCTACGAAATCTCCGATCATCCCGTACGGGAACCCTGCGGCTAACTCTTCTGGGCCCATATCCGTCCTTCTCCTACAACCATAACATCCAAGTGAGATGTTCGGCGTCTGCGTGACGTAGGGGTAGGCTGTTACATCTTCACATGTACACTGGAACGCGCCCGCGGAGAATGTCGCCTTTCCTCCCCCCTTCCCAGTCATTAGGGGGACCATCCAATAAATTCTCTCGGGGATGTCGATGATGACGATCACGTCTGGCTTGAAATCCGCGTCCTTTAGCGGACATACCATCTCACCGACGAACTTTTCGTCGACCATTACCCGGTCTGCTATCAAGTTTACAGCGGCTTCCGGGGAATCGAATCCCCCTAACTTATAATGGAAAGTCCCATCGGCCACACCTGCGGGGACCTCCGTCATATTCAGTGCGGACGAACCTACGTGACAATTGAGATCCTCCGGCTTGAGTTTCAGACATTCCCCTTTCCTGGCACGCATTATCGCCTGACAATGGGACATCTGTTTCTCTGGTTTCTCATATCCTGGGATCTCCTCCCCTTCCTGTATCAGCTTGATGGCGACGGGCTCATATCTCAATTTCATCATCGTTCTGATTTTCAAAGCATAATCTGCGTTCGCCGTCAGGATACCGGACATGGTTGATGAGCAGTAATCAGAGTAATAAACATTTGCGAAAAAACCTGTGATTTAAAAATAAAGTAAAAGGTTTAAAGATCGGGTTCTGAGATTTCTCATCCCTTGATCGCTTTGACCATTGCGGCCAAATTCTCATCCTTGGTGGCAGAAGCCACACCGCAGCCTGGAGCTATAACGTTGAATCCTGCTTTTGCAGATCTCTTCGTTTCTTCAGCGACGTCCTCAGGCTTTCCCTGGTACAGGGGCTTGACCGATCCGACGTTACCGACGAGGGCTATCTTTCCGCCGATGTGCTCGACGGCTTCAAAGGGATCTACCTTCTCCTCGATGGAGAGGGCGGTCGTTCCGGTTTCTACCATCATCTCGAGGATAGGCAGTGTGTTACCGCAGATGTGTAAGGTCGAGTATGCGTCCTTGACGTTTGCAAGACACTCCTTGATGTATTTTCCGGATGCATCGAAGAACATATCGGGTGCGATCAGGTCTGTGGAAGCAGTGGGTTCTGACATCTGGATGACGTTTGCTCCAGCGTCGGAAAGGGCCTGTGTATATCCAGATAGGATGGGTGTTATCGCGCTTACCCATGTGGTTACCTGAGCGGGGTCCATCATCATTGCGAAGACCATGTTCTCGGTGTCAACCATGTGACCGGTAAGTGTGAAGGGTCCAGTGTTCCCTGCAATTATGGGGTAGTCGTCACCGTGTGATTTCACGAGCTTTCTGATACTCTCCATAACCACAGCGGGCCTACCACCTGAGAGGAACTCCTCAACGTCCATGAGTCCGTCGGGGCTGTCGTATTCGCTGTTCATAGGGTCGAACTTGAACGGGTGTTCCTTGATCATCGGGGCTGCGTCCCTTTTCTCGACCGCTACTCTACATCCGAGTCTCTCGGCTTCTGCGGTCAAACAGAACGGTACCCTTACTGCCTCGAAACCGAACATGTCGGCCTGGGCAGCTCCCAGTTTAGCCATAAGGCCAGCATCTGTATGGGCCTCGGGCCACGCTGCTCCGGTCTTATCCATCATTCCGAGCGTAGCGGACTGTGTGAAGATCGCAACAGGGGGCCTGTCGAGGGACTCTTGTTTCATTGCTGCAAGCACTCTATCTTTTGGAGTCATTGACATAAGTTTAATTCTCCTAAAATCAATGATGCGTTAACTATTATTTAATGTTCAGGTGCACACGTGCGGGCAATTATTCAATAATCTTCCATCCCTTCGAGACTGGATAGTGTTCCCAGTTCCATTATGCCAAGGTCGGATATGCCATATATCTCGGCGTTACCGATCTCCGCATCACGCAATGCGGGGGACATTGCCGTGCCCTCTGTGAGAAGGTCGCTGCCCAGGGACAATGGGCTGAACGGCGGCAACACCAAGATCCCTTCCTCCCTGGCTAGGACGAAGCAGTGGATCTTACCCCCTCTGGTGCCTGGAACCCTCACTGCCGGATGCTCGTGACCTATTATCACCGGCCTTTTGCCGGAATCCACATGTCCGTGTTCCAACCTAAACCCCGCTATGTCGACGTAGTCCACTGCGAGCATCCCCGCACCTTCAAGTATGTTCTGAATATAGTTGTCGTGGTTCCCTTTTATCACAAGGGCGTCCGCCGCCTCGTTCATAATCTCCAGAATCTCGAGTACCTCGGAGGACGTGCCGTATTTGGAGCGTCTGAAATCATGTTTTATGTCCCCCAGCAGGATTATCTGTTCGGGTTCGTAACGACTGATGATGCAGTTCAATGCATCCCTTATCCCACCTGTGTTTATCCGAGGGAGGAATATCCCCTCGTCCTCCAGAGATGTCTCGTACCCTAGGTGAAGGTCCCCTATGACGGCAGTCCTTCCTTCTTCCAGAAGGACGCACATGTCACTAGTTATAATGACTCCGGGGAGTATCTCTAGGGTCCGCATAATCGACCTAACCTCAGTTGTACATATTAATTAAGCGGATGCAAGGGTTTTTTAGATGCTCCGATATAGACTCGCGTATGATCAGGCATACCTTCAGTTTGGCTCCATCGGTCGGAAAGAAGAGGGAGATGGACCTCTGGGAATCCGGCGTCAGGGATTGGGAGGATTTCCTTGGAGCGGATAGGGTCTGCGCCATATCCGATGCCAGGAAGGCCAGATGCGATCTTGCCATAGAGCATGCCATGGACCTTCTGAAGGAACGTGACGCGGATGGCCTGAACAACATTTTGCCGAGGCACGATCAATGGCGCATTTTCGGAGAGTTCCGGGATTCGGCCGCGTATCTGGACATTGAGACGGATGGGTTGGACCGGGATTCCCTGGTCACCGTTGTGACTGTGCATAAGAAGAACGAGACTGTCACCCTAACTCATGGGAGAGGATTGAACTCCCGCTCGCTTTCCGATGCCCTCGAAGGTGCATCGATGCTTGTCACATTCAACGGCAGTTGCTTCGACGTACCTGTTCTGAAGAATAGTTTTCCTGGATTGAATCTGAACATGCCTCACCTGGACCTTAGGTTCGCATCACTCAAGGTCGGTCTCAGGGGAGGTCTGAAGAACCTAGAGGCCAGTCTGGGAATCACCAGAGGAGATAACGTGATCGACGTGGACGGGTTCGAAGCCGTACGTCTATGGAGACGCTGGGACCGCGATGGGAATTTGGATGCCTTGGAGAAGTTAATAGAGTACAACAAGGCGGATACCGTCAATCTTGAATATATAACGGAAATAATCTATCCCAAGCTTGTGAGGGAACATGCTGGATTTATCTGGTAAGATGGGTTTGTTCAGAGAGGCCGCGAAACGTGCCGCTGAAGCCGTAAGGTCAGCGAAGAGTGTTACAGTCATATCACATATCGATGCGGATGGCATAACGGCAGGTTCCATAGCATCAATGACATTGGAGAGGTTGGGCATAGAACACACCGTCCGATACGAGAACAAGATCACTGAAGAGGTCATAGACTTCGTGAACTCCAACGAGGACGACCTTTTATGGATATGCGATCTCGGGAGCGGATATCTCCCCGAGTTCGATAAGGATAAATTGCTGATCACAGACCATCACATACCAAACCTTGGTTCAAAACGCAAACAGACCACTCTTTATGATTTCATCAGTTTGTTCCACGTGAATCCCCATCTTTTCGGGATGGACGGTTCAATAGAGATAAGCGGTGCTGGCGTCACATACCTCGTATCCAAGAACGTTGATCCGAAGAATATAGACCTGGCGTATCTGGCGCTCGTAGGCGCCGTTGGAGATTTCCAAGACAGTCGCGAGGCGGGGCTGGTTAGTTTGAACCGTACCATCGTGAACGATGCCATGATATCCGGCGAGGTTGTACCAGAGATGGACCTCAGGTTGTTCGGAAGGGAGACTAGGGGGCTCGTACAATTTTTACAATACAGCAACGACCCGGAACTTCCAGGACTCACGAACTCGCCCCGGGGATGCTTGAAGTTCTACTCCGACCTAGATATCCCCCTTACCCGCGGAGGTAAGGACAGGGTATGGAACGACCTAAGCGTGGATGAGAAGGACAGGGCCACGGACAAGCTTATCGAACTTCTGTACGGCACCGGCGATGAAGAACGCCTTTACGGGGAGGTGTACACGCTTCCGGGATTCGACAAGGGTACTGGATTGAGGGATGCCAAGGAGTTCGCAACGCTTCTGAACTCGTGCGGAAGATATGAAGATGCAGAGACGGGGATGAGGATATGTTGCGGCGACCGTTCCGCTTTGAAGGATGCCGAGAAGAACCGTACTGTACATAGGAAGAATATCTCTGGCGCCCTTACGTACATCAACGAGAACCATCTCATGCGTGAGGGCCGTTTCATACAGCACTTCGACGCCAGTGACAAGATCAAGGATACCGTCGTTGGGATAGTAGCCGGGATGCTTCTCAACTCAAGTTCAGCAAACAGATGGTTGCCTATAATCGCCTTCGCGGATGCGGATGACGGGGTCAAGGTATCTGCCAGGGCGGACCGTTCATTGGTGGACAGAGGTCTGAACCTATCTATTGTTATGAAAAAGGCTGCGGAACTTGTAGGTGGTTTCGGGGGCGGTCACAGCGTCGCCGCAGGTGCGACCATACCCCATGACAAGAAGGAGGAGTTCCTCGGTATAGTCGAGGATCTCATCTCATGTCAGATCATTTGAGCAACGTATACAACACTGCCTTCTGTGCGTGCAGACGGTTCTCGGCCTGATCGAACACCACGCTATTTGGGCCGTCCATGACCTCCGCGGATATCTCCTCGCCCCTATACGCTGGTAGACAGTGCATGACTATGCAGTCCGGTTTGGCCAGTTCCAGTAGATCGTTGTTTATCTGATACTTCGAGAATAGCCTGCGAGCCTCCTCGTCGCTGGTGTTGTCTCCCATCGAGATCCATGTATCGGTGTAGAGTATATCGGCGTCCAGACATGCATCCAAGGGGTTGTGGGATGCTATTATCTTGCTACCGTTCGCATCTGCTATGCGAGAGGCGTTGAGCATTATCTCCGCGTTGGGCATCCTGACCGCAGGACAGCAAGCCACCATGTCGAGGCCCAGGATCGCGGATGAGTACAACAAGGAGTTGCAGACGTTGTTGCCGTCCCCTAGATATACAAGCTTCTTACCGCGGAAACTACCCTTATGTTCCTTGATGGTCACCATGTCGGCGAGGGCCTGACATGGGTGTTCTAGGTTGTCGAGACCGCTTATGACGGGCACGGAGGCAAAATCCCCGAATTTATCCATGGTCTTGTAATCCCTCGCACGATACATTATACCGTGAACGAACCTGCTCATGACCTTGGCAGTATCCTCGACGGTCTCACCGTGATCCATCTGGAGGTTGGATTCATCGATGTATAGGGCGTGCCCACCGAGCTCGGTTATCGCCACATCAAACGATATGCGGGTCCTTGTGCTGGGCTTCTCGAATATCATGGCGAGGGTCTTATCCAGTAAGAGGTGCTCATGATGGCCGCGTTCGGCCTTCATCTTTATAGCCAAATCTACAAGGTCCGGCCATTCGTCTTTCATGTCGACAACAGATATCAGGTTCTTCTTTCCCATAAAGCGGTAAATGGATTTTATTCATATAATATAGAGCATTAGTGACAGTCCCTCTTATGCTCTATATCCTGGGCATAAAAAATCGAATTGATTCAATAATCTTTATGTAGATGAAACCAATCAAGCGCTATATCATATGGCCGGGATAGGGTAGCTTGGTTTTATCCTGGGGGATTGTGGATCCCCCGACTCGGGTTCAAATCTCGGTCCCGGCCCCTACCTTTTCTAATAATTGATATATGGCTTAAGGCCCCTTATAGGACTGATATACATGGCATGGAACGGCACGCTTGAGAAGATTGATGATTACAGATGGCGCATTCCCAAGGGCGAGGTTTCCTGTATGCGCACAGATGCTATAATTTACGCCAGTGAGGCCATGATCCCCCAGATACGCTCCGACAACGCCCCCATCCAGGCGGCGAACGTTGCGTGTCTCCCCGGGATTGTAGGGAACTCTTTGGCCATGCCTGACATCCACTGGGGATATGGTTTTCCCATCGGGGGGGTTGCCGCGGTGGATGCTGAGGAGGGGAGTATCTCTCCTGGAGGTATCGGTTTCGATATAAACTGCGGAGTCCGCCTCATAAGGACGAACCTTACCGAGAATGACGTCAAAGATAAAATCAAGGACATTATGGCCTCATTGTACGTCAACGTACCCTCTGGCCTTGGATCCAAAGGAATCAAGAAACTGAGCAATAGAGAACTGGACGACGTACTGTCAAAGGGGTCTGAATGGGCGGTGAAGAACGGGTACGGATGGAAGAGCGACCTTGAAACCACCGAAGAAGGCGGATACATGAAGGAGGCGGATTCCTCGACTGTCAGCGACAGGGCGAAGAAAAGGGGTATCCCCCAATTAGGTTCATTAGGTTCGGGCAACCATTTCCTAGAGGTGGACGTCGTTGACAAGGTCTTCGACCAGAAGGCCGCCGAGGCATTTGGTCTTGAGGAGGGTAATGTTACTATCACCGTACATTGCGGATCTAGAGGATGCGGTCATCAGATTGCCACGGATTATCTCCAGGAGATGGAGAGGTACGTGCGCGAGAACTCCGTCCATCTCCCTGACAGACAACTTGCATGCGCCCCTCTTAAATCCAAGGTGGGCGAGGATTATTACAAGGCGATGTGCTGCGGCGCCAACTACGCGTGGGCGAACAGGCAGATGATCACCCATTGGATACGCGAATCCTTCGAGAAGGTGATGGGTCACTCTGCTGAGGATATGGAGATGGAGCTAGTGTACGACGTGGCTCACAACATCGCCAAGAAGGAGAATCACATCGTCGATGGAAGCAACATGGACGTCGTCGTTCACAGGAAGGGCGCTACACGTGCCTTCGCCGCCGGAAGGAAGGAGATCACTGCGAAATACCGCGATATCGGTCAGCCCGTCATCATACCTGGTGACATGAAGGCAGGAACGTATGTGTTGCTCGGTCAGCAGACTGCCATGGAGGAGACCTTTGGGTCCACATGCCATGGTGCAGGCAGGATGATGTCCAGAACCGCAGCGTCCAGAAAGACCACCGCACCCAATGTCAAGAGGAGGATGGCAGAACTGGGAATAGTCCTGTTCAGCGGCTCCGATGAGGCACTGACGGAAGAGACTCCGGAAGCATACAAGGACATCGACTCTGTGATAGATGTCGTAAGCGGAGCGGGATTGTCATCCAGAGTGGCTAAGTTGACTCCCATAGGTGTCGTGAAGGGCTGAACCGGACATCAGAGTCCGGAGACTCCCTTCATGTAGATGTATATCCCGATGAGTATGAAGAGTAAAGGTACGACTCTCTGCTGAAGGGTGTCTATATGACCCTTGATGGATGCGATGTTACTGATGCGTCTGCTCAGAAGTACAATGAATAGGAGATTCGCTATCGCTACTAGGACTATTGCCAGCATCTCCAAGGGTTCCATCACCGCAAGCAAGGGAACGAAGACGCCAAGATCGTCCATGCACAAGGCCAATGTGACTATGGTGTACAATGCTAAGGAAGCGAGCTTGCTCCGTGCCTTGTCCATGACCTTGCCTGCCTTGTATATACCGCGGTCTGCGACAGGGCGGAATATGTAATACAATCCGATGACAATCGGTATCGCTCCGAGCCAGGGGAGAAACCTCTCTATGGGCAACTGTATCAAAATCACGGCGACGACGAGGGATACCAGCAAACCGATGATACTTCCCAGGATATATCCTGTGTCGATGGTCCTTCGTTTCTTACGGCCTTCCTGACCTTCCGGTGCCGAGAGGTAGAACATCGTCAGTACTGCTATCTCCCCAATGGTCGTAGCCATTGCCGCAACGGCACCTGCGAGTAATATGAGTATTATGTCGACGACCATCTTGAACGCCGTGCTGAAGATGTACTTAAGGATATAATTCCTACCCTTCTTACAAATCCTGAATCTGTATCAAAATAGGCTTGGAATTCGATATTCACTATCTGATCTGCATGTTTCTCAGAGGCCTAGGACCTTCTTTGAAGCAGAACGGACGGATTCCTTCTTGTCCTTTGGTGCCGATACCAGTACTGACCATCTGAACGTGTCCCTGGATTGTAATGCTTTTGCTATGGATGAGAACTTCGTTATGCTCTTGATCCTTTCATCTTCCATTATCGACACGTCGGTCTTGCCTATGCTTATCTTCGAGAGAAGTATGGATTCGGAAGGTATGTCCACCGACACCTCCGAGATATCGGCACCGGCGAGGTCAGCAATCTCCTGTTCGAGCTTCTTACGCTCCATATAATCGGAATATTGTGTAAGTATATGGGAGTCTTCATCTGAGAGGTCGGCGGCGTAACTGACCAGCGCTTTCTTGTATAGCCTGCGATTCATAAGTTCCCTGACTATCTTCAAGGATCTTCCGCCCTGTGCCTCCAATGATGCAATTAGATCCCCATCCGTCATGAGGTACATGTCGCTCAGATCTAAATCAGAGACTTCAACGGCCTTGTTCAGCATCGAACCGGCAACACGGACCGCCTCGTGGAAATATACGGAGGTGTACATCAACGACCTAGACACCATAAGGCCCTCTGCGGCTGTTATACCCCCTCTATCCAGAACTATCTGGTCATTGAAGACGTGCATCGTGGAAAGTATCCTTTCGATGTCTATCTTCCCGTGTGTGACTCCGGTATAATGGGCATCCCTCACGAGATAGTCCATCTGGTCCGAATCCACAGGGCCGTGTATGATTTGATGCAGATGGTCGCCGGACACAAAGAACGACTGTCCCGTTTTTGGCGAGAAGACGTTGGAGTCTGCATCCTGGGCCTTGGAGTATTCAATCAAGTCGCACACCTTTCGGCTCGATATCCCCGTCTCCTCCAGCCTCTCTGATATGGGAGGTTCGGAACTTAAGAATGATTCGTCCTTCTCCGGGTATGTCCTCACATCGCCTTTTATGAGTTTTCTGGCCGCTTTCATATGGTCGAAACCGAAACGCTCCTCGGCGAAATCTCCGAGGGTGTGCGAGAAGGGCAGATGACATATATCATGCAACATACCAGCCGCCTTCACCTGATCGGACTCCTCTTTCGATAGCTTCAATGAGGATGCCATCCTGCCTGACAGGTGATAAGTCCCCAGCGAATGTTCGAACCTTGTGTGATTTGCGCCAGGGAACACCAGGTTGCTGAGGCCCAGTTGTTTTATCGACCTTAACCTCTGCATCTCGTGTCTGTCCGCAAGGTCCCGGAACACTCCATTCAGGATTATGCTCCCGTGGAGCGGGTCATGGACCGTCTTGGACATTTCAGATCCTCCTGCGAATCCTGTGTTTTTCCACCTTTACCTCTACGGGAGCTATTATCACGACACGCTCCGTTACCTCGGAGAACTTGGCTCCTTTTTCCTGTGCGATGGATCTCATCTTGTCGTGTGCTTCCCTGCGTAAGGCCTCGCCCTCATTGAACTTTGATGTCTCGACGACCACTATCCAGTCATGGCTCAGAAGGTCCGAGATAACCGTCAGGTCCGAGAACTCCTTCATCTCCACAGTGCTGATTCTGGCCTTGAAGTTGTGCCTGTCCTCTTCAACCTCATAGCCCTCCAGATCTATGAAGATCCTGTCATCATCCGAACCTTTCCGTCTTTTTCGCAAAACTATCACTCACCAGTCTTCCAAAGTTTATCGCCTATGTAATGTATGGTCTTGACTGCCTTTCCAGGAAGCTTCTTTATAAGTTCGGACGCGGGTTTCAATGCGACACCGACAGCTAGAGGGACTTTATTGTTTATGTCGCGTATCCATACCATGTCCCCTTCCTCTATATCCGAGTCCGCATCGGTTATCCCGGGACCCATCGCATCTGCGCCGTTGGAGATGTACGGGACCGCTCCCATATCCACAGTCACGTAACGTTTTATGGGCTTGTATTTCAACATTCCTCTGATAGTGAGGAACGGCTTTTCCTCATAGTTCAGGCCGATTATGTCACCTCCCACGAAAATTAAATCATAATCGGTGCTCTCGGCGGTATCCACAGGTTCACCTTCTCCGAAAACCGGTACACCAACCACGTCCTCAAGGACGGAGGATAGTTCCTTTGCATCCTTCTCCCTCATCCTCTTTCTCTTTTTTATCCTGATATCAGACATAATCGAAACCTTATCGTCGGTCATATAATCATAATTTTCTATTTTTATAACGTTTGATTTAAATTTAGATAGCGATATCCTAATCGTGAAGTCAGCAGGTGTAGTCAATGTATTGATGAATATCATCTACGTTTTCGCTATATTAGGAGTCGTAGCCTTCGTTGCTTTTGGCGTCATTCCAGCTAGCAATGAAGAAATGCCGATAGATTTCAGCTTGGGAGTGGATGCTGAATATCCTGTTGACGATGATGTGGATATTCTTGAGATGAATATCAGAGACGCTATAAGTTCCCAAGATGGAACCGGGATCGTCTCGGTTTATGAGAAGGGCGAACCAACTTCATTTATTGAAATAAATCCTGAAGCATCGGATTATGATCTCGAGATCGATAATGCGATCGCTGCGATAAAGGCCCGCGGCGATGATAAAATCGTTTTACTTAAAAATGAGGGCGGAGATGTCCTCAGACAGGATATGATGTATAGGGATTTCGATGAGGTCAACATACAGATGTATACTGAGATTTCGATCACTAACAACCTAAGATATGCCCTCACTGACGTCAGCGTGGGCATTGATATGATGAATAAAGATGAGACTGTCAAATACAGGATCTTAAATAGCTCATCCACAACATTTGCGACTGGTGAGTCCGGCACACTTCCTGTAGAACTGGAGATCAATGTTTTGAACGCGTCATTTATGATGATCTCCGGTGGGGAATCCATCGAAACGTACCTAGGCATTGAAATCACCGGAAGTTATTATTTCGGTTTGGCCGGCGCTTCGATATACGCCACCGCCAGGATTGGAACCTCCGATGATATGACTCCGCCGACCATAGACATCGAAGAGGATAAGATCACGGTCACAGGAGACAAGATAGAGGATTTCCTATTCCCCGTCCCCTCTGAGCTGAATGCCACCATCGGCGATGTTGAGATTCATATGACCAATGACGGCACTGGATTTTTATTGACAGTGGAAGCGGGATCCGGTGGGTCCATAGTGGAAGCACTGGAAGAACAGTATGAGGCTGGCGATTACACCATAGATGTGGATGGTACTGAAATAGTACTCGAAAAGGAGCAGTATGCTCAGATGATTGACATACTAAAGCAGATGATGGAGGCATTAGCATGAGCGAGGAGTATGAGAATACCTCATTGGGCACCGACCTTAGGCATGGATCCTGGGGGAAAGGTATCGCAGGTGCGATACGCAGTCTGTTCGTCATCGTCGTGATACCCTTAATCATGGTCTACCTCCTGGAAGGATATATCACAGAACTCCTGGCAGGAATGTCGGAAGGAATGGAGATGGACCTCGGCGGTATATTTGAGTCCTTCACCGGACTCATCTACAGGTTCGCAATATATGGTATACCTATAGTCATCCTGTCGTTCTTCTTGAAGTTCTACGCTAAGGGGAACAAGGGGAGATTGCTATTCATGCTGATCAATCTGGCATACTCTATTGGATGGTTATTCTTGATATTCGAGGGAGGTTACCTTTCCCTCTCGCTGGATCTTTCCTCTATGATGGGTGAAAGTGGGGGGATCTCCTTAGGCGATGTAGACATATTACTGGCCCTCCAGGGTGTAATCGCAATACTTGTGGGCCTTATCCTGATCAGGATGGTGATCGCATTCACATCTTACAAAAGCAAGCGCGAGAAGTACCTCAAGGAGTTCTGGGAGGGGCGGGCGGACAAAGATTACGCACCCAATGTGGATACGTCCCTCGGGACGGACCTGAGGAACGGTTCATGGGGCAAGGGGCTGCTCTCGCTATTAATTGCATCGATATTCGTCGTGGTGATACCTTACCTCATCGTGACCTACTACGGAGGCACGACGGACCTCTTACCTGCGGAGTTCGCAGAGTTCGAGGAATTCATAGATATGCTAATCGTACTGCTAGAGAGAATCTACCTGTTCGGTATACCCATCGTGGCATTGTCTTTCTTCACCAAGTTCTACGCCAAGGGGAACAAGGGGAGGCTTCTCTTCTCGATGGTCTCCCTGACATACTCCATATTCTGGTTGCTGATGATCTTTGATCTAGGTGGCTTTGTGATACCGTACGACGTATCCACATTGTTCACTGATACAGAGTTCTACATGACGAATGTTAAATTCGTATGGTCTATAATAGCGGTAATAATCGGCGTCATCCTCCTAAAAATGGTGCTTACCTACAGTTCATATATTAAGAACCGTAACAAGTACCTTAGAAAATTAGAGGAAGAATCAGATGGGGATCAACATAGCGATTAAAGAGACAGAGTGCCCCAGCGCCCTGTGTAAGGAAAGGAAGCTCAAGACCGTTAGAGTGCTCGCTGCGAATCCGGAAAGGTTCGGGGATGCTGCGGAAACCATCAAGACCGTATCGAAGTCCGACGCGGAGAACGCAGTTGGCGATTGGGAGTCTTTCGTAAAAAGGAACAAGCTCAGCAAGGATACGGAGATCGTCCACATGGACCTTATGAAGGACGAGGATGACATATCCTCCCTGGAACCTCTGGTCAAGGAATCCTACTCTGGATGGGTCGAGCTCGCCGAACTGGATGAGTCAAAACGTCAAGAAGCCATAGACGATTCCCTTCCTGAGAACCGTACCACCGAATGGGAGCTCGTATCTTTCGACGAGATGAAGGAGACCTGTTCCATTTGTAAGGTATCGTGGGACAAGGGCAGGGGATGTATGGGTACTTTCGGTCCCGACAACAGCCTCCTACCCGAAATTGCTGGAAGGCACGGATGTTCCATTGTGGCATCGGTACCCGAGAGTGCATCCTCAGGAAGGATGTTCACCTCCGAGGATGCCGCAAAGCTCCTAGAAGAGGTGGAGACACTCAGGAAGGCCTTGCCTGAAGAGGGTAAGATGATGGTAAGGAGATACTCCGGCCCAGTGGACCGTATGGAACAGGTTGCCCTGATCTCCATAGAAGAGGGTTGCGGTTTTTACTTCTTCTGAAGTTGCTCCATAGCCCAAATCATTTCCTTGATCAGGATGGAGGTGGCCTCCATGGCCGCCTTATCCTCTAAATATTGAGGGGAGTTCAGAGCCCTGAAAACCGTGTGTGGCGTGGAACCGCATACCAGCATCTGATTTCTAAGCATGAAGTTGACCATTTCAGAATATGCTGTGGTCGCCCCGTCGTGTTGTGATACTGCGACTGCACCGCCGACCTTGCGTTTCAACCCCATTTTCCCGGTCTCGAAGGATAGGCCCGCCCTCTCCATGAATATCTTCATCTGGGATGTGACTGTGCCGTAATATGCTGGACTGGCCATCAGTATGCCGTCGGCCTCCCTGAGCTTATCCATTATGGAGTTAAGCTCGTCATCCTCATTGATACATCTCCCATCCCCGCGAATCTCGCAGGATCTGCAATCATTGCATGGTATGAAATCGTAGGAGAAGAGCTGTATGTGTTCGGTCTCGAACCCTTCCTTGGAGAATTCGTCGAGCATCTCTATCACTATGTTAGATGTGTTCCCGAGCAGACGGGGGCTGCCGTTCAGGGCAATGACCTTCATGGAACGAAAATACACGGTCGCCGTATAATCCCTTTGTCGTTAAGGCCTGGTTTTTCAGTCGTTGTAACAGATAAACACGCGCGATAAGGGCTGTTCGAACAAAGTATTAAACGATTGACGATCCGTTAAGCATAACCATGACGAATATGTTAGAGATCCACAACCTTCATGCCGAAGCTGGCGGAAGTGAGATCCTAAAGGGTGTCGATCTCGTCGTGGAGGAAGGTCAGACCTGCATCCTGTTCGGACCCAACGGATCGGGAAAATCCACATTGCTTTCCGCCATAATGGGATACAGCTCCAACCGGATTACCAAAGGGGAGATAATTTTCAAAGGCGTCGATATTACCAACCTTCCCGTCGATGAGCGTGCAAAGATGGGGATAGGTATGATGATGCAGAGGCCGCCGAACGTGGTCGGCGTGAAGCTAGGGGAACTCATCAAGAACACGGCAAGAGAAGACTGTGCCCAGGAGGTCCTTGAGGAAGCCGACGATTTCAGGATGGAGGACTTCCTCCACCGTGACGTGAACGTGGGGTTCTCAGGAGGGGAGATAAAACGTTCGGAACTTTTGCAACTTACTGCCCAGAGTCCCGAGCTCATCCTGCTGGATGAACCAGAGTCGGGTGTAGACCTTCAGAGCATAGACTTAATCGGTAACAAGGTTCGCGACCTGCTTTACGATCAGTTGGAATGCAGAAGGAGCGCTCCAAAAAAGGTATCCGCCCTGGTAATTACGCACACAGGACAGATATTAGACTACATAGGAGCCGATAAGGCCTATGTTATGGGTGAAGGCAGGATCCGCTGTTCCGGAAGGCCTGCAGACCTACTTAAGACCATAAAGACCAAAGGATACGGAGACTGCGGAGTATGCAAAGCGATAGTGATACCAGAATAAAGGATGCCTTGAAGAAAAAGGACGCCTACGGTAGGGACATCGATATTTCAAAATATAAAAAGGGCAGACAGGACCGTGATGTCATAGAGGACCTGGAATGTCCCGATAACGTCTACAGGGATACCATGAAGAGCGTTGGTGTCACCTCCCATGAAGAGAGTCGTTCAGGTACCATAATGTTCATCGACAACACAATGAGTCACTGCTCCCCGACCCTCGCCGAGGGATTGGAGATATTGTCCACCCAGGAAGCATTGAAGAAATACGATTGGGTGAAGGATTATTTCTGGACGGTGGTGGAACCCGATAAGGACAAGTTCACTGCCCACACCTATCTCGAGAATTCGGACGGATACTTTATCCGCGTTAAGTCTGGATACAAGATCAAGGATCCCATACAGTCGTGTATGCTCATCGACTCCTCGAAGTCCATACAAAACGTTCATAACATCATCATTATAGAAGACGGTGCGTCCGCGAGTCTGATTACAGGCTGTGCCACCAGTCCTCACGCCAACGATTCCGTGCATGTGGGCATAACTGAGATGTTCTTAGGCGATGACGCTAGACTCGATTTCTCTATGATCCACAACTGGGGTAGCGATACGGTCGTCAGACCAAGGACTGCCATCAACATCGGTAAGAACTCTCATTTCACTAACAACTACGTTATTTTGGACGAGGTGGGGACGATTCAGACGAATCCGATCGCCAACCTGAACGGCGAAGGTTCCAGCGCCAAGTTCAACTCTATGTGCATCGCACAGAAAGGCTCTGATATAGACAACGGATCCATTGTGTATCTGAATGCAAGGAACACCTCATCGGAGATCATCAGCAGAAGCATCACGATGGGTGGCAGGATGATCGCCCGCGGACGTCTCGTCGGTAACTCTCCGGGAGTGAACGCTCACCTCGAATGTAAGAGCATCATACTCACTGAAGGAGGTACCACTCTGGCGATCCCAGAACTTGAGGCCAACCATTCGGACCTGGAGATGACACACGAGGCTGCCGTCGGAAAGATAGCCAGGGACCAGATAGAATATATTATGTCCCGCGGACTGTCGGAAGAGGAGGCCGTAAGTATGATAGTAAGGGGATTCCTCTCAGGAGGAATAGAGGGTCTGCCCAAAGAGCTCGAGGATAAAATCCAAGAGGCTGTAGAAATAGCGAACCTAGGCACCTGAGATTTAGAACTGTTCGATGGCGTACTTGTCGACGGCGCGGATTATGTTCCCGTCATCGTCACGGAATGAGGTGTATACACCGATAGGCCCGGCTTTAGGGTCTACCATGAACACCACGCCCTCGTCTATCAGCCTTCTATGGAGCGCATAGGGGTCATCGACGCCGATATAAAAGCCGGTGTCGATCCCCGTCTCGTCCGACATGAAGAGCAGTATTACCGCCGTACCTCTCCGGAGTACGGCGTGTGTTTCCTCCTTGGAGATTTCTTCCATTCCAAGAAGCTCCGTGTAAAATCTTATACTTCTATCCAGGTTCTTGGTAGGTACCTGAACTGCCGTTATGTTCTGAGGTAGTCCTTCGTTCGTATATTCGAAATCTCCCCCATGTGGATCTCCAATAGGCATATCTCGTTCATACATTTCAGCAGTTATATTCGTTGTGTTATGCTAGGATATATGGGACATCATAATTTATAGTGTTTAGACGATTCGAATTTATGGCTGCGGTTATAAGTGCAGAAAATATTGAGAAGGATTCCAAACTTAATGCTAGTCTGGATAAAATCAGACATGTGATCATCGTAATGAGTGGAAAGGGTGGTGTCGGTAAGAGCACCGTTTCCTCCAACTTGGCGAGTGCACTTTCATACAGAGGATACGCGACAGGTCTAATGGACGTCGATATCACTGGACCCAGTATACCTAAGATGTTCGGGATCGAGGATGAGAAGCTCGACGTACAGAATGAAAAGTTAATTCCGATCATGGTCCCTCCGTCGTTAAAGGTAATGTCGATGGCATTCCTGTTGCCGACCAAGGACACACCGGTCCTTTGGAGAGGTCCGGTCAAGAACACGGCCATAAGGCAATTCATAGAGGATGTGGAATGGGGCGACCTCGATTACCTAGTAATTGATATGCCTCCGGGAACTGGCGACGAGGCACTTTCAATCATGCAGCTCATTCCCAAACCCGACGGAGCGGTTATAGTGACGACGCCTCAGGAAGTGTCACTAATCGACAGCAGGAAATCCATATCCTTCGCCGCAGAAACTGGGATACCTGTCTTAGGAGTCATTGAGAATATGAGCGGTTTTATCTGTCCTCATTGTGATGAGGAGACTGCGATATTCAAAAGCGGTGGTGGAGAGGCCGTTGCAAAGGAATACAACATCCAATTCCTCGGTAAGGTCCCGATAGAGCTCGGAGTGGTCATATCCAGCGACAAAGGTATGCCTGTGGTCCTGGACGCCCCCGAATCCGCTTCCGCGAAGGCGTTTATGTCGATAGTTGAGAAAATAGTCAAAACGGTGGAATAAGATGAAGATAGGAGTCACAGCTGACGGAGATACGTTGGATTCCTATGTGTCCGATGACTTCGGACGCGCACCTTATTTCCTTATCGTGGATATGGACACCTTGGATTTTGTAGTCGTGGAGAACGAGCATAAGGATGCGGCGTCAGGGGCAGGAATGCTCGTAGCCGATGCCATTGTGAATCTTGGTGTCGATGCGATCATAGTCGGTGGCATAGGCACTCACGGCATCCAGATACTTTCTGACGCAGGGATAACTATATCCTCCGATGAGGACGGTACGGTAGAAGAGAGTATAGCAAACTTCAAGAGGCGTTACGAACTCAGAAAGAAGTTCGAAGCGTTGGATTCTAGTTCAGACTGAACGTTTATCTCCCCAGATGATCTTATGGAGCTGCGGAAGTACTCGTACTTCCAATCTCCTTGAGATCACTTCCTCTGCAAGAGGTTCCAGATCCATCCCGCCTACCGGAGAGAATATCACATTCGTCCTGGGGGAATAGTCTTCAAGAACCTTTATGGCATAGATTAGATCCTCGCCATCCGCTATGATGAATTTAAGCTGGTCCTTCATTTTGAGATGCTGGATGTTGGACATCAGCATACGGTCCGACATCCCGGATGTTGGACATTTGATGTCCATGCTTATCATTAGATAGGGGTCATCGCACAGATAGCTGATATCCATGGAGCCGTTCGTCTCCAAAACTAGGTGTTTACCTTTTGAAAGTAATTTTTCGATCAGTTCAGGAAGTTTCTCCTGAAGTAGCGGTTCACCGCCGGTTATGCAAACATTCTTCACGTCTGGCATGTTTGCCAATGTTTCGATATCGCATTCCTCCCCTTCACCGAAGGCGTACTTCGTGTCACACCAGGAACAACGCAGATTGCACCCTGCCATTCTGATGAAGAACGTAAGGGCTCCCATCTTCAATCCTTCGCCTTGCAATGATGTGAACGTCTCGATTATCTTCATCTTATCACTCGTATCCGATTTCGTCCTCAAATCCTGCTTCCTTGAAACCTCTAAGTCTGAGTATACAGGAATCGCAGTGTCCGCATGCCTTCTCTCCGCCCTCATAACAGGACCATGTGAGGTGCAGAGGAGCATCTAATTCCTTAGCTAATTTGACTATGTCCGCTTTTGACATGTTCAATATCGGCGTGACAATCTTGATTGGATTCCCTTCTACTCCGGCCTTTGTCCCTTTCTCTAACATGTTTTGATAGGCCTCAAAGAACTCGGGGCGACAGTCGGGATATCCTGAATAATCCACCACGTTTGCACCTATGTATATCCTGTCGGCGCAAATGGATTCACATAATCCGGCGGCGATGCTTAGAAATATAATATTCCTGGCAGGAACGTAAGTCGAAGGTATCTCCTCATCGAGATTCCCCTCGCGGTCATGAGGGACCTTGACATCAGGATCTGTAAGAGCGGAGCTGAATGATGAGAGATCTATTTCTATCACTGTCAGTTTCACGCCGTAGTGCTCACACACTTCGTTCGCCGAAACCATCTCCCTTTCATGTCTCTGCCCATATCTGAACCCCAGTGCATGGACTTCCATTCCATCGTCTAAGGCTTTGGCCATCGTAGTTGTGGAATCCAAACCACCTGATAGAAGGACGATGGCCTTCGCCATCAGAGTTCCTCCCTGTACCATGCAGTCTGTCCTCTCTCCTCGTCTAGACCTATGGACACAGCCTTGACGTTATCGGGGAAATCCACATCCACCATCATCTGCGCCACCATCATCTTCGCCATCTCTTCCGCGGTAGTGTTTGGGATGTCTAGTATTGCAACGTCCTCTAACGGGAAGACGTATCTCTTACCGCAGGTGATTGCTTCAACCGATTCATCGTCGATGGTCAGTTTGACATCCTCGGATTTCGAGGGAAGAAGTGTCTTGTGGTCCATGTTGGACATTATCGAACGGAGCTCCTTTTTGAGTATTACGAAATCCATTAACATTCCGTCCTCTCCTATCTCTCCTTCGAGCCTCAGGCGCACTACATATGAATGGCCGTGCAGCCTTGAACATTTTTCATGCCTAGGAATAAAGTGGCACGCAGAGAACCTGATACCCGAATATTCACCGTCTATCTCCAGAATCATTTTTTCACCTTGGTAAGTCTAAGTGCGAGTATAATAGAGTCTCTGTAGTCTGTTTTTGCCCTAGAGGTGTCAATGAATATCAAGTCGGAGTTCACTACTGGTGCACCAAGGGCTTTGGCGTTACCAACTAGATGCATGGACCTGAACAGAAGGTTTCCAGATATGCCTTCGGGGGCGATTACGATATCTGCCTCCTTCACCGCCTTCTCTATTAGGATCTGGGAGTGGTATGCGTCATAACCTTTCTCCTTAAGCATACCTACCAGAGTCAGAGCGTCATCGATGCTGTTGTTGACTGCTTTACATCTGCCATAGTCCTCGCATCTTCCTCCAGACATAACGGCTATCCTGGTACCGAGCCCCACCTTTTTGGCAAGCTCGACTGAGTGGACGGCCAGTACGAACCTCTGCTGTACGGTCCATCCCTCATCGATACCAACTGGAGATAACAGGAACAGTTTACCGCCGATGGGTTCCATCAGAACGACCCTTTCCAAGTTTCGAAGCCCGAGCACATCCTTAATATACGGAAGCAGGACGGACGATGACATATCTCCTCTGACTGCGGCATCTAACTTTCCAGATACCAAATCCTCAGCTAGGGTCTTGGGGTCGTCATAAATCATGATGTTCTCGTTATCGAAGGAGGCGACACTCCTTTCCACGTTCCCTGTGTCAGATCCGCGTCCGATCCCGACACGTGCATCGGGAAGTACTCCCTTCTGGAACTCTTCCGACGTTACCATGGGACTCCGTATCCTATAATTTATTATAAAGTAGTCTAATGGACGTTTTTAACGAGTCATTCACGTATCGCGTCGAACTCGTATTCTGACCAATCCCTGTGCCCGAGGACAATCTCCATCTCGGGTATCGTAAGCATCGGTTTATCGAAACGTGCCGATTCGTCCATGGCGATACGAGGACATGCCGTATTGACGAAGGCGTCCACTCTGTAGTGCGCCAGGGATTCCGGGCTTACCTCGTCCAAGATCATCATGTATGCCTTCTTGCCGGCATCACGTATCATCTGTATGATCCTTTCCGCATCAATGGATCTGTTCTGACCTACCTTGCTGCAAACTAGTACCATGAATCTCTCCGCCTCCGAGGCTATGGTTATCGCGGCAAATCTTCTCCTCAGTATCCGGTCCCTTGTATTGTCTATGTTCCTCAACTCGCCAGTGACGGGATTGAGGACGAAAAGTTCACGGTCCGTACTGAATGCGGCCGCCAGAGGGTGGAAATCACCTTCTCCCAGGAACAGGAATGCGTCCACCGAGTCGATGATGCGTTCAGCCGTACTGCAATCACATCCCAATACATGTCCTGGATATTTCGTCCGTGCACCCCCCTCGGATACAAAGGCTTTCCTTCCCGATTCCTCGATGATTCTTATCGCCTCGGGTATGAATCCTATATACTGTATCGATGCTAGGATTCCTACTTTCTCGGGAAGCATACCGACGTATTCCGAAAGGGGACCAGTTATAGATACGTCGGCGCGAGCCTCTACGAATAAAACATGGGGGTCTTCGCCCAGTGAGGGCATTGCCGCATGCCCATAATGAACAAGAGCGTCGGCTACCTTCCTATAATCTGTATAATAGTCACACGCACCGTAACAGGGGCGTCCGATGATGATTATCTCGGAGTCGGTGGCATCGTGGAGGGCCTCGGAGATCTCGAGTGCCCTCAGTTTAAGTCCTTCTGGAAGTTGTACAGCGACCTTTCGGTAACCGTTGGAAATTATCCAATCGGCCGTCTGTGTTAACTCCAGATCGAACATCACAGAGTGAGTTCCAGACCCTCTTCCACATCGATGTAGCAAGGGGAGGGGAGCTTCATTGCCGCTCTCCAAAGAGCGTCCTTTGCCGCATTGAATGAACCGGGCACGCAGCGTACGGTGTAAACGGACTGGTTGCGCTGCAACCTTGCTGCGACACCAACGTTCTTACCGAACGAGTTGCGCATTCCGCTTGAAACACGGTCCGCACCTGCTCCGGTGGCCAGCTTGTTCTCCCTCAGAACTATGTGAGGGTATACTCTGACTGTCATGTGATATGCTGTCGGGCCCTTTTTGGAAAGCACCCTGTTGGCGGCTATGCGGCCGGCCTCGAGAGCTGTATGCCTGATCTGCACTCTGTTCTCAACTTTAAGTGACAACTTTATAGGGAATTCTCCCTTACGGTCACCCATTTCGAACTGGGTAAGTCTGCTGTTAGGCACACCTCCCACGTATTCGCGGCGTGTGTTCGCCTGTCCTTTGATCTGTCTGTACATCGATGCGGGTTTTCTTGCCATAATGCAACACCTAGTGATTGTAACGGGCACACATTCCTGATTTTATATTTAAGGGCTACTCTTTTATCAAATAATAGAAGGTAGCGTCGTGCGCGTCCTATATGGTTCATTAAGAACAGGTCCGCTATATAATTTACCGTCCTGTATCGTGTTTTTTGACATATATCCCAAATAATTGCTTACAAGTTCGGGAATATGTTAAAAATAGGGAACCACTATTCAATTCCGTTCCCATGGATACGTTGAACTTCGATTTAGTCCCCAAGGAAGGGGTGGAACTTTCAGACGAACGTGCAGAAAGGATAATGGATGACGTCCAGAATCTGTTGAAACACATCGGCATGTACATCACCACGGTGGAGATGGGTTTTCAGGGAAAGACGCCCGAGGCCTTCGAGGCCAAGTTCGACCTCGCCCAAGAGCCCGTGGCTAGGAATGTGGGGAAATCCCTCATTGATACA
>DATERX010000009.1:0-11461 GCA_035271165.1 Candidatus Methanomethylophilaceae archaeon
CCTCCTTGTAGTGATAACGGGTTGGTTCCCTCCTACAAGCACATTGGACTAAACAGTGACCCCTATTTAAGTTTTCTTAACTTAATGTAGTTCGTCGTCCAAACTTTTCATTATCTGCTTGGGATTTATAGCATTCAAGAAGAATTTGAGGTCGGCGTACTGAAGCTCCCTTAGAATCACTAACGCCCCTACGTACAAACCTAGACTTAGTAAGGACACGAATATCATCCAGAACACACCGGATACATCAAAGATATACCATATCAGTACGAGCACGGTTAAAGTGATCGTTAAAGAAAGTATGTGCTTCCAAAGGTTCGGATACGTCCTTACTCCTGCGGCGTGTTTCACATAATAACTTAGAATGATGATATATACGATACTTCCCAGACTTATAGCCAAGGCCGCGCCGACCCCGCTGGAAAAGGGCAGTATTCCGGTTTCCGGTATGAATAATAGAAAGAGAACTATCACCAGCACACCGTAGATAACGGTGGCCTTAGTGTATAATCTGGCATTGTTTGATGCATATAAAACCTGAGAGAGGATTCCACTCATTATCTTAAGGACCATCATCACTGACAGGACGGACAATATTGTTCCCGCCGTCGCGTATCCTCCTCCGAACAGAGTCGAGGCTATTTCTTCCCCGTAGACTATAAGTACCGCCATCATTGGAAGCAACAGCATAAGCAGATACTTCTGGGATGTCCATATCAACGTTTCAGATTTTGACGCAGAGCTCGTCATCTCCGCACTGGAGAGCTGAGGCAGCAGAACTGCGTTGATCGAATTTCCCAGACCTATCACGGCCACCACAGCACCCATTGCCGCAGCGTAATAACCAACTTCTAGAGTACCTGTGCTGAACCCTATGAGGACCTTGTCAAGTGATTCCATGGCCATCAATACGAAGGTTGCTATGACGAGAGGTGCGGCGTACGTGGCGTATTCCTTCAACATTGTGGGACGTACGAAACGTAACCCTATGTTCCTTGTAAGAACAAGGGCCATGATGGCTGCAAATATCATGCCGGTAAGATATGCTGTGCTCAGTATCACAGCATCGACCTGCATATACGCCAATATTATGAGGATTGCCGATCTTATAATGGTCTCCGTCATCAGGATAATGGACGCCTTTCCGCTCTCTAATCTAGCATCGAATGTCGTAGTGAGTATTGAGCGGACGTCCCATATCGTATAGAATATGATGAACACAAGTACTACTGCGGCCGCTTCCAGACTTATGCTTCCATTATGGATGCCTATGACTGTGAATATCGTAGCCAACAGTAACATAAGACCGGCGAACAAGGTACGTATGACCGCATAAGTTGAGAAACAATCGTTGAGGTCCCTACCGCTGGCCACAAATTTTATATGAGCTGTACCGAAACCAAGATCGGCCACGGCGTTGAAGAGTGCGACGAATGCGAACCCCCACATCATCAGCCCGTATTCGTCGGGGACGTAACGGGTCATGAACATTAGGGCGACGAAGGATGCCAGTGCGGACACTATGTTCGAAGTGACCTTCATCATGTATTTGTGTACAAGCACCGCTGCACTCACCCCTTAAATAATTATTAGATGGGGGCTTGATGCCCCCTAAATGTTTAGAACTTATCGTCGTACAGGCCGCCCTTGACATCCTTTTGGAATGTCTTTGCGGACTTACCATCGACATGCACACCCATGGTGACGCAGCTTCCTGCGACCTCCATGGCACGCGCCTTCAGATCAGCGCCTAGAAGATCGTCCTGTTTCATATCGGCGATCTTCTTTATCTGATCAAGTGACAAGTCTCCGACCTTGTCGGCCTTCGGGTTACCTGCACCGCTTTTTATCTTCAACTCCGACTTAATGAGCGCGGAGACAGGAGGGGTACCGACCTTGATCTCGAACGACTTGTCGTCATTGATCATGATTTTGATTGGAACCTTCATTCCATCGAAGGCCCTAGTCCTCTCGTTGATTTTTTCAATGACCTGGCCTATGTTGACCCCTTTCGGTCCCAGTGCGGGTCCAAGAGGCGGTCCTGCGGAAGCTTTGCCTCCGTCCACCAATGCCTCGACTATATCTACCATTTTCATCTCTCCTTATCTATAACTCTGACACTGTCACCCTTTACGGTGACGGGTATAGGGACCATGGCCTCTATCAATTCGACCGTGATCTCCTCCTTACTCTCATCGATATGCTGCACTCTTGCCTTCTCGCCCTTGAACGGACCATCTACAAGCTCGACGATGTCCCCTTCGGATATTCCGACGACAGCGGATACTGGCGTCAGATAGTGGTCTATCTCATCCAAGGATGTCTCACCAGGAATGAAAGAGTATGCTTTCCTTATATCGCGAATCTTTTCACGTAGACGGTCGGTGCTCATACCTTCGACGAACACATAACCTCTCAACCCTCCAGGGGCTAGAATTGCATAGATGTCCTTCTCCCCGTCCCCAGTGTTCGCCTTCGACGCAAGTGTGTCTGCGGCAGAGCGTTCCTGGTCCATCTGGGTCTTGAGTATGATTATCGATTGCCTTGCGGATGTGCTGAACTCCATTGAGTCCGACATCCCATCACAGTCTGCTTGAACAGTGATGTTAATGAAATCCCCGTATCTAGCTCCTTTAGGGCATTCCGCACTGAGCGTTAGTTCCTTGTTGCCCTTGCCGGGTATGTCCACATTTACCTCGGTCTTTACTCCGAAGCTGCTCCATATCTCATTTCCGGTTGATTCCGTCAAGGTCAGTGCCCAATCGGGGGCTGTCTCGGCATCCGGGCCGGTCTCCTGCGAGAATGACAGCTTTACTGACGATGAACCGCCCACTGAAAACTGCCAATTAACCGTTTCACCTGCACGGGCCTTTTTGACGTCGTTCATGCCTGACATGCATGAACCTGAGTACTGATCTGACATTATTGTTAACTCCTTTGCTCAGAAATATGCTGGGAGATATGTCATTAGCCACATTATCCCGAATCCGAGGGCTCCGAGAATAATAATTCCCAGAGCGGTTATGCCTAGGGTCTTCTTGTACTCATCCCTTGTGGGAGTGCGGGCCATCTTCATGATTCTTGAATATCTGCTGAATCCGAGCCCGGACTGTCTTGTTTCTTGAACTCCATCATCCGGGTATTCTTTTTCGGCCATATGATCTACCATTCCTCCGCCTTTGAAAAGGCGCAACATATCTTGCTCGCTATCGCTGAAGATAACGACTGAAGACATGCCTTAAAGATAGGTTACTATTTTAAACATTTCGGTGCTATCGGCCTTAAATGTGATCGAGTGTGAGGTCATCTATATCCGACATTGCTATATAGTGCCTGTTTATTCGAGATTCATCCAGAGGTGAAACCCATGGAAGAAGTTTTGTGTAACGTAGAGTTCATGAAGGAAAATAACGACTTCGTAGCAAGGATCCAAAGCGATCTTGGCGGGTCAAGGGAATATAAAGGCCCCAGCTTCGAAGAGGTCCTTGAGCAAGTAGTTATCGATCTTCAGGAAGAGTTTGAGATCTATTGATCTCAGAGGTGACATTATGTCTAACGGCAATATAAAAAATATAACCGATGTGCTGGACTTCTTGGCCAGTGATGATTCCATCCCCAGGAACATAAGGCGAGGCGCCACAGAGGCGAAGGCCAAACTTATGGATACGAAGGAAGCTATGGATGTCCGTGCCACTGGCGCTATGACCGTCCTAGATGACTTGGCAAACGATAATAACACCCCCCTTCACGCAAGGACCCTCATTTGGAAGGCCACCAGCGAGCTCGAAGGGTTGGCTGCAAGCGTAAGATGAGTGAGACATGGTCTCGGACACGCCGGGACCGTGGTTTTTTATTTGTTTGCGACGCGGGATTTGCCGCATCTGCACGATCTTATTGACAATCCACAGATAATTCCATAGAATCCTCGCTCTAATGTTAGTTGGAGTCCAGATTCTCTTACTCCCACTCCACAGTTGCAGGGGGCTTGTCTGTCAGATCGTATACGACACGACTCACATCCTCCATGGAGTCCGTTATTCGCTTCGATATCCTATTGAGGACTGTAAGGGGGATGTCTGAATGTGAGGCAGTCATACCATCTGACGATTCTACCGCCCTTATCGCTATCGTCCTTCCATAAGCACGCTCCGACCCGCGCATACCTACAGAACGCGTCGGTAAAAGAACTGCAAAATACTGCCAAGGTATCTTCATCTTACCCTTGGCGGCTGCCTTCTCCAACTCATCCTCGACGATATGACACGCCTCGCGTACTATCCTCACGTTATCCATAGTCACTTCGCCAAGACATCTCACTGCCAGACCGGGACCCGGGAAGGGTTGTCTTTCTGAGGATTTGATCCCTAATTTTCTAGCGACCTTCCTGACATCTTCCTTGTATAGTTCCCTGAGAGGTTCCACAAGGGTCATATCGATCTCCTCCGGCAGACCTCCCACGTTGTGATGTGATTTTATAAGCCCTTTATTGCCCTCTCCAGACTCTATGACATCGGGGGCGATCGTTCCCTGTATCAGGTATTTCGCACCGAAGTCTTTGGCCTCCCTCTCGAAGATGCGTATGAACTTCTCCCCGATGATCTTTCTTTTCCTTTCCGGGTCGGTGACTCCTTTCAACGCATCGAAGTACTCTTCCGATGCGTCCACGGTCTTGAAGTTGATGCCTGTGTCCCTGAACATCTCATTGACCTCCTCGGGCTCGTCCTTGCGCATCAATCCAGTATCCACAAAGACTGCGAGAAGATCGCTTCCCAGTACCCTACCAGCAAGAACTGCGGCGGCAGAACTGTCCACTCCACCGGAACAGGCGATGATCGCCTTACCCTTGATCTGTTCCTTAACGGATGCTTCCGCATCCCTTATGAATGCGTCCGCATCAAACATCCTCGGACACCTCGTCCGAGTCCTGGAGGACCTTGTCGGCCTGTGCCTGTCTGAATCGTGTGAGGGCCTGGGAGATGTCTTCATCGCTCAGTGCCAGTATTTCTGCGGCGAGTAATGCTGCGTTATCTCCACGGTCCAATCCTACTGCGGCCACGGGTATTCCACTGGGCATCTGTACGATAGATAGAAGTGAATCGATGTTGAGCTTGCCACTTACAGGTACTCCGATGACGGGTTTAGTCGTGAAGGAGGCTATCACTCCGGGAAGTGCCGCCGACATACCGGCTATGGCTATGAAGACATCCGCATCAGACTCGTTAACCAGGTCCAAGACCCTCTTAGGAGTTCGATGGGCCGATGCGACATTGATATCGTATGTGATTGAAAAGTCTTTCAGAACGGCGATTGCCTTGTCTGCAACAGGAAGATCGTTCTTGCTTCCCATGATTATGGATACCCTTGGCATACGGACCACTAATAAATAAAAGAATAAAAACCCACCGAGAGGCGGGTAAATGATTTGAGACCCTCGGTCTATTCCTGTTGCTTAGCTTTTAAGAACAGTCACAAGGAATATTCCGACCGCGACAAGCGCACCAAGCAGTATTGCCAGGAAACTTATGAGCGCATCGATCATTATGTCGAGGGTTTGTACTTCATTGAACAGAGCAATATCGCTCCAACCAACGAGGTATGCCCATACTACTAAGACGACAAGACCGACGATCAGCATAATTATTCCATATGTTCTGCTTTTTCCGCTGCCAAAATAGGCCGAGAAAACTCCCGCAATCATCAATACTATCGCAAATACGAATATTAAGATGGTCAGGAATGACATTATGTCCCAATTCATGTGTTACCTCCATTATTTACGGATTCGCCAGTAGCGCATCCAATTACCCACCGATACAACCTCGCTCTTATTAAACTTTTCACGTCAATTGAGCAGTTTCCGGTGAATATCACAAAGCGTTTCTACTAAATAATAGCAGTTTCCCATATAAATAAGGAGTTCGGCATGGATTGTAAGGGTTAGATTTAATAATATGAACGTGGAAAAATAACTATTTTGTTCTCGAACATAATAAAATGATGCCAAACTTTTATATACTGTATACGTTTAATCAATGTCAATTGGCATACCGACTGTCAATACGAGAAGATTACTTATGGATTATTTTGGGACTGTATCAGAGATGACATCTGATGGCAGAGCGGTGGCAGTTGCTGCTACGCCTCCTGAGATGGGGGATCCTGTTTTTGATGACCGTAAACACAATGTCGGCAAAATAATTCGTATATTCGGACCGGTGGACGCACCGTATGTGTCTATCAAAGCGGACGGACCGTCCTCTCTGAACATCGGGATGGAACTATACACCCAAAAGGTGAGATACAATGGCAAAAACAAAAGAAGGTACTGAAGAGATAGAGGTTTGTACCGAGTGCGGTAGCCGCCACCTGGTCCGCGATTATGAGCGCGGTGAGCTCATGTGCGAGGACTGTGGACTGATCTTGGACGACCAGTTCATCGATCAGGGTCCGGAGTGGAGGGCTTTTGACGCAGAACAGGGTGAAAAGAGGGCGCGTACAGGTGCACCCATGACATACACCATCCATGACAAGGGATTATCCACTGAGATATCGTGGAAGAACAAGGACAGCTACGGTAAGAGCATCCCTACGAGGAACCGCGCCCAGCTGTACAGGCTTAGAAAGTGGCAGAGAAGGATCCGTGTATCCAACGCGACTGAACGCAACCTGGCGTTCGCATTATCGGAGTTGGACAGGATGGCCTCCGCGATGGGTCTTCCCCGTAACGTGAGGGAGACGGCGGCCATGATTTATAGGAAGGCCGTCAACAAGAACCTCATCAGAGGACGCTCCATCGAAGGAGTCGTAGCCGCATCGCTGTACGCAGCATGCAGGAAGTGCGGTGTCCCTAGGACATTGGACGAGGTCGCAGGTGCGAGCCACGTCGGACGCAAGGAGATAGGAAGGACCTACCGGTTCATGACCCGTGAGCTTAAACTCAAGCTCATGCCGACCAAACCCCAGGATTACGTCCAGAGGTTCTGCTCGGAGCTCAAACTGAGCGGTGAGGTCCAGACCAAGGCCGCGGAGATACTCAAGGACGCAACCGATAAGGAACTGACTTCCGGACGCGGTCCTACCGGTGTCGCCGCAGCGGCGATCTACATCTCGTCCATCCTGTGCAACGAGCGCAGGACACAGCGCGAGGTCGCAGAGGTCGCGGGCGTCACAGAGGTCACCATCAGGAACAGATACAAGGAGCTTACAGACAAGCTAGGTATCGACATACAGCTCTGATGGGATAATCTCGAAACGAAGATGGACTTCAACGCGTCCTCATCGACGCGGATAAACATTTTTCCCTTCGGGGATTTTTATTGATTACGATTCAAGGTCTGAACCATTTAAACTCAAAGTATTCCACTTCATCACCGACACGGCAGAATAGGATATCCTTCTTGACACCGCCCGACAGGCGTACGGTTCTCGAGATCTCCGGCCACATGGTCACATCTGATGCCTGCACCGCATGCACAAGATATCTTGCGTGGCATTCATCTGGTGACCCTTCGTAAACTCTAAAATGTGTACCGTACTTGAATCCGGTCTTGACAACAAGTCCTCTAGAACGGAGGTCATAATAAGCGGCCATACGGAGGTTGAAGTCTATTTTTTCATTATCACTAAACGATCTCATCTCCTCTTCGCTCATGACCTTCCCATCATTTTTATGAACGTTCAGAATCCCTTTTTCAGCTAGATAGTAGCTTTCAATAAAGGATAGTTGAACGGCACCACCTACATCCTTTCCAAAGAAACCGATTTCAGTCAATACCTTATAATCATCTTCGCCGAACACAAAGACGCGGTCGCTGATCAGATTTCCGTCTATGACCTTGTCCGTCTTTCCTGTGGTAATATGGCCTTTCGGATCCCTCTTCGCCAATTTGTAGTAGGTCACGTCGCCTTCCTCGTCGGCCACGGCATACAGGACCTCGTATCCTTTTTTAGTCGTGTCCTCGGCTATGAAATCCGCAGAGTCCAACTCCGTCCGTTCGGATACCACGTGCACCATGAACTCCGGACGGGAATTACTGACGCTCATCCCTCTGGGATATACCGAGATGTCAAAATCCCCGGAACGGGTCTTTACGATGAACCCCCTAGACCTCATATCCCTATAAACAAGATATTTGACATCAAATCCATCCATCTGTCTGGAGGCTTTGATGAAGAGACGGTCAAAGGTTATCTCCTTGCCTTCACTGAAAACCTGGAGACGATTGGACTCAACCAGATATAAAGCCTCGGTGAGGTCCAATTCTATCCCACCTCCGCTCAGAGGATAGCCATAGTTCCCTTTGTTATAGAGCTGACTGGCCTCTTTCTGCTCTGAAACCGTAACGGTATCGTTTACAAGTTCTCCAGGCATCATGATTCGTACCTATAGTGTCTATTTATTTCTATCCGAAGATTGATAACTTTGATGCTTGGTACATTGTATCTGCTTGGTCGATTGTGATGAAGGTCCATGAATTCATAGAGATAATAGGGGATGATCGGTTTTACACCGGAGTACCGGATTCACTGTTGAGTGGTTTTTGTAGGTATCTAATGGACCGGTATGGGGTTTGCGATAAGCACATAATCGGTGTCGATGAAGGCTCCTGTACCGCGATTGCGGCCGGTCAGTATCTCAGCACCGGAAAAATTCCTGTGATATACCTGCAGAACAGCGGTATCGGGAATACGGTGAATCCCATCATATCCCTTACCTCACCGGAAGTTTATGCCATTCCCTGTATCTACGTAATCGGTTGGCGCGGTGAGCCTGGAGTGTCGGACGAACCCCAGCACATGCTTCAGGGAAAAATTACTACGGAACTTTTAGAATGTATCGGCCTTAGAACATTGTATCTTAAAAAAGAAACGATGGTTGATGAATTTAAGAAGAAATTTACTGACACGTCGGATTGTTTCAAGGACGGACGGTCATTGGCAATTATAGTTTCAAAGAATGCTTTAGAGTACGATGGTGAATATTCACAGTCGAATGCAAACAAGATCTCACGTGAAAAAGCCATAACTGTGATTCTTGACCATTCTAGGGGGGATCCGATCGTATCCACCACAGGGAAGACGTCAAGAGAACTGTTCGAATTACGTAAAAAAAGAGGGGAGGGACATGATGCCGACTTCCTGACTGTCGGATCGATGGGATATTCCTCATCAATTGCATTAGGCATAGCACTGGGAACAGATAAGAGAGTGTGGTGTTTGGATGGGGATGGCGCGATACTCATGCATATGGGAACGATGAGTACAATAGGGTCGATCAAACCCTCCAACTACATACATGTCCTTCTTAACAACGAGTCCCATGAATCTGTCGGAGGATATCCAACCACCATCATATCCTCAGATATCTGCAATATAGCCAAATCTTTAGGATACTCGACGGTGCACTCCGTAAAATCTGTTGAAGACTTGGATGATGTCTTGAAAGATATCGCGCATTTGCCTGGTCCTCATTTCATTGAGGTAAAGGTCACCATAGGGTCAAGAAGAGATCTTGGAAGACCGACGACGACGCCTGAGGAGAACAAACTTAATTTCATGAGAAATATCAAAGGAGAAAGACAATGAAGGCACTAATTCTCAATTCAGGAAAAGGCACCCGCATGGGAGATCTGACAAGGAATCGTCCCAAGTGTCTGGTTGAATTAGGAGACGGCACCACGATATTAGACCGTCAGTTATCGATATTGGAGAAATGTGGCATCACGAATATCATTATGACCACGGGCGAATATGGTGAGGAGATTCGTGAAGCATGCTCGAATCATCCTGAGTTGATATTCACATTTGTTGAGAACGAATTATACGATTCCACGAATTACATATATTCCATCTATAAATCTAAAAATCTTCTGGATGATGACATCATCTTATTGCATGGTGATCTAGTTTTTGAGGAATATGCCATATTGAGATTGATTAATTCTGAAAAAAGCTGCGTCATCGTAAATACTTTCCAAGCCGACCCTGATAAGGATTTTAAGGCCACTATCGAAAACGATCGTGTTGTCAAGATAGGCGTTGGGTTATCGGATAATGCCGTCGCATCCCAACCTGCATATAAATTGTTAAAACCCGACATGAGCGTATGGGCTGAAGGTATAGTGGAGTACTGCGATGTAGGCAAAAGAAATTGTTATGCCGAAGATGCGCTAAATGATTTGCTGGATTCTATCGATGTGATTCCTATTGACCTTCACAATATCCTCTGTATGGAGGTTGATAATCCGGACGATCTTTCCATTGCCAATGATTTGCTTGAAAAAGCGACTGGACGTAATGTGTATCTCTCAATGTCCTCAGACGTCATCCACGACGGGCATGTGAATATCATTCAATACGGGGCCTCGCTTGGAAAATTGACCGTGGGCATAATGTCCGATGAGGCCATAGCCACGTACAAGCATTATCCAATCCTTCCATTTGAGAAAAAGAAAAGGATAGTTTCAAAGATCGTCGGAGTATCCCGTATCGTCAAACAGGATAAGTTGAGTTACAGTGAAATCATATCGAAATTAAAGCCTGACGTGATCGTGCATGGCGATGATTGGAGGCATGGGATTCAGAGTCCGATACGGTTGGAGGTCATCGAACTGTTGGATGGATATGGCGGATTTTTAATCGAACCTCCGTATTCCAGAAGTAAAGAGCATGAGATGCTAGAGAACAAGGTGAAGGCACAGCTTTCGATACCAGAGAACAGACGTGCGAGTCTTAAGAAAATATTGAAGTTGAAAAAACCTATTCGTGTCCTAGAGGCACACAACGGGCTCACCGGCCTTATCGTTGAGAAGACCAAGGTCTCTCAAGATGGTGAGATCAGGCAATATGATGGGATATGGATCTCATCATTATGCGATTCCACCGCCAAGGGGAAGCCTGACATAGAACTGGTGGACATGACTTCCAGACTAGATACGATAAATGAGATAATGGAGGTCACAACAAAGCCCATCATTCTAGATGGTGACACAGGAGGCCTCTTGGAACATTTTATATTCAATGTCAGAACAATGGAAAGGATAGGTGTGTCCGCAATAATCATCGAGGACAAGGTCGGATTGAAGAAGAACTCATTGTTCGGAACGGACGTCGTACAAACACAGGATGACCCGGATAATTTTGCGATGAAGATATCCGCCGGTAAAAAGGCTCAGGTATCTGAGGATTTCATGATCATCGCAAGGATTGAGAGTCTGATTTTGGAAAAAGGTATGGATGATGCCCTCATGAGGGCGAAAAAGTATGTGGAAGCAGGTGCAGACGGCATAATGATTCACAGTAGGGAGAAGGCCCCCGACGAGATATTCGAATTCGTTGATAAGTTCAGAAACTTCGATCCTGTCACTCCAGTAGTTGTAGTCCCGACATCGTATAACCATGTCAAAGAGGAGGAATTCAAAAAGCATGGGATAAACATCGTAATCTATGCTAACCATCTAAT
>DATERX010000010.1:0-39897 GCA_035271165.1 Candidatus Methanomethylophilaceae archaeon
AATAACCGACACGGACGATGCCTTTCTGCGGCGCTGCGAAGTACATGGAGGTCCAATCCATGAAAACGGTGTTCATCCTCACACCATATTTCTTTCTTAGAACGCCGCCCAGATAGGATACGATCGCATCACTGTTCTTACCTAGACGTTCAACGGTGCGGTATACGGATCTGGGCGCATTAGCGCCCAGGCCGTATTCCTCACGAACCATATCATTGCTAAGAACGCGATCCAATCGATTCACAGAAAGACCTGTCATTTCCACAGAATTCGCCACTAAAGCAATCGTCTCCGCGGCAACAGAGTTGCCTTGAGATCGCTTTAATCCATCAAGAAAAACATCTAGCCCCGTTTCCTTGAACACAGAATCCGCAAGCACCTTGTTGCCTGCGGTCATAGTAACGTTACCGTTCGGTTTCGGTATCTTTGCGTAAAGTCTTCTTCTTTTGCGAGACATATCATCATTTCCCGCCAAACAACAACCGCTTCGGACCACAAACTTAAAGGATTCGAAACCAATGAAGAACATGGCTTTTCAGCTGGTTCTTGTTTAGCGACGATACATAGTTGAAAAGCCACTTCTACTTATCGCCAGTAACCGGGCGCTTTAGGGAACATGATTCAGAATTCAACCTACGTCGAGTCTCTAAGTGTCAAACTCGGGATTCACAGAAATTCATCAACCAATCATACTGTCAATAGCCCCCATACGATGGAGCGCTCTCAAGGGACAAACGTCTCCTATGTTCGAAATATTCTTCCAGCGATGGATGTTTATTCAGATGGGTATAAGCCATGATGTCCTCAACCCCTTGTTCAGTTGTTGCGGTATGTCGACTTGAATGAACTACGACCGTCCAATGATTATCCGATCATGGTACATCATTCGATGACCATTGACGATGGCCGTTTAATCAGCGGGATTGTTGAAGGAACTCTTGCCAGAAGGTCTTTCAAATTGGCCCTTGTGAGGCTTGAGAAACAAAAATCAGTGTGTTTCACCATGACTATATGTGCCCTTACAGGGACATCGGCGATGATATCCGCAGTAAGGACAAAGGGGACACCTCGGAATGAATATAATAATCATTACATCAAACTAAGGAAAATAACATGGACGATAAGGAAGGGATCAGAGAGTCGATAAGTAACGATTACTCGGAAGTGGCGAAGAGCGGGACCGATGGATATTGCTGCGGAGATTTGGCTACACCCTGATATTTGATATCGATGAGGCTTCACTCATGATGAGATGTTCGGAAGAGGATCTTGAGGTGATCCCATCGAATCTAACATGAGTCGTTGTATGCGGTAACTCGATATTCTAATTATCAGAGGCCTATGGATATGCTTAGACACGGAGCGATATTACCGTTAGGTCGTCAAGATTATTAACGGAAAATATATTACAGAAGGGATAACATGACTACAAAGGAGAAAGTTATAGAAGCGATGAAGGAAGCTGGAAAGCCCATGAGCGCCGGAGAGATCGAGAAGGCCACCGGCATAGACAGGAAGGAGATCGACAAGGCCTTCAAGGAGCTGAAGGCGGACGGTACCATATCATCCCCTATTAGATGCAAATGGGAACCTTCCCCGTAAGGTCTTCCATAAACCTTTTTCTTTTAACTCACCGTAACGACATAGAGTTCGTGGTAACCGTATGATGAGGGCGTGATGTATGATCATCATGGATCAAACGGCTCTCTACGGTTTATGGTTGATGACTTGTTCTTTTCATTTATACATCGACGGCGACCGATAGATCTTCCCCATACTTCTTGCGGAAACCACGTTCCGCCATGAAGTGTGATACCATCGTGGTCACGATGGCCGTAACGACGATGCATGTGAATACCGTAGATGACAGGACTCCCGTCATCACACCCGTAGCGGCTATGACCATAACGACCTCCGCCTTGGGAACCATCCCCCACCCTATGATGTTGGTTGAGGTGTAATCCAACGTCTTGTCTCCTATCTTTGCACCGATACCACAGGCGATGTATTTGGAAAGGACCGCCACGATCGACAGCGCTATCGCGAAGGTCAGGACCTCCATGTTGCCAAGATCCGACATTACAACGCGCATTCCTACGCTGGTGAAGAAGAAGGACATGAAGAACTCCTTCAGAGGTTCGACCTCCCTGATCATATGCCAATCCTTGGCCTTGTCTGCGAACATCATGCCTGCCAGATAGGCACCGATTATAACGGAAAGTCCCATCTGATTCGCGATTAGAGCCGTTGAGAAACAGAATGCCACCCCTATGAACAGAGTTGCCCAGTCGGAACGGGGATCCTGGAGGTTCCTAAAGATCCATTTGTGTATGGTCGGCATGACGAATATTACTATGAGGAACGCCACCACTACGAATCCAAGGGCCTTCAACAATGTGAGTGCTACACCGGTGGTGGAGGTGTCCCCTCCAGAAAGGCTGGCCATTACTGCAAAGGTTACTAGAGTGGTTATCTCGGATATTATCGCCGCCCCAAGTATGATCTTACCTTCTTTGGAATCGTATACATCGAGCTTTTTTAGAATATGGGCGGCGATACCCGCACTCGTGGTCATCAGTGCGGTTGCGATGAAAAGTGATGCCATAATGTCCCCTCCGAACAGGGCGTTGATGGCAAATCCTGCAATGAACGGGACGATCATCCCCAATATGGCGGAAAATATCGCGGGTTTCCCTACTTTCTTAAGATCAGACACCTTAGTCTCCAATCCTACGGTGAACAAAAGGAAGATGACACCTAATTCTGCTAAGAGCATCAAAACTCTGTATCCTTCGCTACCTGCTTCACCCGGACCGGCTATTATAATGCCGATTTGTTCCAGGAGGTTCCAGTCTCCAAGTTGGGATATCACAAGGTTTGCTGCGATTATCCCGAAGATAATCTCACCTATCATCCCCGGGAGGTGTAGCTTCTTTGCTACGAACGAACCTATGTTCGACAGCAGCAAGAGAACGAATAGCATCAATACGAGTTGTATTACGTCCACGCTACCGTCAATATCTCATATGATAAAAGCGTTCCCTTGTAGCAGGTTAAAACGATTCTAAAAATGTAAATAATATAAAGGACCGCCACATTAGTCGTCGCATGTCGGAAGTCGAATACAGGAGCAAGATCGGAGGTTGGTTCTATATCGCCCCAATACTGATGGCCCTCGTCGTAATCGTATGGTATCAGTTCCGTCACAGCCTTATTGTGGCGGTTTTATGCATAGTGGCTCTTGTTGCGCTCTTGTTCGTGTTGGTTGCTTCCCTTTACATGTATAAGGAGACGCATTACACCATAACCGATAGCTCGGTACGTGTCAAAGCTCCCGGTAATATGATCGACATCGATTTTGAGAAGATAACCTCGGTGGATACTGAAAGGGATAATGATGCCCTTTACTACGGGATGTCGAACGATGTCGTACGCATCAACTTCGGTACGATATCATCTGTTGTGATTTCTCCAAAAAAGAAGGGGAAATTCATGGACGAGCTAAGAGCAAGGGACCTCAAGGTCGAAGAGTGAGCATCACTCTTTGAGATTCTCCTTCGCAAAGGTCTCCTCGGCGGACTGTATGCTCTTGGTCAACACGGAGTAGGCGTTGATCATGTCCTCCTCATCCACGATGAATATGGTATCTGTGTAACAGCTCACCGTCTCCTCGATGTTTATCCCCGCGTCCGAAAGATTCGTTATCAAATAAGCGATAACTCCTGTGGTGTCCACGATCTTCTCCGGAGACTTGACAACGAT
This sequence comes from Candidatus Methanomethylophilaceae archaeon, assembly GCA_035271165.1. Taxonomy (GTDB): domain Archaea; phylum Thermoplasmatota; class Thermoplasmata; order Methanomassiliicoccales; family Methanomethylophilaceae; genus VadinCA11. The sequence continues at coordinate 3,763 of DATERX010000010.1, forward strand.
TTCCACGAGATTCTCCCGGACCTTGATTATGTTAAAACGGCCAACGGTGTCTAATATCCTGTCCTTGAGCATCTTGTCGGCGATAATGGTGATGGCGGAAGCGGACTGTATGACCTGCATGATGGAGTTCTCGTTCCACAGGTCCTTGAAGAGATTGTCCATCTTGTGAAGGACCGACCAGTCGTTCTTTGCTGTGATGATGCAGGTCTTGGTGCGCATCTCCAATCTGCTGTCCTTTAAGACGCTGAGGATATCGATCTCGTGATTCGACGAAGTCCCTAATTTCGAGGCATACCTACGGCAGGCGATCATGACTGCTTCCTCGTTATCAATGCCCGTATCCTTCATGATCCTGCGTGCCAGTGCGGAATAATTCACAAGACCCTTTGCCACACTGTCCTTGATACTGGGATGTGTGTCAATATACGCTCTGGTCTTCTCCGCCAAACTCTCTTTTGACAATCCCTTTGACATAATGTGTTAGTTATGATATTTTAACTATATTATGTTTTATTACAAACAAAAAATTAATAAAAAGTTTATAAAGAGGTTTATGTGTGGAACCGAACAACGTCGAACCAGTTAGAATCTTTATTAGATCTTATGGTTTCTTGTTGCATTTATCTCGGTTGCTACACCCAGAACAGTCTCCTTTGCCAAAGCTCCTCGCAGTATAGTAGACCGCTACGGCTAGTATGGCGATTACGACCGCACCAACGAGGATCGTCGCAATATTCATGCACTCACCCCCTCTGCACCGCGTTTGAATCTATCAAAGGGGTTCTTGCTCACCAAGAGGTACGCTATGAGTATTGTCACAACAACAGCTGCGATCGTCCCTATTCCGAATGTCCCGTAGATTACCAGGATTCCGAACTGATATACGATCAGCGATACCGAGTATGCAAGGGACGTCTGATACAGAACCGCGGCTGCGGTGGACTTCCACGTACCAAGTTCACGCCTCATGGCGCCTATTGCAGCGAAGCAGGGTGCACATAGCATGTTGAACGCTAGGAACGAGAATCCCGCTATTGGCGTTACCAAGGACGCTATTAACGGCCATATCTCGCCGCCGGCCTCTGCGATTTCGGAGAATCCGAACAATACCCCGAACGTTCCTACAAGGTTCTCCTTCGCCATCAACCCGGTTACTGTTGCCACGGTGAACTCCCATTCAGTGCCCCATCCGAGGGGTACGAAGATCCATGTCACCGCTTTGCCGATGGAGGCGAGCATCGAATCGTTGACATCACTTATAAAGGTCAGATTCCAGCTGAAGGAGGAAAGGAACCATACAAGTCCACTGGCCAACAGTATGAATGTGCCTGCCTTCCTGACGAAGGCCCATGACTTCTCCAATGTAGACCTTATTACACCGTATGCTCCCGGTATCCTATATGTCGGAAGCTCCATGATGAACTCGGTTGGCTTACCAGAAAGGGACGGCCACTTCTTCAGTATGATACCTGATATCAGTACCGCCGATATTCCTACGAAATACGCAGCCAGCGCCACAAATGCGGAACCGCCGAACAATGCACCTGCTATCAACGCTATGATTGGCAGTTTGGCGGCACACGGGACGAACGAGGTCGTCATGGCGGTGATTTTTCTGTCTCTTTCACCCTCTATTGTACGTGATGCCATTATCCCTGGCACACTGCAACCTGTCCCGATTATCAATGGGATAAATGACTTGCCTGAAAGTCCGAACTTCCTGAACACACGATCCATTACGAACGCTATCCTCGCCATGTATCCTGTAGCCTCCAGGATCGCGAGCATCATGAAAAGAACCGCTATCTGGGGTAGGAATCCCAATACCGCACCTACTCCAGCAAGGAGACCATCAACTATGAATCCGGACAGTATGGTGTTCAATGCCATATTATCAAGCGCTGATGATAGCCCAGGTATCACGAACTCTCCGAAGAAGGTCTCGTTCACCCAGTCGGTACCCCATCCTCCGATTGTCGTTATCGAAACGTAATAAACCAGGAACATCACGCCGGCGAAGATTGGTATTCCCAACCACCTGTTCGTGACGACCTTGTCTATCTTGTCAGATAACGTGTATTCTCCGGCTATCCTCTTTGTCTTCACAGCGGAGGATACCATGAGTCCTATCGAATCATATCTCTCGGAGGCTACTATGGAGTCGGAATCATCATCTTTCTCTTCTTCGAGTTTCTCTACGATCTCCAGGATCGCATCCCATGAGTCGCCTATACTTTCAATCGCCAGCTCATCCCTTTCCAAGGCCTTGACAGAATACCATCTAAGTTTATCGTCAGGGACTTTGCCATGAAGTATCTCGGATATCTCCGATATGCTCTCTTCGGATGCGTCGGATAGCTTTATTGGACTCGCAATTTCTTTTGAGGATGTTATTGCCTCGAGGAGTTCGTCCATTCCGTCACCCTTAAGTGCGGATATCCCAACCACCTTGCATCCTAACATCTTGGAAAGTTTCCCGATGTCGATCTCGGTACCTTCCTTACCGATGGAGTCCATCATGTTGAGGGCGATGACTGTGGGTATTCCCATATCGAGGATCTGGCTTGTCAGGTACAGGTTCCTCTCTATGTTCGTGGCATCCACTATGTTCACGATGACGTCGGGTTCGTCATGCAGAAGGAAATCCCTGGATACCTTCTCCTCGGAGGAGTATGGGGAAAGGGAATATATCCCGGGGAGATCCACAATGGTCGAGCCTATGCTCTTGATTTCCCCTTCCTTCCTATCGATTGTCACTCCGGGCCAGTTGCCGACCTTCTGCGAACTTCCCGTCAGCCTGTTGAATAATGTGGATTTCCCGCTGTTCGGGTTCCCTATAAGCGCTATAGTGTGCGTCAAGGAAGTCCCTCCGTCCATAGCTTTCGCTGTTTAATATTTAAAAACTTCATAATTTCACTCCACGTCTATTGTTTCGGCTTCGCTTTTTCTTATACTGAGCTCGTATCCCCTCAAACAAACCTCGATGGGATCGCCCAGTGGTGCGACCTTTCTTACTTCTACTGTACATCCTCTAGTCAGACCCATGTCCATAATCCTCTTCCTCATGGATCCTCTTGCGTTCACCTTGAGGACTTTTGCCGTTTGCCCGGCAGGGATGTCCTTGAGCGTTTTCATCAGAACACCTCTGGGATTATGTGGATCTTCGAGGCCATCGAGCCGTCCATGGCTATACGTGACTTCCTGACCTCCACCAGGTAATTTCCTGATGTTTTGTTCACAACTGATATCTCAGTGCCTACGGCGAACCCGAGATCGGAGAGATGTCTACGTTGCTCTGACTTTCCAGATATGCGTACTATCTTCCCACATCCACCTTTGCCCAGAGTTGCAAGGGGAATGCCTCCTACCTTTGGAGACCTTTCCTCTTGTTCCGTGGTTCTGTTACATCCGCGACATGAGCCGCAGCATGAGTTGCATTTCTTTCTCATAACTTTAGAAATACCTAAATTATATTTAAAGTTAGGCGTTCCTAACTTATTGTAATATAGTGATAATGATGCTAAACCTCCCAGATGAGGGGATTTATTGAATAAATGGGGATTAAAGGAAGAATGATGTAAAGGGTTAATTGGAAGATGTTTGAATTATTTGGTTCAACCAAGATGTTCCTTGAATAGTGATGTGAACCTGTCCTTCTCATTATCACTTATTATGAGCGGAGGTATCAAACGTACGACGTTCCCATGGCATACGTTGACGAGAACGCCGTTCTTGAAACAATGCTCCTGTACGCCCACTGCGGAATCCGGGGAATCCATCTCGATGCCTATTATCAATCCATGACCACGGACCTCGGTCACCTTGTCGGAGGTTATGGAGCGCAGGTCTTCCATCCAGCGTTCTCCCATGGTCGCAGTGTTCTCGACGATGCTGTCCCTCTTCATGATGTTGATAACCGCATTGCCTGCGGCGCAGACCAGCGGGTTACCGCCGAATGTCGTACCATGCGAACCCGGGACCATGACCTTGGAGATCTCATCCGTGGATACAACGGCGCCTATCGGTGTTCCTCCCCCCAGCCCCTTAGCTAGTGTGATAACATCGGGTACGACGTTGAAGTTGTCGATACCGAACCATTTCCCGGTGCGTCCTATCCCCGTCTGAACCTCGTCCACGACCATCAACACCCCGCTATCGGTACATATGTCACGTACGCCCTTGAAGAACTCCTTCGATGCGGTCATCACGCCGCCTTCCCCTTGTATGGGTTCGACCATTACTGCGGCGGTGTCCTTGGTCACCATGGACTTCACGGATTCCAGGTCCCCGAAGTCATAGTAACTGAATGCATCGCTGATCAGAGGTTCGAAGGATGCTTGATATTTCGTCTGGCCCGTCGCCCCTAGAGCGGCGGCGGTACGTCCGTGGAATCCGTTGTATGCAGAGATGATCTTGGTCTTCCCCGTATAACTGACCGCGAGTTTCATCGCCCCTTCGTTGGCCTCCGCCCCACTGTTCACGAACAATGTGCGGTCGAGACCTTTTGGTGTTATGGATGATATGTTCTTGGCCAGCTCGGCCTGTTCCTTGACGTAATACAGATTGGAGGTATGCGTTAGACGTCCCACCTGTTCCTGTACCGCCTTCACCCAGTCTGGATGTGAGTATCCGAGGGCATTGACCGCTATACCTGCTACAAGATCCAGATACTCATTACCGTCCGTGCTGTAAAGGTACGGACCCTTTCCATGTGTGAATGCGATATCCCTGCGTCCGTAATTCTGGAACAGGTACCTTTGGCTTGTTTCCTTAATCTTCTTAAAATCCATTATCTATCACTCCGTTATGACAGTCCCCCTATTCGCCTCAGCGGCGTCGGAGACTATCTTGCCTGGACCCTTTCCGCTTACCATGCGGACTGCGCGGGCCCCTGCGCGCACTGTATTGATACAGGCCTCCACCTTCGGTATCATACCGCCGGAGATCGTGCCGTCCTCAATGAGTGCATATACCTCGTCTATCGTCAGTTTATCGTATTTCGATGACGGGTCCTTGATGTCCCTCAGGACACCGGGAACGTCGGTTATTGCAATCATCTCATCGCATCTCATCGCCGCGGCTATACCTGCGGCCATAGTATCGGCGTTGACGTTCAGTTTGTCAGTCCCGTCGGAACCTATCGGGTATATGACGGGCACCTTGCCTTCGTCCAGTATGGATCTCAACCTATCTTCGTGGACGCTTTCCACCTCTCCGACCAGTCCCATATCGGCGACCTTGTCGATTCCGTCCTCTATGTAGTTGACCGGGGCTATCCTCCTGCACTTGGTACATTCTAAGGCGGGCATTCCGATGTTCGGTACGTCCGATGCATCAAGGGCGTCGGTGACACGTGTGTTGATACTGCTAAGCACCCTTTCGACGACCTCCAATCCTTGGTGGTCCGTGATACGTACCCCGTTTATCTTCTCTGGTCTGAGTCCCGCCTTCTCCATCTCATCGGATATCTCGGGACCTCCTCCGTGAACCAGTATAACCTTGGAACCTGATGCGGTCATTTCACCAATCTCATCACATAGACGCGCCAGGTCCTTGGCGCCGCTTATCGCGTTGCCACCGAATTTGATCAGATAAAGCATCTCTAATGCCTCAAGTAGCGTACTCCGCGTTGATGCGCACATAGTCGTAAGTTAGATCGCACCCCCATCCTATGGCAGTCTCGTCACCTATGGCAAGATCCACTAGTATCGTCACTTCCTTGTTGTCCATGGCCATGCGGACTACTTCTACGGAACGTTCCTCCTGGAATACGGGGGCACCTCCATCTAGGATCGGGACTTCCATGTCCCCTCCCTTTATGGTCAAACGCATCTCGTCGATGTTGAACTCGCTACCGCTATTGCCGATGGCCATCATGATGCGCCCGTAGTTGGGATCCGAACCGAATATGGCGGATTTCACTAACGGGGAGTTGATGATCGCCTTCACGACCTTGCGTGCGTCCTCCTTCGTCTTGGCGCCTGTGACATCGACCTCAATCAGCTTTGTCGCACCCTCTCCATCTATTGCGATGGCCTTTGCGGTCTTGGACATAAGTAACATCAATGCGTCGATGAATTCCGGATCGTCATCGGCATAACCGCTGTTTGACATCCCGTTGGCAATCAAGACGGCCATATCGTTGGTGGACTGGTCTCCGTCGACGGATACCATGTTCATCGTCTCGTCAAGTATCTCCTGCCATTTCGATTTGAAATTGTGCGATAGTTTTGCATCTGTAGTGACTATCGAAAGTGTCGTACCCTGCAGTACGCGCATGTTCGGAGAAATCATACCGCTTCCCTTAGCCAGTGCCGCTATATACACCAATGTACCGTCCTCAAGACGAGTGCTGACCGCGAACTCCTTCTTCATGGTGTCAGTGGTCATTATGGATTCTGCCATCCTAGCATCAGCATCCCTTCCCATGTCCAGCTCGCTGGCCGCACGGCTGATGCCGTAACGGATCTTGTGCATATCCATGAAACGTCCAATCAGACCTGTCGACATTATGCCAACATGTTCCGGATCGAGATCCAGTTCCTTCGCTGCGGTGGACTGCATGGACAATGCATCCTCATAACCGCGGCGTCCAGTGAGCGCGTTGGCGTTACCGCTGTTCACCACAATGGCGGAGAGCACAGGGGAGTTCTGCTTGATCATAACCTGTACAGGTGCCGCCTTCACGTTGTTGCTGGTATAACCCACGAACGCGTTTGCCGGACATTCGGAGTATAGCAATCCTAAATCCAAGGAACGGTACTTCACTCCACAGTGAACTCCTGCCGCCTTGAATCCTTCAGGGGTCGTAACCCCTCCTTCAATAATGTTCATTTAATATCACACCCCGAGCCCGGGGGCCTCAAGCCCCAGGGACTCTTTGAATCCGAGCATCAGGTTCATACATTGGACGGCCTGCCCAGAGGCTCCTTTCACGAGATTGTCCAATGCGCATATCGAGACCGCATCCTTGCCTTTAGCACAGGACGATACCTGTGCATTGTTCGATGCGACAACAGCCCTTAAGGAGGTCTCCTTCACGTAGCTGACGAAACGTTCTCCGCCGTACGCCTTCATGTAAATGTCATCCAGTTCCTCCTGTCCGACCTCCTCGGTCAGGCGGAAGTAGCATGTTGTGATTATTCCGCGCACTATCGGCACCAGATGAGGTACGAACATCACATCGGTCTTCTTTGAGGCTATGTCACTCACTATCGTTTCTATCTCTGGCGTATGGCGATGGGTACCGATGCTGTATGGTATCACGGATTCGCCACAGTACGGGTGGTGCAGACGCGGTGACGGATTGATACCGGCACCGGACGTCCCACTCTTACCGTCAACGTGAATCGAACCTTCGGTCAGACCGCTACGTACCAGGGGGGCCAGCGCAAGTATCACCGACGTTGCGTAGCAACCAGGGTTGGCCACGAACGAGGCTTTGGCTATCTTATCACGGTAGAACTCGGGCATTCCGTATACGGCCTTGGGGATGTTGTCCGGATCGGTATGTTCGAACCCGTACCATTTCTCGTAGACCTTGCGGTCCTTGAATCTGTAATCACCGGAAAGGTCGACGATCTTCACCCCGGACCTCATTAGCTCGGGCACAATCTTCATTGATGCCCCATGAGGTGTTGCAACGAAGACCACGTCCAGTTCGGACGTGTCCTCTAATGATTCGGTGAAATCGATATCCACCAACCCCTTCAAATTGGGCTGCAGGTCGCTTACCTTGATACCCGCCTGTTTACGGGACGTCATCACCTTTATCTCTACCTCGGGATGGTTGCATAGTATGCGTGCAAGTTCCCCGCCCGTATAGCCGGTGCCTCCGATTATTCCTATATTTTTCAATTTGTGCCCTCTGTGCCTTTTATAATAGTATATTAAACAACTCATCATAAAAAGATATTGTTCCATTTCAGACACATGTTGTATTGTGAGTAGATAAAATGACAGTTTGGCAGTAACAAAACGTTTCCTGATATCTATCCTGGACGTTAAAAATAACAGAGACAGGACATTTCTGTAAATGGTCACGGGAGAAATATAACTCGATGCCCTGGTTTACAGTGCCTGTAATATTCATACGGCGTACCACAGTAATATAAATAAAAAAGGCAATCGAGAATCGATATTAATGGTTAGCAGCACAAGCTCCGACAAAAATAAAAATACAGGCAGGGACAAAGTCGTCCTGGCCTACTCCGGCGGATTGGACACATCCGTGGCGATCCGTTGGATTCAAGAAGAATACGATTTAGACGTGATAGCTGTGTCCATAGATGTGGGTGGACCACCCAGTGACGATGACATAATAGCACGTGCATTGAGGAACGGAGCCCTCAAGGCCGAGCTCGTAGATGCTAAGGATGAGTTCGTGAACGAATACATCTGGCCGGCACTCAAGTCAAACGCCATGTACCAAGACGTGTACCCTTTGAGCACCGCAGTCGCAAGGCCACTTATGGCGAAGAAGCTTGTGGAGGTCGCAGAGAGGGAGGGTGCGAAATATATCGCACATGGATGTACGGCCAAAGGTAACGACCAGGTACGTTTCGACGTAGGTATCGTCGCCCTAAACCCCGAATTGAAGATCATAGCCCCAATGAGGGAATGTCCGGTCACCCGTGAGGAGGAGATCGAGTATGCCAAGGAACACGGCATTGAGATCATAGTGAAGAAGGAAAGCCCTTACTCACGTGACGAGAACCTCTGGGGAGCATCCTGCGAATGCGGTGCTTTGGAAGACCCGTGGGCGGAACCGCCAGCAGGCGTATGGAAGAACACGGTGAATCCCGAGAAGGCTCCCGACACCCCCGAATATCTTGAGATCAAGTTCGCGAAGGGTGTCCCGGTAGCATTGAACGGTAAGAAGATGAACGGTGTCGACCTCGTAAGGACCTTGGACAGGATTGGGGGCGCCCACGGAGTAGGGCGCATCGATCACGTCGAGGACCGTCTAATAGGCATCAAGAGCAGGGAGACCTACGAGTGTCCCTCCGCCATCATGTTGATCACAGCACACCGCGCACTTGAGGGACTCGTCCTTTCGAGGGACACCATAGAGTTCAAGCGCACGATCGAACACAAAATCAGTCAGATCATATACGACGGATTGTGGTTCGACTCCCTCCGTCCGGCGCTGATGGCCTTCGTCGACAATACCCAAGAGACCGTAAACGGTACGGTGCGCGTGAAGCTTTTCAAGGGAAACTGCACCGTCGTCGGAAGGAAATCACCTGATTCCCTGTACGACATGGGCCTTTCAACATATTCTGAAGGAGATACCTTTGATCACACATCTGCACTAGGTTTCATCTATTGCTGGGGTCTGCCCGGAAGGACCGCGGCAAGTGTGCGCAGAAAAAATACTAAAAAGTGAGCACAATGTCACAAAAATCACTTTGGTCGGGTCGTTTCGACAGCGAGATGGAATATGATACGTTGGCGTTCACATCCTCACTGGACGTGGATACATCCCTCGGATATTATGATGTGATGGGTTCTCTAGCACACGTGAGGATGCTGAAGAAGCGCGAGATTCTCTCAACGGAGGATTCCGACCTCATAATAGACGGACTAAAAAAGATAGTTAAGGAGATGGAGGAGGGCGAATTCGAGATTGACTACGCCTTCGAGGATATACACACCTGCGTCGAACATAGGCTGACTGATATCATCGGTCCCGTCGGCGGTAAGCTCCACACGGGAAGGAGCCGCAACGACCAGATATCCACAGACTTCAGGATGTTCCTTAGGGATGCGGTCCTCGAGGTCGTCGAGAAGCTGGAACGTCTAAGGCTAGGACTCATAGATATTTCCGATGAGCACACTGATACGATAATGCCGGGTTTCACGCACCTCCAGCATGCACAACCCGTCACCATGGCCCATCATCTGATGGCCTATGTGGCAAAGTTCGGCCGTGACTCGACGCGTCTTATGGATGCCTTCCATAGGATGGATGAATGTCCCCTGGGATCAGCCGCGCTTGCCGGCACTACATACCCTATCGATAGGGAAATGACATCCGCCGCACTCGGTTTCAGGAAACCCACGGAGAATTCCATGGATTCCGTCAGCGACCGTGATTTCGTTGTGGAGGTTGCTTTCTGTGCCACTTTGGCCGCCAACCACCTCTCCTCCCTATCGGAGGAACTGGTGCTATGGTCATCGCAGGAGTTCGGGTTCATCGAGATGGATGACCGTTATTCCACAGGTTCCTCGATAATGCCCCAGAAGAAGAATCCGGACATCGCGGAGCTAATCCGCGGAAGAACTGGATCCTCCCTTGGTGCGCTTGTTTCGATACTGACAACCCTCAAGGGTCTGCCATTGTGTTATAACCGCGACCTGCAGGAGGATAAGCGCCCATTGATGGATTCATTGCAGACTGTCGCTGATTGTATCGATATGATGTACAACATGGTAACGACGATGAAGATCGATGAGGAAAGGATGATTAGCGTTATGGACAAGGGTTTCATCAACGCCACCGACCTCGCGGATTATCTCGTGACCAAGGACATCCCGTTCAGGGAGGCCCACGGTATAGTGGGCGCAGCGGTAAGGTACTGTATATCTGAGAAAATCGGATTGGAGGAACTTCCGATTGAGAAGCTCAAATCATTCAGTGATAAGATAGATGAAGATGTTTACGATGTGCTATCTATAGAGCAGTGCGTCGAGCGCAGGAACTCCTACGGCGGAACATCGCCCGCATCAGTCGACATCCAGATCGTCAACGCTAGAGCGTCCATCATGGAGATGATGGATATCGTTACGGAGAGGTTCAAGGCCCACGAGAAATGCTGGACCAAATTGATTAACTGATCACTCAAAGGTGATGCGGTCGTCGGTAACGGTCTCGTAACTGATCTTCTCAGAATCGAGTATCTCCGATACAGCCTCTGCGATAGGGGTCAGGTCCGTGTTCTTACTGTAGCTCTTTAGATAGAACTCCTTCCGGTCCATGGGGAACATCAATCTGATTTTACCCTTGCGGTTGTAACCTTCGGGTTTCCTGTCGTTCTCGAGATCACGTAGGTTCTGTTCGAGATACATCTCCATGATCTCCTCTTCCTCGGGGATCTGGTCTATGCTTTCCAACAACAGCTCAAGGATATCTTCGAAGACCGGTGCGAGGTCCTTATAGCTCGAATCTCCGGTCAGTATGTAATGAGCACTATAAACTTTCACACTTACCCCATTCGGGTCGGTTTATTAATCTCTTTTGACGTCTTTGATAAATAAAACCCACATTCGTTTAATATCTCGTGACCCATGAAGAAAGTGATGAGGACAGCACTGACGATTGCAGGTTCCGACTCCATAGGGGGAGCTGGCCTACAGGCCGATATCAAGGCCATGGGCTCGTTGGGAGTGCATGCGACATGCGTGGTGACCGCCGTCACCGCTCAGAACACCCACACAGTATCCGATATCTACCCTATGCCTCTTGAACTCATTGAGGCACAGTTTAATTCCATACTCGAGGATTGTAAGATCGATGCCATCAAAACCGGCATGTTGTACAGTCCGGAGATCACAAAACTTGTTGCGGAACGGTTGGAATATCACGAATCTCCGATCATTGTCGATCCCGTCCTAATAGCTGGCGTTGGTGGTTCCTTGGCAGGGGACGGTCTGACGGAAGCCGTCAAGAGATATCTAATGCCCTTGTGTGACCTCATAACCCCCAACAAGTACGAGGCGGAGGCCCTTTCTGGTATCGAGATCAACAACGAGGATGATGCCATACGCGTATGCGAGGTACTTGGAAAGGATGGTTCCGCCATCTATCTGAAGGGCGGACACATGGATACCGAGAACGTAGTGGATTATCTTTACATTGACAAACGATTGGAAAGGATAGAATATCCCCGTCTCAGGAAATCCGGTCACGGTAGCGGCTGTACATTATCATCTTACATCACTGCGAACTGCGCAAAGGGATTGGATATGATAACCTCGGTCAGGAATTCCCGTGTGCTTATTCAGAGATCCATAGCCACTCAGTATGCCATAGGGGAAGGTGATGAGGTCATCAACACCATAATCTGCGACAGTGATGAATCGGATGATTCGGATATACTGCAGTGAATAGATGATGTTCTAAAGGGATGCGTTCGATACTCTGAACCTATTGGAATTACCAGTACTGCTTTCCTTTATCAGAAAAACACACTCATGATATCGATTTTATCGTTATCACGAAGTATATATCGCCTTCAAGAGCGGGATTACTGGTTATCTTTAATTTTCCAATGTCTCCATCTCCGAATACGTAGAAGCTCTCATAACCAAGGTCTACCCACAACATATAGTCTTCATGTTCAGGTTCAGGCTCCACTGACATCGTGCATTTTATTTCGTCACCATATGTACCTGCGACTATGTCTGTGACCTCGAGTTTGACATCGCCTAACTGACCTTCGTTAGACAAAAGACCATAAGTTGTTGTTTTTACGGCCAGGTTGTCAATCATTACCTTCTCTATGTTAGAATCGTAGATGGCTGTAGCTTCCCATCCGTAAACCGTGTCGAAGGTGACCTTGCCCGCCCCTTCGACGACGTTTACATCTTTATATAGGATATTGAAGGAATCTGCGTCCATATATGTGATTTTATCAAAGGATAATGTGTTGGAAATCTGTTTATTTTCAGACTTATATATGTCAGAGTTCTCAGTAATCGTCACTCTGATAGTGTCTCCGACCTTTTTCCCTAGGACGGCATTCTCGAAGCCCTTCAGTACTTTGCCTTCACCTTGTACGAAGGAGAGTGGTTTGAAGGTCTTCTTGTTAAACCCGCCTACTAAATCATAGTCCTCGGTGGTATGTGCCTTGATGTTGGTATCAAAGATCAACGCACCTTCGTCATCGAAATATTCGTAAAGCGAACCGGTATATTCAACGGAAACATCCGACCCAGGTATAACAACGGCGCCTTCATCTTCAGCGAAGTAGTTGTTGTAGACTGATAGTGAGCTCACCGACACAGCGGCCAAAATAAAGATGACTACACTTATTGCCGTGATGGGCTCTATATCCCGTCTTTGCTTCCCTGAACGTGCCATATTGAGAGCATTAACGGACAACTTTTATTAAAATATGTTGTGCTCTTTCAAACATTTTTAATACCGCTCCCATTATCCACATCAAGAAGCACCGCCCTTTCTGTGGGGACGGTAGCTACATAGGACATGGTCCAATGAAGGCACTGTATATTCACGCGGACTCAATGGAGTTCGAAGCTAAAGAGAAGACCAAGGTCGCCGAGGAGATCCCCGACGAACTTCACAAACGAAACATGGAAGAGGTTCTCGTCGCATTCATAACCGTTGAAAGCGATGACGAGGATGCTATTCAGGACGTCGCCGAAGAGGCTGTCAAAGACATCCTTTCCACTAAAGAGCAGATAAAGGCCGAAAGGGTCATGCTCTATCCCTATGCACACCTCAGCAAGGATCTTGCTAAACCAAAGGTCAGCATAGAGATTCTAGACATAATGGAGAAGATGATTGCCGAAAGCGGCACCGAGGTTGTAAGGGCTCCCTTCGGATGGTACAAATCCTTCGAGATCAAATGTAAGGGGCATCCCCTATCGGAACTTTCCAGAGAGATAACTGGTAAGACTGCCAAAGCGGCAGCTCCCACTGGCAAGGATGCATACTTTATCCTCACCCCTGAAGGTGAAGAAATTGAAGTCAAAAGCTACAAGGCCAGTTCCGAGTGCATGAAGTATATGGTGAACGAGGAGGCTCTAGGTAAGGCGGCACCCCCCGTCAAGGAACCAGATTACCTCAGATTGTGCAAGAAGTTCGGCATCCAATGGGAGACTATGTCAGATGCAGGACATATGAGCCTCGGACCTCACGGCGCAATGATGTTCGACCTCATATCGGATTACGCTACTGAGATTGTCAACAACTCAGGTATCGATGTCTACAACGTCAAGGGGACCAACATGTTCTCCCTCGACGAACCTGCGGTGAAGGAACACGCAGACCTTTTCGGTGACAGATTGTACACCGTGGACACCGGTAAGAAGAAGTTCATCCTCAGATACGCCGCATGTCACCAGCAGTTCGCCATGATCCGTAACTGGAACATAAGTTACAAGAACCTACCCTTCGGAGCTTACGAGGTGGCTGACGCTTACAGGATGGAACAGTCCGGTGAGACAATGCTCTGCTTCAGGACCAGAAGGCTGAACATGCCTGATTTCCATGTCATTTGCAGGGATGAGCCCGAGGCGAGGGACAAGTTCGAAATGCTCGACGGCAGGATCTTCGATGAGATCGAGAACGTTGGAAGGGAGTACGACATGCTGGTTAACTTCTCTTCGAAACAGGCATACGAGGAGAACAAGGACCTCATACTCAATCTATGCAACAGGCATGGACGAGATGCATTGATACACATCTATCCTGAAGGGATCAATTACTACTGGACCGTCAACATAGAGTACCACATACTGGACCAAATGAAGAGGCCGAGGGAGATTGGTACCGTACAGATAGACGTTGGTAACGCAGAGAGGTTCGGCATACAATATTCCGATGAGAAGGGCGAGAAGCAATACCCTGTCATCTTGCACTGTGCCGTCATAGGTTCCATCGAGAGATGGATGTACACTCTGCTAGATACCGCAGTTTCCATCGAGAAGAAGGGATCGCCCGGATACCTGCCCGTTTGGATCACTCCTGAACAGGTCAGGCTCATGGCGAAGAACGAGGAATGCGTGGAGATGACTCAGAAGATAGCTGAGAAGATACGCAACGCGGGAATACGTGTGTCCGTCGATGATACGGATGCAACCGTTGGGAAGAAGGTCCGTCTCGCCAAACAGGATTGGTGCTCGTACGCCGCCGTCATAGGCGAGCAGGAAATCGAGTCTCTTATGCTCAGAGTCTACGTCAGGTCCGAGAACAAGGATATCAACATGAATGTCGACGACCTCATAGACAGAATACTGGAGGAAACCGAAGACATGCCCGTCCGCCCGATGTACATGCCATCTAACCTCAGCAAACGCTGCGTGTTCTAAAACCAATGCGGGCTTCGGCCCGCATAATTATTTCTTTTTTCAATATCTAACATCCGTCAGAGGGAACGATGGAGTTAAACCCTATACGGGCATGATATCGGTATGATAGATCTGTACGTGATAACAGAC
Source organism: Candidatus Methanomethylophilaceae archaeon (assembly GCA_035271165.1). Classification (GTDB taxonomy): domain Archaea; phylum Thermoplasmatota; class Thermoplasmata; order Methanomassiliicoccales; family Methanomethylophilaceae; genus VadinCA11. The sequence goes on from DATERX010000010.1 coordinate 18,949, forward strand.
AGTTCGCTTTCCAAGGGTCTGTCCGATTCCGAGGTTGCGAGACTTGCGTACGAGGGCGGTGCAGAGACCGTGCAGCTAAGGATGAAGGATTCATCAGGCAAGGAAATGCTGGAACAGGCCAAGATCATCAGCAGCATAGCCTACGAGATGAACCGTATATTCATCGTGAACGATAGGGTCGATATCGCCATCGCCTCCGACGCCGACGGAGTACATCTCGGTCAGGACGACATGCCACTTGAAGATGCTAGGAAGCTCATGGGCGACGATAAGTTGATCGGGATATCCGTGGGTAATGCGGAGGAGGCGGTCATAGCATACGAAGGAGGTGCGGATTACGTTGCCATAGGCCCAATCTTCGGTACGGGGACCAAAGAAGATGCCGGAGAAGCGGTAGGTCTCGATGCCATAATCAAAGTGAAGGATGCCGTGCAGGAAATCCCTGTAGTTGCGATAGGTGGCATAAATTTAGGTAACATAAGGGATGTTATTCGGTCGGGTGCCGATGCCGCGGCAGTTATATCCGCTGTGGTAGGAAGAGAGGACATCAAGAAGGCCGCCCACGGCCTAAGGGATTCCATATTGAAGGTCAGGCCTCATATCCCTTCGAATGAATGAGCGAAGATATTGTAATGGGAAACCACGGTTACGGATTTGAATAAATGATCGTAAACGGTAAAAAGACCGAAATCGAGGAAGGAACAACGCTTGAAAGGTTCCTGATCGGGTCTGAATATGATATATTGAGGATAGCAGTGGAACTGAACGGAAGGATAGTCCCCCGGTTCACGTACGGTCAGGTAGTCCTCAAAGACTCCGATTCGATGGAGATAGTGAGTTTCGTCGGAGGGGGATGAATTGAAGGTCGGGATAGCTGGCCTCGGCGGACTCGGTTCCAACGTCGCCATGATGCTTGTACGATCAGGGGTTAAAGACCTCGTACTGGTCGATTTCGATGTGGTCGAATGTTCGAATTTGAACCGACAGATCTATTTTCAGGAACATATCGGAATGAAGAAGACCGATGCATGTTATGATGTATTGAAAGGGATAGATCCGGAGATAGATCCGACAATCCACGATGTCCTCCTGAACGAGGATAACGTTTCAGAGGTTTTTAAGGACTGTGACATAATATGCGAGGCACTTGATTCCGCCGAAGCGAAGGCGATGCTCGTGAATACGGTATTATCGGAGATGCCGGGGGCCCACGTCGTATCCGGCACCGGGATATCTGGTTTAAGTTCACCGAACAGGATAGTGACCGAACACAGGTTCGACAAGCTGTACGTTTGCGGTGATGAAGGCTCGGATTCGGAAGATATGCACGCCCCTCGCGTCATGGTATGCGCGGGACATCAGGCAAACTTAATTCTTAGACTCATATACGGAATGGAAGATGAAGAAATTGAATGACGATCTTTTAGACATAGGAGGACATAGGTTCCGGTCCAGATTCATCCTGGGCTCGGGCAAGTTCAGCCTTGAGATGACTAGAGCTGTGATAGAGAACGGTGGAGTCGAGATGGCGACCCTTGCTGTCAGGAGGGCGAACACGGGAGGGATGGAGAATATCTTGGATTACATCCCTAAAGGCATCACCATACTTCCCAACACCTCCGGCGCAAGGAATGCGGACGAAGCTGTGAGAATAGCCGAACTAGCGAGGGAGATTGGTTGCGGGGATTTCGTAAAGGTTGAGATCATCCGCGATTCGAAATACCTCCTACCGGACAACACGGAGACTGTCAAGGCCATTGCGATGCTCAAAGCCAAGGACTTTATCGTTATGCCGTACATGATGCCTGACCTATCAGCGGCCAGGGATATGGAGGAGGCGGGGGCGGATGCCATAATGCCGCTAGGATCTCCAATTGGTAGTAACAAAGGTCTTGTCACCAGGGATTTCGTCAAGATACTGGTGGATGAGATCGACCTTCCGATAATCGTAGATGCGGGGATAGGGAGGCCTTCCCAAGCCTGCGAGGCCATGGAGCTAGGGGTCGATGCGATAATGGCTAACACGGCCATCGCAACGGCCAAGGATCCAGCATCCATGTCGAAAGCGTTCAAGATGGCGATCGAGGCTGGACGTTTGGCCTACCTATCAGGCCCCGGTAGGGTGCTTGAGAGGGGAGGGGAGGCCTCCAGTCCGCTCACTGGTTTCCTAGAGGATTGATATCGATGAGGGACTTCACTGACGCCGAGGAGTATGAGGATGGGATGCAACACATAGACCCAGAACTTATGAGAGGCGTCCTTGAACATGCTTCGAGATACGACCCTGATTCCTACTGCAATGAAGATGTTCTTTCAGCATTGAGCTCTGAAGACCCGGGCATCGAAGGGTTCGCGGCACTTCTATCCCCTGCGGCTGAACCTTATTTGGAGCAGATAGCCCAAAGGGCGAACACCGAGACGAGGAAGCATTTCGGAAACTCGGTCATATTGTTCACACCATTGTACGCTTCTAATTACTGTACAAACCAATGCATCTACTGCGGGTTCAACACTAAGAGCAGGATACATCGCGCTAAGCTTACCGATAACGAGATCGATGAGGAGATGGAGGCTATCGCGTCCACTGGGATGCAGGAGATTCTCCTCCTTACAGGTGAATCGAGGAAACACTCGGACGTCGATTACATCGAGGACTTGGTGAAACGTGCTTCGAAACACTTCTCTGTCGTCGGTTTAGAGGTATATCCCATGAACTCCGACGAGTACGGCAGGCTTCAGAAAGCCGGTGCGGATTACGTTACTGTGTTCCAGGAGACGTACGACACCGACGTTTATGAAAAGGTCCACCCCGGAGGCAGGAAGAGGATATTCTCATACCGTTTCAATTCACAGGAAAGGGCACTCCTAGGAGGGATGAGGGGCGTAGGGTTCGCTCCCCTGCTGGGTCTTGCTGATTTCAGGAGGGATTCCTTTGCCTGTGGTCTGCATGCGATGGAGATCCAAAAGAGATATCCCCATGCGGAGATCTCGTTCTCACTTCCGAGACTTAGACCTTTCGCGGACCACGAGGATCTGGTCAACGATGTGACGGAAACCAGACTCCTGCAGGTCGCAATGGCCTACCGCCTTTTCATGCCCTATGCAGGGCAGACGATATCTACACGTGAAAGGCCTGTTTTCAGAGACAATATAGTTAAAATATGCGCCACTAAGATGTCTGCAGGCGTAAGTGTCGGTGTGGGCGAACATTCCGGTACGGAGAAGGGGGATGCTCAGTTCGACATCTCAGACTCCAGAGGTCTCGACGAGATCAAGGAGACCTTACTGTCAAACGGGATCCAGCCGGTGTTTAAGGATTATGTGAGGGTGTGATGAAACCTAAGGTCATTGTCGTGACAGACAGAAGAATTATGAACCTTCAGTTCACGGAGAAGATGGCTTCTCTATGTGAATCTGGAGCCGATATGATCATACTTAGGGAGAAGGACCTAATGGAGCCGGAATACAGATATCTGGCAATTGAGAGTGCGGCAATATGTACTGAATACGGGGTTCCGTTATGTATCAACAACTATCCCGATACGGCCAAGGCCATGGGTATAGAGAACGTACAACTCCCTCTCAAAAAGATGCGTGTACTGGAAGATCGCGAGGAGTTAAAATCCATAGGTGTATCCGTACATTCTTTGAAGGAATCCGAGGAGGCCGCGAAACTCGGTGCGGATTATCTGATAGTGGGTCCTATATTCCCGACTGAATGTAAGCCGGGAGTCGAACCCAAGGGGCCAAAACTGATCGGCGAGATACTTGGTAAGGTGAATTTACCAGTGTACGCGATAGGTGGGATAACTCCCTACAATGTGAAATATGTCGCGATAGAGGGCGCTTCAGGGGTATGTATCAGGTCATCGGCGATGACCTCAGATAATCCTGCCATACTTTTCAGAGAGTTCAGGACCAATTTCGAGGCTGGTTTAAAGCATCTTGAGATCGCCGGTGATCTTGTCTAAAACCGAACCTTTATCTGGCCCTATACCTAGACATGTTACCGTTCCAGGTTCTATCTGGGTCCTTCCCGCATCGGTTATCAACGAACACGTGATGCCTTGGGCCTCGGCCACAGCCTTAAACTCGAAAAGCTCCATCAGTGAATTGACCTTCAACACAACTTTGGCCTGACCGGTATCAAACCACTTATTGAATTTCGAAGAATCCTTCTTCTTGGAAGCAAAAGCACAATTGACGGATGCATGGGATGCCTGTGCGGCGACCTTGCCCTTAGTCATCTTAACATCGTTCCTCACAAGTATCACGAGTTTGAAACAGTCCGGGTCATGTGCTGACATATATCCGCTTGTAGAGAAGGATACTATTTTAACTATGCCCATTGGCTAAATCAATAATCATTTTAACATAAGCGATGATAGGCAGGTCATGGCAATGATCGATATAGAATACAGATACTCCGCTGAGCCTCCTAAGCTGGATATAATCAGGCGTAAGAGCAACGAGGAGATGAAGAACTACCTCATGGGGCTCGTTGCGGACATGCTCATGTCAGACATACCTGCGAAATATTCCGAAGTAAAGGTCGATGGTGAGAACTCGGTGCTCGTCAACGGGAAGGATGTTCGCAAGATACTAGACGGGTTGGAGATAAGGATGCTGGATGTCGAGGATTCCTGTGACTTGGGACGTCCTGCCATGGTCAAATTTGAGAGGCCTATGATGGATTGGGAGGAGGAATATATCGAAGATATACCGGATATTCTCATGAAGAACGCCATTTCTAAGATTTATGCCGAGATTTACAATAATAGGATAATGTAAACATGATGAGCTTCGAACTAATCAAAAGAGATGGTATGGCTCGCATATGCAAGCTCACAACCAGGTCAGGTACGGTGGAGACGCCGGCCCTTCTGCCCGTCATTAATCCGAAGATCAACACCGTCCCGCCTAAGGAACTGCACGATGTGTTCGGATTTGATGCACTGATAACCAATTCATACATAATCAAGAAATACCCCGAACTAAGCCAGGAAGCCCTTGATGACGGACTTCATAAGATGCTTGATTTCGATGGGATAATAATGACCGATTCTGGAACGTTCCAGAGCTATATGTACGGTGATATCGACCTCACCAACGAGGACATCTTGGAATTCCAGAAAGGGATTGGTACCGATATCGGGACCGTCCTTGATATATTCACAGAGCCCGAATGGTCAAGGGAGAGGACCAAGGAGGCCATCGATGTGACCTTGAAAAGGACACAGTACGCATGTGATGTCAAAGGCGACATGCTGATCAACGGCGTCATTCAGGGCTCCATATATCCTGAACTTAGACTATATTGTGCCGAGAAGATGGCAGACATGGATATCGACATCCACCCCATCGGTGGTGTGGTGCCGTTGATGGAGCAGTACAGATATTCGGAACTTGTGGACGTCATCATGAGCTCCAAGATGGGGATGGACCCCTCGAGGCCTGTCCACCTGTTCGGAGCAGGACATCCGATGGTACTGGCATTTGCAACCCTCATGGGATGCGATTTGTTCGATTCCGCCTCTTATGCAAAGTTCGCAAGGGATGATAGGCTCATGTCCGTGGACGGTACCTCCCGTCTCAGCGAGATGGAGACTTTGAACTGTAACTGTCCCGCTTGTATGGGACACACCGTGGAATCCCTCAGGAAGTTGGATAAGGTAGAACGTGAGGGGACGATCGCACGACACAATCTGTATCAGATTACTAACGAGATCAAGACAATCAAGAGGTACATCAGAGAGGAGCGTTTGTGGGAGCTTGTGGAGATAAGATGCCGTGCGCATCCTGCCATGCTCGATGGACTTAGGAAGCTAGGACAATACACCGACGTAACGGAGATTTATGACCCTATAAGCCGGGGAGGTGCACTTTTCTACACCGGATCCGAGACATACAACCGTCCTGTGTTCCAGAGATATGAATCGCGCATATTGAACAGATACGTACCTCCAACGAAGAAGATCGTGCTGTTCACGGACCACGAGAGCAAACCTTACAGCCGTCCCTATGGCGAGGATTTCGATAAGGCCAGACGTAACGGTTACACCCCGGTCGTGGTTACCCCATTCGGCCCCGTACCTGCTGAACTGGATGAGATGTATCCGCTTTCTCAGTCATTATTCCCAGGGATCTCCGACAGGGAGACGGATGATAGATCGTTATCACTCACCATGAGCTTCCTCGAAGAATACGATATCACGGAGACTGCGAAGATCGAGGATATCGAGGATGTGGGCGGTCACGAGTATGACGCCGATATGTTACGTGCATTGGCCGTCTCAAGATATCAGTTCGGTATCCCTGCGACGAAGGCTCTATTCCGCGGTAAGATAGAATTCGTCAAGAGCAGAAAATTGGATAGGATACGCAACGTGATCTCGGATGGGGAACACATCCTATCAATGAGAGCTGGTGATGGACTCTATACCCTTAAGACGGAAGGTGCGAAACGCATAGCAGAAAAGGTATCCGCTCCGTTCATGCGTGTATCGGTCAACGACGATTCCATTCCCTACGTCTCGAAGGGAAGGAACGCGTTCTGTCAGTTCGTGATAGACTGCGACCCTGGTCTCAGACCGATGGATGAGGTCATCGTGACCGACAGGAACGATAATGTGCTCGCAACCGGCAGGGCGATGATGACTCAGAATGAAATAAAATCATTCGGTAGGGGTATCGCCATCAAGGTACGTAGCGGTAACTCCGACGAGGCCTGAGGCTTCCTCGGCAATCTTTAAACAAGCAAGGAGATCATCGGCCGTGTTCCGAAGGGAACCAGCCGATGATGCCTCCATTTTAAAAAAAATTGTTTTACCGCGGACCTCCATATCCACATAGACGCCGTTCTCCGGGCCTATGGCCGCGGCGACCGCCTGTGCGATCTCCGATGTCTCATATTCGGATGTGAGGTCCAGACGGTTTTTCATCTCTTCTCTTCCAGGATCTTCTTCGCAACCTCGGTACCTACTTCCTTCGTGGTCAGGTTACCGCCGAGGTCAGGGGTCGTCTTATTTTCCTTAAGACAGTCGGACACCGCCTTGTTTATGAGCTTGCCCTCTCCGGGATATCCTTGATCTTCTAGGAGCATCTGAGCCGCAAGTATCGCGGCTATGGGGTTGGCTATCCCTTTTCCTGCGATGTCAGGTGCCGAACCGTGTATGGGTTCGAACATGCTGAGACCTCCTGGATTGATGTTACCGCTACATCCCATACCCAATCCTCCCTGGAGCTGGGCTCCAAGGTCTGTCAGGATGTCACCGAACAGGTTCGGTACGGCTATCGTGCCGAAGGTCTCCGGACGTACTATCATTGCCATTGCCATGGCGTCCACGAACATGAGGTCAAGCTCTAGACCGTATTCCTCGGTCTTCTCGAAGAATATCTCCCTCTGCATACCGTACATGTTGGTGATGACGTTCGCCTTGTCAACGAGAGTTACCTTGTTATCGCCGCGGGAAAGAGCGTATCTGCATGTGTAATCGGCGAAACGAGTGACGCCCGATTTGGAAAGGAATCCTATCTCAAAGGCGAAATCATCGTCATTGGAGGGTACCGCGTTTATGTCCACGTCGAGATCGTAAAGCTCCCTCTTAACTGAAAAGGATGCTTTGTTGCCTCCGAAGGATGGACCGAAGTTACCTCCAGCTCCCATATAGAAGTCCTCGGTGTTCTCCCTGAGGAAGATCATATCGAAGGGCACCTCCCTCTTAAGTGGGACGAAGGGGAACCAGGATGTGACCGGTCTCATGTTTATGTACTGATCGAAGACCGCCCTCATCTTCAGGAGGATGCCTTGTTCGAGCACGCCGGGGCGTACCTTCGGGTCGCCGATGGCGCCGAAATATATCGCGTCGGTCTTCCTGAGATCGTCGATGTCCTCGTTGGTCAGAAGGTCCCCGGTGCGGAGATATCGTTCCGCTCCTATGTCGAAGACCACCCCATCATAGTCGAATGTGGAAATCTCTGCGATTGCGTCCAACACCTCGAGACCTGCATCGGTGACGTCTTTACCTATACCGTCTCCAGGGATTATGGCCAGATGTTTCATAGCCTTCCCTCTTTCACGAGATTCATGAGTCCACCGGACTTTACCATCTCACTGATGAACGGGGGGTATTCGGGGAATTTATAGATCTTATCGCCCGATTTCACCTCTCCCTTGTCAGGACTGATTGATATGATGCTACCTTCCTTGGCATCCACCTTGCATTCCACAAGTAGGAGTCCGATGTTCATGGAGTTCCTATAGAATATGCGTGCAAAGGATTCCGCCACAACACAGGATATACCTGCCTGTATGAGCGAAAGCGGTGCGTGCTCCCTGGAGGATCCGCATCCAAAGTTACTGCCAGCGACTATGATGTCGCCCTTTCCAATCTGCTGTGCGATTCCAGGTCTGACCTTCTCGAATATGAAATCGTTCAAGCATTCTAGATTTGCGGACACTAGACGTTCCGCGGGGATTATCTGATCGGTGTCGACGTTGTCGCCGAACTTCCATACCTTACCTACGATCTCAACCATTTACAATTCCTCCAGTTGATCTGGCGTAACAATCCTTCCTGCTATCGCGGACGCAGCTACAACGCCGGGTCCAGCGAGATATACCTCGGAATTCTTATCGCCCATCCTTCCGATGAAGTTCCTGTTGGTGGATGAGACAGCTTTCTCACCTGACGCTAGTATTCCCATGTATCCTCCGAGACACGCTCCGCAGGTAGGTCCTGAGACGAAGGCATCGGCATCTAGGAATATCTGCATCAGACCCTCGTCGATCATCTGTCTGAAGACCTTCTGGGATGTGGGGACCACGAGGAATCTGACCCCGTCGGCCACCTTACGTCCTTTGACTATCTCCGCGGCTATCCTCATATCCTCTATGCGTCCGTTAGTACAGGATCCGAGGTATGCCTGGTCTATCTTCACGTCGGCGTCCTTTACGGGGCGTCCGTTCTCTGGAAGATGGGGGTATGCGACCATCGGTACGATCTCGGAAATATCATATTTTATCACAGAGGAGTAAACGGCGTCCGGGTCGGCCTCGACGGCCTTCCATTCGCCTTTGGCTGTGTTCTTGATATATTCCTCGGTGAGCTCATCGCACGGGAATATCCCTCCCTTGCCTCCTGCTTCGATGGCCATGTTGGATATCGATATCCTGTCGGAGACGGTTATGTTGGCCACACCGGGACCGTGGAACTCGAGAACCTTGTAGTTCGCTCCGTCCACGCCTATATCTTTTATTATCTTGAGTATCAGGTCCTTTCCGCCCACCCCTTTAGTGAACTCACCTGTGAGCTCTACCTTGATGGTCTCGGGTACTTTGAACCAGAGCCTTCCCGTGGTGAACGCCGCACATGCCTCTGTCGAACCTATTCCGGTGGAGAATGCGTTGATCCCACCATATGTGCATGTGTGTGAATCGGCACCGACGATAAGTCTACCAGGTGCCGCGAATCCCTCTTCGACCATCACTTGATGGCATACTCCGCCCCTTCCCACTTCAAAGTAGTTGTCTATGTCGTGTTTGATTGCGAACTCTCTCATCTCCTTCGCCTGTTCGGCTGAAAAGATGTCCTTGTTCGGCACATAGTGATCTGGTATCAACACCAGCTTGTCCTTGTGAAGGACGTTAGTGTTCAATTTCTCATATTCCCTGAACGCGATCGGTCCCGTTACATCGTTGACCATTACGTAATCGATGTCGGCAACCACAATCTGTCCTGCGCGGGCGTCCGTGCCTGATTTTTCTGAGAGTATCTTCTCAGCAATTGTCTTTCCCATTGTCTTTCCTCTGTCTGGCATAATCTCTGTTGATAGCGGCCATGGTAGCGTCCACGGATGTTTCTACTATGTCCAGTCCGACGGCCTTTCCCACAGACATGGTGCCGTCTCCCTGGACGTTCTTAACCATCACGGTTACCTCGCATATAGAATCGCTCTTTCCCGTGATGGCACTCAGTTTGTACTCTTCCATGGACATCTTATCGTTGACCGCTTTCTTGATGGCGTTTATAGCTGCATCGACGGGTCCGACACCGATTTCGGAGACGGTCCGTCTATCGCCTGCGATATCCACCGTGACTGTAGCGGTAGATGTTATATCTTTCCCGGTAAAGACCGCGAATTCCCTAAGGTCCACCACCTTATCCGTTATGGACTTCTTCCATACGATGTGGTCTGCGATCGTTATCAGTTCGGCATCGTCTATCTGCTTGCTGCCTATTGCGATATCCTTTATCGAGGTCATCAGTTCGTCTAGACGACTATCCGGGAAATCAATTCCCAGAATCTCCAGTCTGCTCTGTACAGAATGCGCCCCGGAATGCTTACCTATGACTATCTGACGGTCAACTCCCACCAGTTCGGGGAGGAACGGTTCATAGGTCGCAGTATTGCTCATTATCCCGTGTACATGTATCCCTGATTCGTGGGCGAACGCGTTGCGTCCGACGATGGGTTTATTGTACGCCATCGGAAATCCTGTGATACGTTCCACCAGCTTCGATGTCCGTCCTATCTTTGACAGATCGACCGTCTGGACGCCGTAGTTGGCGAACAGGTTCAGCGCCACCTCTTCCAGGGGAACGTTGCCTGTGCGCTCACCTATCCCGTTCATAGAGACGTGACATATCCTTGCCCCCGCCTCGACGGCAGCTATGGTGTTGGCAAGTGCCAGTCCCATGTCGTTGTGACAGTGTACAGCTATCGGGACCTTGACAAATTTCTTGATCTCGGATATTAGATATCTCATTGCGTTGGGCGTGATCACCCCTACCGTATCAGGTATGTTGATGGAGTCCACCTTTGCATCCTGAACGGCGATCAGTACTTCCTTCATGAAGTTCAGGTCGCTACGTGTAGCGTCCTCGCATGAGAACTGAACCTTTAGACCATGGTCCTTAGCGTACTCCACGGTCTTGACCGCCCTCTCCTTGACCTGTTCGGGCGTCATCTTCAGCTTGTATTTCATGTGCAGTTCCGAAGTTGCAATGAAGGTGTGGACCGAGTTCAGTTCGGTTTCCAGGACGGCGTCTATGTCCGCCCTTACACTGCGTGCGAGACTGCATACGTCCGCATCGAAGTTACCGCCTGCGATTTCCTTTAGAGTTGCCTTCTCAGCTTTGGACGATGCGGCGAACCCGGCTTCGATGATGTCCACGCCGAGGTCGTCCAGTGCCACGGCTATACGGATCTTGTCCTCGGAGCTCAGAGCTATACCAGGGGATTGCTCCCCGTCCCTCAGGGTGGTGTCGAATATCCTTACCCCGTCGATATGCTCAGTGCCCTCGAGCGCGATCTTATTGTATGGACTCACCGCGAGCATTTTTTCCATATTTTTAGCGCTTACACTGGTTTGTTTAATTTTCATAGAAAAACCACCAAACCGTCATTATCTGCACTGACTCATTCCAATGATAGAAGCATGGTGTACAGTGCGAAGATCATGTTTTGACCCCTGACGATTACTCATTGATTAGACGGACCGTATATAAAGATTAGGTATATTGAAATTCTATAGAGGATCAGGATTTGCGGGATTTCTTCATTGCCTTTTCCTTTTCCTTCCTTTTTTTCACCAAGGCGTAGTATTCCTCTTTCTCCGTGAGCTCCTTCGCCTTAATCTCTTCAATGTCCTTCCGAAGTATTTCTTTGGCGGCGGCGCGTTCTTCTTTAGGAAGTTTTCCAATTTCCTCGCGGCGCGTCTTGATCGTCTCCTTGTTACGTTCCTTATTAACGTAAATCCGATCCTTCATCTGCTCCTCCTCCCTTCTCCATTTGGATGCGATGGCTGCGTGCCTCTTAGTGGCCTTCGGTTTAGAACAGTAATCTTTCTTGACCATTATAACTTCACCTTAACGACAGATAATCACATACGGATATATGACATTTATACAGAATAATAATAAAAAGGTTTACGATAAGAGGTTTAAACCAGTCTCACTGGTTTGATTTCCAGACACCGTGTATATTGCAGAGCTCTCTTGCAGTGATATTCTTGGCATCGGTCTCGAAATACGCTTCTGGCTTGTTTCCAGGTTTTAGGTATTTACGCAGGAGCACGCCATCAGCACAAATCTCGATGTACGCTATGTAATGATCATCGACCATGGGATGAGCAGTCTCCTTGCCGACTTTCACAAGCACTCCGCCGTCCACCTTCTCTATATAGGGGACATGTTTCTCATTTGCATAATCCTCGGTCTGAGGTTCAAGCAATACCATAGGCGTCTTGCAACAATCGAGGTTGCCCTTTCCTTCAAATAGCACTTCAACTATCTTTCCGCATTTCTCACAGTGATATACACTTCTTATTTTTGCCATGTGTTCCTCCATTTTAGGAACCATTTTGTGACGGTATAATACTTTCTATTGAGTAAATCACCAGTTTTACAGCTGTGATGATGGCGTCATTTCAGTTCTCTTTCTTTGATATCGGCAATCAGAGAAATTACGAATTTCTTACTTTCCTCCTTGATGTCGGAGGGTTTCTTGCGGTCAGTGTCTATTATCCTTAGATCTCCGATCCATTCGGACCCGGTGGTTATCGCTAAGGCCTTGAAAACGTACATAGCACCACGGAACTCGGGCGAAACGTCCCCGCCACTCATCATGGCGGCCATGTATCTAGGTCCTTGACCTGGGGCAAACCATTCCGTCTGGAACCTGTCGATTACCGTTTTTAATACGGAAGAGATGCCGCTGAAATGTATAGGTGTGATGAACAACACTAGATCAGCCTCCTCGAAGGCCTCGTAGATTATCTTCATTTCATCATCTATGATACATTCGCCAAAATCCTTGCAACTACCACATCCCGTACAATGTCCTATGTCCATGCTCATGGGGTATACGACCTGTGGAGTCCAGCCCTTCTCGATTAATATGTTCCCGGCCTCGGAGCACATGGCGTATGTGAACCCATTTCGCCCTCCGCAGGCACATATTATCAAAACATCACGTTTCACGCTATCGAATCCACTGACTTCCTTTTATATCTTTCAGAATATCTGGTATCGGGAAGATAAGATGGATGTTTTCGATAAAGTTAAGATGATGGAATTTCCAAGGAACATCTACATAGGGCATCATGTTCTAGATGAATTACCGGAAATGTGCGAATCCTTTAGATTCGAGAAGTCCGGGCTCATCGTCACAGGAGAGAACACCTACGATGTGGCAGGACGTATGGTCGAAGACATTATGTCCAAGGATTATGACATCCATGTATTGAAAACAGGGAACGCTACCCTAGAGAATCTGGAAGAGGTCAAAAACACCATAAGGGAAACTAATTCGGAATTCATCCTCGCCGTAGGTGGCGGAAGCAAAATAGATCTCTCAAAGATAGCTGCGGATGATATGGACCTCTCATTCATCAGCGTACCTACTAACGCGGCACATGACGGGATAGCCTCGGGGCGCGCATCACTTAAGATGGATGTGGGTTCACAATCCGTTTCGGCCGCATCACCTCTAGGGGTGCTTGCCGATACCGAAGTGATCTCCAAATCATCATTCAGATACCTGGCGTCCGGATGTGCCGACGTCATATCCAACCTCACGGCCCTCAAGGATTGGGAATTCGCACACAGACTTAGGAATGAGGAGTTCAGTCGTTCCGCACATTCACTTTCAAGCTACGCCGCTGAGACGATAATAGAGAACTCGGAGCTCATACGTCCTAATCTAGAGGAGAGTGTATGGGTGGCCATGAGGCCGATAATAATATCCGGGGTGGCCATGAGCGTAGCAGGCAGTTCGAGACCGACCAGCGGCTCGGAGCACATGTTCTCCCACGCGATAGATATGCTCTATCCCGGACGTGCGATGCACGGGGAACAATGCGGTGTGGGTTCCATCATGATGATGTACCTCCACGGCGGGAACTGGAAGGTCATACGGGATGCCCTCGAGAATATAGGGGCACCTACCACCGCAAAGCAGCTTAACCTGACCGACGAGGAGCTCGTGGAGGCATTGACCGCCGCCGCGGGGATACGTAAGGACAGGTTCACCATATTAGGCAACGGTATAAACCGTGAGACTGCTGCCAATGTGGCAAAGGAGACGGGGGTGATCTGATGGTGATAATCACTCTTGTTTCAGAAGATTCGGCAGAAGAGGGTTTCTCATTCTACTACATGGGACCTATGGACGGGTGTAGGGAGTGTAAATTAAAAAGCGTCTGCCTAAATCTCGAGAAGGGCTCGGGATACCGTGTCACGGCCCTCAGGTCCCAGTCCCATGACTGTATCGAGACAGGCGACCGTTCCAGAGTCGTAGAGGTCGAGAAGATAGGCATTCCCGCGGCCATACAGAAGAAATACGCCATAGAGGGCAGCATGGTCACCTTTCAAGAGGTCGACTGTGGCATGAAATGCTGTGTTAATTGGTTTAGATGTCACCCTCCGTCCGAGATCACGGGTAAAAAGCTTACCCTCGAGAAGGTGGAAGGGAACATCGAATGCCATCACGGGGAACAGATGGTCCTGGTAACGCTGAGCTGATTCTCAGAACCTCTCCCCGGTTATCCTCTCATACATGCTGACGTAGAGGTCTCTGGTACGGTCTACGATATCCTTCGGAAGCGCGGGTATATCGGGTTCCTTGAGTCCTTTTTCACGGGCCTTCATCAGCTCCGCATGATATCCTGTGCTGCGATAGTGCTGACGGACAAACTCCTTGGAAAGCTCGGAGATGTTACCTTTGGCGTATTCCTCTGCGTCCCACCAACGGTCCTCATCGAGTGTCCCGAAGGTGTCCAGCACCATCAGCTTGCGGTCCTTGTCGTACCCGAACTCCTTTTTACCATCACAGTGTATGAGGCCGCGCTTCGAGGCTTCCTTGGCTATGATGACGTCTATCTTGAGCACGGTGTCCTTTATCTCCTGATATTCAGCGTCGCTCAGACCGGCCATCTTTTTTGCTTCGACCTCTGTTAGATTACTATCATGCTCCTCGAGCTTTGTGGTGGATTCGATGAAAGGTACAGGGAGCCTCTCACCATAAACTACTGTATGTCCCTTAGGAAATCCAAGGTGTTCCGGTGAGATCTCGCCGTTCTCAATACGATCCAGAAGGGAACCTGCGACGTAATGCCTGCAGATAATTTCCAGAGGGATCAGATAGTTCACGGTGTTCCCATCTATCTTGCTATAATCCCTTATGATGTTGACTCTTTTCACCCTCATCCTATCGGGTGCGGACTCGCTTATGTAATGATTGTGAATCCCTTCCTCGTCCAGAAGGTTGAACCAGAATTTGGCGGTCCTACACAGAGTCTCGCCTTTGTGGGGTATCTTTGAAGGAATGATCTTGTCGAAAACAGAAATGTTGTCCGTATATGCGAATTCCAAGGTATCGTCATCCACGCTGTACACTTCTTTGACCTTCCCGGTCATTATCTTCTCCATATCGGACGTTAATATCTGAGCTGTATTTATTTACAGCGAGTCCACACCGCATACAGGACATCTAGGGTCGGGCCTGATGTCGATTATATGATAACTATTGGTATCTATGGAGATCGTCATGAGTTTGCCTGCTAGCGTCTCCCCCGTACCCGTAAGGAACTTGATGATGTCAGATGCCTGCAACGATGCTACCATGGATGCCATGGGTGAAAATGAAAGAGGGACGTCGTTTTCCGATGGCCTCAAAATGCAGCCGAGGCACGGGGTCCTTCCAGGAATGAGGAATGTTGCCTGTCCATGGAATCCATCAATCCCTCCGTGGGCCAACGGTATATTTTCTGATATCGAATGTTTATTCAGAATCAACCTAGCCTTTACCGAGTCCAAACAGTCGGCGATCACATCACATCCATCGATGGCGTCAGAGACGTTTTCCTCGTCGATATATTCACAGAATGTTTCGACCCTCACGCCATGGTCGATCTTCCTTAACTTCTCACCCAGTATGTCTGCCTTTAAGCCTTCCTCACCAGGATACATGAACTGACGGTTGAAATCGCTTTCAGATGGTGTGTCCCCATCTATCAATTTGATTGATCCGACGCCTGCAGAAGTCAGAAGGACTGCGACGTACGTTCCCAATCCCCCACAGCCTACGATGGATACCTTGGACTCCTTGAGTTTCAATTGACCGGCAGGACCGAACAGACCTGCCTGTCTGGAATGCCTCATATTTTCTCCAGTATGAAATCCATAAGAAGTTCGAAGACCTTTTCCGAAGACTTGTGTCGGACGGCGTCTCTGTCCCCTTCAAAATTAAAGGTAAACGCCAGAGACCTGCGTCTATCCGTCAGTCCTATGCATACCATGCCGATAGGTTTCTTCTCGGTCGCCCCGCCGGGACCGGCGATTCCTGTGGTGGAAGCAGCATAATCGGAATTGAAAATCTCGGCCGCACCCTTGGCCATCTCTATCGCGGTATCCTCGCTTACCGCCCCTTGGTCCATAAGCGTCTTGACCGATACGTTCAACAAACGGATCTTGGATATGTTGCTGTATGTCACGGCCGATCCTAGAAAATAATCCGAACATCCAGGACTGTCTGTGATGAGTTTGCTCGCCAGTCCTCCCGTACATGACTCGGCGAGTGAGAAGGATGAACCAGTCGCCCTAAGGACCTTGACCATGTTCTGCAGGGAGGACATCATTTCTCTCCAGATATGTCCTTGATACGTCCGACGCCGTCGATCTCCTCGATGACCTCAACGACTGGTTTCGGAAGAAGTTCCTCCCAATTCTCGTCAGCGATTATCCTCCTTCGTACCTCGGTACCGGAATATATGTCCCTGTTATACATGGGTGAATCCCGGGTATCGTACCCCGCCTCCTCGAAGAGGCGGCGGGTGAACTGATTGTTGGTGTAGACGTACGTGAACGGGGGAGACATCGATGCTACATGCGCAACCCAGACGGAGAAACGGTTGAGGTCCTCGATCGGGACGATGCAGTAATTCTCGATGCCTTCCTCGTCCAGCGTGTTCCTTATCATGAGATAGCGCTCACCGGCGGTGAACGGATTGTTACATGAATGGGAATATTGTGCACTACCGATCCCGATTGTGAGATTATCAGATTCCTGTGCACATTTACGTACCACTTCGAGATGGCCTTCGTGGAATGGCTGGAACCTCCCTATCATCAAGGAATGGTTATCGTATCCGTGCCCATAAGACATGATAGATTATCGTCCTCAATGATTAAAGCATTAGGCTCCGCAGGGAGATCCGCCACCAATTCTCTCCCCATCTGAGGGGGTTTCTGAATCTGGTTCGGGTTCGGCTACTATGTCTTCCTTGATCTTTTCCTTGGGATCAATCATATCTTCGGTCGTCTCCGAGGGTTTCGGAGGACGTTCCAATCTCTTGACCGTGGATTCACCATTAGGTGTGAGGGGCAGGAGCTTGTCGAGATATTGGGTCTTCATCGGACAGTCCACGAATGCGTATTCTAGCACATCGCGAAGGTTCTTCACGGTGTAGATCTCGATCATATCGTAATATCTATCCTCGATCATGACATCCTTGGCGTTAGCCTCGGGTATCAATGCCATCTTTATACCAGACTCGGCGGCGGCCTCCAACTTCGCGGTGACCGCACCTATCGGAAGTGCCTGACCTCTAACATTCAAACTTCCAGTCATTGCCATGTCCTGGCGTATCGGGATGTTGTCCAATGCGGATATTATGACGGCGGCCATGGTTATGGACGCGCTGTCACCCTCCACTCCGGAATATGTGCCCACGTACTGTAGGTGTATGTCGACATCCGTAAGGTTGGTCATCGTGTATTTCTTAATGACTGCGGATATGTTGTCGACGGCTTCCTTCGCTATAACCCCTAGCTGTCCAGTGGCGACTATGCGACCTCCCTTCTTTATCTGGGCGGGTGCGACCTCTGCTACCAGGGGAAGGACAAGACCTGCGAACTCGGACATTTCGGACTGGGAATTCATCGCGGCTAGACCATTTATCATGCCTATCTCCGAACCTTCCTTGCGGAACAAGGGGTAGTTCTTGTTGGTTTCCACGTAACGGTCGGCCATCTGCTGTTCGAGACCGCGGGCCGACATCTTTGCGTTGAGGACGTCCTCCCTTGTCACGAGCTTGGCCTTCCTACCGACGGCGATATCGCCGGACACACGGATGAGACCTCCGAGCTCCCTGAGCCTGAGGGTTAGTTCCCCGCGTCTGCCAGAGCGGCGCTGTGCCTCCTTTACTATCTCGCCAACGGCATATTTCTCGAAATGAGGTATCTTACCGTCCTTGATCACTTCTTGTGCGACAAATCTAGAAATGAAACCGCGGTTGTCGTCGGTGTCCTTCATCTTGTCGCGCATGAAGACCTCGTAACCGTAACCCCTTATCCTCGATCTTAGGGCAGGGTGCATACCCTGCAGAGCATCGAGGTTACCTGCACATACAAGTATGAACTCACAGGGAACGGGTTCGGATTTGACGAGGGCTCCGGATGAACGCTCGGACTGTCCGGTGATGGACATCTTCCCTTCCTGCATCGCAGTGAGGAGAGCCTGCTGGGATTCCATCCTCAGCATGTTTATCTCGTCTATGAAGAGAACGCCCTTGTTGGCCTTGTGAATGTCACCAGGCTCTATCCTGTCATGTGAAGGAGTCTCAAGACCTCCTGATTGGAACGGATCGTGCCTGACGTCACCTAGCAATGCTCCCGCGTGTGCACCTGTGGCGTCGATGAACGGAGGCGTTTCGCCCGGGGTATGTCCAACTAGGACCTTGGGGACTATCATCACCTCATTTCTCTGTCCTGGATTCCTGAGGAACATTAAGATGATGAACACACTGAATAGTGCAATGAACATGATCGTCCAGTTGCCGAACATTATGGATCCCATTAATCCTAGGATCATTATGAAAATGCTGACGTATATGAACATCGAGTTCTTCTGATTCTTCATCGCAGCGGCCTGTGCCTTCTGTTCTGCGACGATGGCCTTACCCTTTCCAGCGGGAAGGGTCCTTATTCGAGGTTCATTGAAATCCTCTGGATTGTGATATGAGACCACATCCTGTAGCTCTTCCTTGGGAAGGTATTCCACCATTGAATTGGCAAGCATCGACTTACCGGTACCTGGTTCTCCGATTAGCATGACGTGCCTTCTCTGGAAGGCCGCTTTCCTCATTACCTCGACAGCTTCGTCCTGTCCGATAACCCGGTCTGCCATCTTGTCAGGAATTTCCATGTCCTCTGTGGACTTGAAGCTCTGCCTCTCTATCCATGCCTCGATGGGTTCCTTGGTCGGCTTTGCTTCATTTTTCTTTTCCATTTTAATTCCTCATTGGTTGGTGTGTCATATTATTTAAATTATTTTAGATCAGGAACGTCTTGCAAAAACAAGCAGTATCACACATAGTATCGCTATAATAGTTATTATAATAATGTGCGAGCCCCACTGATCAAGAAATGTGAGTTCTGGGGGAGGCGGGGGTTCCACATATTGTATATCTGGCGTCCTTATATAGTTGCCAAGCAGGACTCCCATATCGGGCTGATGTGATGCTTCGAACGTATAGTTGGTCTGATGGCCTTGCGTGTTGGACGCCATCATCAGGTATGTTGAGACATTGAATTTCTTGTTCAAGGCCACATCGACCCCGAACCAGCCCTCTCCTTCATTGACGGCATTCCAAGCGTGCGATTCGGACCCTTGTGTGCTGACAAGCTTTCCGTAGATGGTTACCACATCCTTGTCGTCATCCTCCTTATAAATCTCTTGGAGGCAGTATTTGAACGCGGCGGCGAATCCTAAACTATCAGCCTTGCCTTCCACGATGGCTCCGTAAGCGTTATCCAGTGAAGGTCCGGTTTCGTTGGCTCTGGCAAGTTCGACCTCTTCTCGCAGCTTAGAGTCGATTGCGGATATCACTGCGGAAAAGGATGGATCTGTGCCCGCGTCCATCCTTGCCTGGTTGGCAAAAAGCTTGATGGTTTCTAAATCGTCCTTGTTGAATTCACCTATGTCGAATGTCAATGTTTTGTCCGCGTTGAGTTCGGGGGCATTCAATAACCAGAAATATCCCGGGTTTTCAAGAGATGCTATCTTGGCTGCCATATCGACGGTTGCCTGTTCGGTCACTAGATTCGAAACCTCTTTATCAGAAGTTAGTTCGGTCCATGTATCAGTCTTGGGATCTTTCGCGTTGAACGGGTCAACGCATACGTCATACGCGGATTTCTCCGCAACTGACAATTGATCGTAGTATGAAGTGAATTCGAGAGATTCCTGTCCGTATGAGGTGTCCACTAAAGACAGCGGAATCATAAATAAAGGCACGATGAACGCCAAAACAATCAATTTCTTCTTATACACTAAACTCTGATAATAACTGAACCTTATTAACAATTGTGGAAAGAAGATTCAGATAAGGGTTAATTATATCCGCTTCTTATCAAGGGCCATGAGGTTCGATGAGTTGGATATCCCTAAAAACGTCGCGGATGCGCTCAAAGAACGGGGATTCGTCAACCTCCATCCGCCTCAGGAAAAGGCGTTACCGATAGCTTTGGAAGGGCATAGCCTTGTCGTGGCCGTCCCCACTGCCAGCGGTAAATCGATAATCGGATATATCCCTGCCCTTAAAAAGGTCCTCAAGGAGAAGAAAAGGGTTCTCTACATAGTTCCCCTTAAGGCACTGGCATCCGAGAAGAGGGATGATTTAGTATTATTTTCACACCTTGGTTACAATGTGGCGATGAGTACTGGTGACCTGGATTCCGGCGATGGGAGGATCAAGGATGCGGATATCGTAGTCGCAACCTCCGAGAAGGCCGATTCGATGATACGCCATGGGAGCCGCTGGATGGATTCTGTAGGGTTGGTCATAGCGGATGAGATCCATTTGATACACGACCCGGGAAGAGGGCCGACACTTGAGATCATCCTAACTAAATTGATGAAAAGAAACCCGGAACTGCAGATAATAGC
>DATERX010000011.1:0-15946 GCA_035271165.1 Candidatus Methanomethylophilaceae archaeon
GGGAAAGGCGAAGGAATCGTCCTTCAGAATAAGATATAACTACAACCTTGAGACCGCGATAGAAGATCTAGAGTCTCGCTTTGGCAAGACCAGATTCCATCCCAGAGGCACTGCTATAAAGCTTATGGAGGGGACGGAATCATTCGTAAACGATGTTTCACCGGAGGTTGCAGAACTTGCCGCAGGCTATAGAAGGGAATTCGAGGAATTCTATGACGAAACCTCTGATGTCGCTGTGGCGAGGGACAGATATTCCGTCTCCGACGCGACCGTCAGGAAGATACAATCCAAGACTCAGACCAAGATGAGCACAAAGGATAGAATCTCGGACATAATGATCACGCCCTCCACGGGCATCCCGATCCTCATCGCCATAATGCTGACGGTATTTCTAGCGATAATATTCCTTGGTAACTTCCTCGACATGATAACGAGCGATGTCTATGAGGCTCTTGTCGGTAGCACACTGTCGGATTGGGGACTCGAATACGGAGGTGAGATCGGCGAGGCGATAATGAGTGGTATCGATGGAAGTATCCTTGCGATATTGACTCTTGTCATACCCTACATCTTGGTATTCTACATCATATTGGGGATACTGGAGGATTCAGGTTATCTTCCTAGGGCAGTTGTCCTTCTGGACAGGGTCATGCACAAGTTCGGCCTTCATGGAAGTGCGTTCATACCTATGATGGTGGGCCTTGGATGCAACGTTCCGGCGGTCATGGCCACGCGCTCCATCAATTCGAGAAGGGAGAAGTTGATAATCAACACGCTAATCATCGTATGTGTACCATGTTCTGCACAGTTGGCTATAATATTCGGTATAGTCGGTAATTATTCGGGAACGCTTTATGCTTTCGCGATATTGCTGATCGTGTTGGCGTTGATGGCAGTTCTCGGGTATGGTCTTAACCGCTTTTTACCCTCGGAACCGTCCAACCTTGCAATGGAGATCCCAGAGCTGTCGGTACCTTCGGCAAAGAATGTGTTGTTCAAGACCTGGAACAGGATTAAGGATTTCTTCTACATCGCATTCCCCCTATTGGTGGTAGGAAGCATACTCCTCGAGGTCGCCTTGATGTTCGACCTGCTGGACTTCGTGGTGGAGCCCCTATCATTCATTACATCGTATATGCTGGGATTACCCGCAGTGGCCGTGATAGCGTTCCTTGTCGGTATACTTAGAAAGGAGATGGCCATCGGAATGCTGGCAATAATTGCGAGTAGCCAAGGGATCACCGAACTTGCCCTATTCATGTCCCCGCAACAGTTCTTCGTTTTCGGTGTAGTGATGGCGATATACATGCCATGTATTGCTACGTTGGCAGTTATGTGGCGTGAAATAGGCTGGAAGGAGACGTTAGCGGTGTCGTTCCTGTCGGTAACCCTGGCAATAGCGGTGGGGACTGCAGTCAATTGGTCTATGATTCTATTAACCTGACGACTCGCCTGTGATATTCAGCGGTGAGTATAGACAGCCTCTATCAGTTCGGAGGATTTACTGAATATCCTCACGAAACCGAACCTCTCGAATTGGACGACATCGTTCTTCTCATCTAGGACGGCACTCTCAGTTAGACCCTCCTCGACCGTTCCGTCGGGCATAAGCACGGTTGTCTTGATACTATCTCTACAGACCCACTGTACAGCATGGGCACCTCTCTTCAGAATCGAGAGGTCGTCACCGCTGTATACCGCAGGTGTACCGTAACTGAGGTTGCAGAGATCCTTTAGCCTGACCTCACCTTTATCGCAGAACTCCCTCGAGTCTGTGGAGGAGATAAATATAGTCCTGCTTCCGTCGATCATGTATTCACGTTCACCCCTCTCGGGATGGTCTGGGTGTATCGGAGCGGATCCCTCAAGGATGTCGCAGCCAGATATATCGTATCTGACCGGATCCTTCACGAAGAAATATCTGTTGGATTCATCATCGATGATATCCCTGTTCATACCATAGAGGTTGTCCCATGAGAATTGGATGTCCACGGACTTCATCCCTGCTTCGACCCAATAACGTCTGAGGGCCTCTGGACGGATACCTCGCAGTTCTAAAGCACGAACGGTACCTGTACGCACATCATCCCACCCTGAAAATTCACCCTTCTGGATACTTTCCCTTATAAGGGAGGTCTTCAGCACTGTGTCAGGGATGTTAACCAATCCATAATGATAGTAAATAGGTTTCTTCCATCCGAGGTAATCGAAGAGATACTCTTGTCTGAATGTATTGTTCAGGTGATCTTTACCCCTTATGACGTGCGTCATCCCCATAAGGTGGTCGTCGACCGCCACGGAGAAGTTCATCATGGGATACACGCGATATTTGTCGCCGGTGATGGGGTGTGGATGTTCGACTATCCTCAGTGCTACGAAGTCCCTGATCGCAGGGTTGGGATGTTTTAGATCAGTCTTGACCACAGCGACGGCATGACCCTCGCTGTAACTCCCATCCATCATCATGTTGAATCTTTTCATCTGTTCGTCAGGTGACAGTTCTCTGCACGGGCATGCTTCGTTCTTCTCCTTCAGTGCACGCCAATCATCGCCGTCGCATGTGCAGACGTAAACCTTGCCCAATCCGATGAGCTCCTTTACGTGGTCGTAGTAGATCTCGAACCTGTCCGATTGTATGTAAGTCTCGTCTATCTTCACGCCGAGCCATTCGAGGTCCTCGGGCATCATTTCGTAGGCTTCGATGTCTATCTTCTCTGGATTCGTATCTTCGATCCTCAGTACAAGTTTTCCACCGTATTTCTTGATATATTCATCATTAAGGATTGCAACACGCGTATGCCCAATATGTAACGGTCCGGAAGGTCCTGGGGCTATGCGCATGACCACGCCGTTCTCCGCACCTTCAAGTTCGGGGAGTTCATAGGTCCGTTCCTTCTTCTCCTTGACAAGTAACGAGGCGTCCAACGATTCGAGTTCTTTGGTCTGGTCCTCGATACACATTGCGTTCACCTGTTCGACTATTAAACCGACGAGCTGACCCACCTCATTGGAACGAGTCCTGTATTCCGGGAATCCTCCGAGTATCTTCCCTACAACGGCCTTGGGGTTCGCCTCACCTTTAAAGAAAATAGCATTTTGTAGCGCGAACTTTCTGATCTCCTTCTCTAGGCCGTCATTTGTCATTGTGTTCGGATTCTGATGCTGATATAAATCCTTGACCGCCACCCGTTCAGTTCAAATAAATACCTTTGAGGCAATCCACCGTCCATGACCGTCAAGGATTCACTTACAGGGAATGTCGAAACGATATCGAAACATATCGACCCTGATTCAAGCGAGACCACTGAAATTCTTATAGGTGACCAGTCGAAGACATTTTATTTTGAGGATCTCAACGGACGTAAGGCCGCAGGCAACCTCTATTCTACCAGGGACAAGATCGCCGAGGCGCTAGGCATCCCGACCGCCGAGATAGTCAACGTGATATCCTCTGCGGTGTGCACTCCTGAGTGCTGCAACGAGATCAAGGATCCCGCATTCAAACAGGAGAATCCCGAGGTAGATCTTTTGAAGATGCCGATACCGAAATACTATCCAAAGGACGGAGGACGTTACATTTCGTCTGGAGTGATAGTCGCTGAATGCAACGGTATCAAGAACGTTTCCTTTCACAGGATGATGATCATAGACAAGGACACCATGGCCGTTCGTCTTGTACCTAGGCATCTATACACGATGCACAACGAAGCCAAGAAAAAGGGCGAGGAACTGAAGATATCAATCTGCGTAGGCGTACCGATAGAGGTGTTACTCGCAGCGGCGACCTCCACGGATTACGGTCAGGACGAGATGGAGATAGCCTCAGCATTGAGGAATGCCGCAGGCAAACCATCGCTTAAGATGGGGAGATGTGACAACGGCCTCCTCGTACCAGCGGATACGGATTTCGTCTTCGAAGGCAGATTGACATTCGAAACCACCGCGGAAGGGCCATTCGTGGACATCACAGGAACCTACGACGCGGTCAGACAGGAACCCATCATCAAAATCGACAAGGCATGGAACTGCAAGAATCCTATATTCCATCTTCTACTGCCTGGAGGGTTTGAACACTTCCTCCTAATGGGACTTCCGAGGGAGCCTATGATACTCAGAACCGTCAGACAGGCAGTCCCGAGAGTAAAGGCCGTACGTCTCACAGAAGGGGGATGTTGCTGGTTCAACGGCGTCGTATCTATAGCCAAGAACAAGGAGGGGGACGGAGTCAACGCCATAATGGCTGCATTCACCGGCCATCCATCTATGAAACAAGTGATCGTCGTTGACGAGGACATAGATATTACAGACGACCGAGAGGTCGAATGGGCTGTGGCCACAAGGGTGCAGGGAGATGATATAATCAAGATTCCAGGTACGGCCGGTTCGTCACTGGATCCCAGTGCTGGAAGGACCACGTGGAAGATAGGCTATGATGCAACGTTACCTTTCGACGCGGATAAGATGATGTTCGAGAAAGCCTCAGTGACCAAAAAATAACGTAGGTCTTAAAATAAGCGGAGATATACCATTATGCATTATCCCTAAAGGGAACAGGTGAATCAAATGGAAAAAACGGAAGACCTCAAAGAGAAGAGAAGGAAGTGCAACAACGGAATAATCGCAATAACGATGTTCGTAGCAATCCTATGGATTTTGGTCGGTGCGTACATCTACTATCCGCTCTGATAGGATTTTTAAACTTTAATTATGCCATGGATCGTGGCGGATTATTGTATCCTCCCGTCCTGGCCCAAAGCTTACTATACTCACGGGTACACCAAGTTCGTCCTCTATCAACGAGATGTAATCTCTCGCCTCCTTAGGTAGGGTAGCGTATCCTTTCTCGATGATTTTCTTGTTGTCTCCCCAGCTCTCCCAGCCTTTAAGGGTCTTATAGACGGGCTTCGCCCTGCTGAGTTTCGATATCGATGACGGGAAAGTCTTCACGATCTCACCGTCGATTTCATAACCGACACAGACCTTGACCTCGTCATATCCACAGAGTACATCGATCTTGGTCAAGGCAAAGGATGTGAATCCGCATATTCTAGAGGAATGTCTGACCTGTACAAGGTCGAGCCAACCGCACCTGCGGCCTCTTCCGGTAACTGTACCTATCTCCCCTCCGAGGGTCTGGAGCTTATGTTCCTCCTCTCCCTCCATCTCGGTGACCATAGGCCCTTCACCGACACGTGTGGTGTACGCCTTTAGACATCCTACGATATAGTTGATGCGAGTAGGCGGAACGCCAGCGCCTGCACAGGAACCGCCTGCACATGTGGATGAAGAGGTGACATAAGGGTAGGTACCATGGTCGATATCGAGCATGGCGCCCTGTGCACCTTCAAAAATAATGTTTTGGCCGTCGTCCAGTCCATCGTTTACAAGCTCGACGGTGTCGCAGACATATCGCCCTATCATGTCGCGCCATCCCATCATCTGGTTGAAAAGGTCGTCAAAATATTCGCCCTCATCGACATCCATCATTTCGAACAGGTCCTTTTTGTAAGATGTTATAAAATCAATCTTCTCCTTGAGCAGATCTTCCTCGAAAAGGTCGCCGACCCTGAAACCAATCCTTGCAATCTTGTCCTGATAGGTAGGCCCGATACCTTTCCCGGTAGTACCGACAGAGGATCTTCCGCGGTATTTCTCCTCGGCTCCATCGAGCTTTTGGTGGTATCCCATTATTAGGTGCGCACGGTCGGAGACTTTCAATCCGTCAATGGAGCCCCCCGCGTTGACTACGCGGTCGATTTCCCCGGAAAGCTCCGCCATGTTGATCACAACACCGTTCCCGATAACCGCGGTCTTCCCAGGTCTTAATACTCCCGAGGGAAGGGTTTGAAGTTTGAATGTCGTACCATCGATCTTAATCGTATGGCCTGCGTTGTTTCCGCCTTGGAATCTAACGATCATATCGGCATTCTCGCCGAGATAATCAGTTATTTTTCCTTTTCCTTCATCTCCCCACTGTGCACCTATAATGACAAGACCGGGCAATAGCTCACCGAAACCTCGAAGAACGTTCCGCTATAAAAATACCTTATTGAACGTTGTCCGGACTCACTTCACGATATGTGTCCAAAACATCCTTTAGTTCCAGATCGGTTTTGAAGGATGTCGGTGACATATGTGTCCTTGAAGCCCTACCGCGTAGCTGCAAGGCATCGATAATATTCTTCATTCTAGGAGGTGACATCTTAAGATGCGACGAAAGCTCGCTTAGATCATAGAGGAATACTTCTGTATCCAACTCTTCCCGCCAAAGGTCTAACATCTTCTCGCATCTCCTTTCGTCTGACATCCCTTCAGGAGACATGTTCCTGAGTGTTTCAGGATCATGGAGAGGTCCCAGCCAGAAAGGACCGTAACGATGATTCTCGTCTGTTCTGGTGGATATGGAACGTTCCAATGTCTTACCGTCGTAGCTCATGTAACCTAGTTTTGACAGCGTCTCGTCGGCAGCCTTGGCGCCTTCAGTGACACGTATATAAGTTCTATAATAGTGATCTGCGGAGAATGATAGGATAGGGATCATACCTCTGTCGAACTTCGCCAACTCTCTGGCGATAGTACACATCAGGATGCGGAGGCCACCTTCATGACACATGTACCCTCTTATCGGTTCGGATTGGTAACGTCTGCGGCATTTGATGGTCTGCGCACCTGCTAGAGGTGCGGCATCCGTCGCGGTTATCGCGAGAATGCCTTTTTTGGCACACCCCCTTATGGCAGATTGAAGGTAAGGTACTGGTGATCCAAAGGGATCTATGTCCACATATCCGTAACGGTTCTCGGCGAACAGGATATGTAGGTTTTCGTTAGAAGGCGTGCAGTTTGTCAATCCGTTGAGCTCGATGTTTCTTTTCACATATTCCATGGAGCCTGAATCGATATCGTTGGCGGTAACCTCTGTCTTAGGTACTTCCTTGGCAATCCTCGTGGCGCGCGCACCCGTAGCAGTCATTGCATCAGCGACTGTGATATCCGTATCCAATGAACGCAGTAACATGACGCTGATGTCCCTGTTAAATGCCATCTGACTGTTAAAAAATATCTCTGAGTTCCTTTTACCTGGTCCACCAGAAGAATGTTCAAAAGGTACGGATAAGAAGGTTTGCCCTTCTTCTATAACAATCGTCTGATTCATCAGTCTTGTTCACCGTCGATCAGACGAATGATTTTATAAGGTAGAAGATTGCGATTAGTAGGCGTTACTTCGAGTATGCGTATATCGTCGCGTCTTCTGATGTCTTGGAGAAGCGGGTTTCTAGATTTCTTGTGGATCGTAATTATCATAGGTTTTCCAACTTCGAGGGAATCCTTCACAGCTTTGATGAAGGCAGGACTTTCGACTTCCATTTTACCTACTTCATCAATCACGATGACATCGCACTCCTCAGAGGCACGTCTTATCGCACCCACTCCGACTCTTTCGAGCGCTTCTATATCTACACCCAATTTTCCATGTTTGATGCGACTTTCAATATCCACACTGGCGAATACTTCAGACTGTCCAGTGACAAGGTCCCTTACTGATGAACCTGTCTTGTGTCTGCCATCACCTATAGCGTCATTGATCATGCCGCCGATGGTCAAACCATTCTCTTCCAGCATCTCGATGACCTTCTGCAGAACATACGTCTTTCCAGCACCCGGAAGACCTGTGATGCCTATTTTAATATTCCTCGCCATAATTTTTCTTATCCAGAGTATATCTGTATAGCATTTCTAATATATACGTCTTCACCGTAATCAGGATTCCGATACATCTGATATATACATCAATGGATAGCCTATATCTGGGTCATAACGCATTTCTGCGGTAACGGTCACATTCTCTATCTTAATCTTTATAACGGCATCTATCTTTTCACCGGTAAGTGAGAAGTAGGAATACCTATCTTTAGATCGACCAAAAGCATCGCGATCTATATGTATGCTGGCACACTCCACAAAAGGCTGTGAGCATATGCTTTTCTCCATTGCGGATTCGATCGATTCCACCCCATCGAGATTGACTGGTGTTCCTACGAATTGGTGGTATATCGTACCCATCTTGATTCCTGCTTCAAATAACGCCCTTTCACGAACAGAACATTTGAATCTACTCGCCGCCAAAGATTCCCTACCCATCGTTTTAGTGTAAGCGTTCCTTATTTTTATCTTTATAGCCTTATTTTTGAAGTAATAGTTTATTTATGGAATCATATAACGGCGCAATGGAAATAACGCAGAGCTCTGTTCAAGAATTGAAGAACAAGAAGAATGCGATAATACTCGCACACAACTATACACTACCAGAAGTACAGGATGCAGCCGATTTCGTAGGGGACTCCTTCGGACTATCCAGAATTGCAACCGAGACGGATGCTGACATAATCGTTTTCTGCGGAGTAAGTTTCATGGGCGAGACCGCCAAGATACTCAATCCTGACAAGAAGGTGATCCTACCTGTACCAGAGGCAGGTTGTGCTATGGCCTCCATGTGCACAGGGGAACAGATCAGGTCTTTGAGGGAAAGATATCCGGACGCAGCATTTTTGGCATATGTGAACACCACGGCGGATGTAAAGGCCGAAGTAGATCTATGTTGTACATCATCTAGCGCAGTTAAGGCTGCCAAATCCTTGAAAGAAAAGGACATAGTGTTCCTTCCCGACATGAATCTGGCCGCATATGTTGCAAGCGAGGTTCCTGAGAAAAACATAATACCGTTGCTCGGATATTGTCCAGCACATCACGGAATCACTTTATGGCAGATTGAAGATCTCAAGGAACTTCATCCCGAAGCGGAGATCGTAAGCCATCCAGAGTGTACCATGGGGGTATTGGAGATATCTGATTTCATCGGTTCCACAGAAGACATGGTCAAATATGTCCAGGATTCCGAGAAAGACCAGTTCATAATAGGGACCGAGATGGGCATACTTCACAGGATGCAGAAGATTCGCCCTGATGCAGAGTTCTATTTCCCTCCAAGTGCGATATGTCAGACTATGAAGATGACCGACCTTCGCAGAATATACATAGCATTATCCGAGGAATCCGGGGAAGTAATCCTCGACAAGGAGGTTATGGATAAAGCCCGTGCCCCTCTCAAGAGAATGCTAGAACTTAAATAAGTACGTTATACGGTCCTTAAGAACACATATCCTATAATCTGTTTACACTATGTTTCGGCATTAGCAAAACATTGCAAAGATAATTAATAACTCCGCATATTACACAGACGAGGGAAGCCGGATGAAGATGAACCTATGCTGATCCGTGATGAGCCCTATGAGTGCTGACGGCCCCTCAATCAATATGTACGGTTCTCATATACGAGATTAGATCACTGAGTTTCAAACCGTTCTCCCATCTCATGATGTAGTTACCGCCAGATGAGGTATCGAACGTAGGTAGCCTTCTTTTCAGGTATCTATTGAAACCTCGTAATTCACTATCCGAGGGTATTGTGAACATTCTCCATGGATCGCCCCTAACCCGTTTTAACCTGAATGCATAGATAGGTATGAGATTTGATCGCTGGCAATCGTCCAACATCTGTTCTGCTTGTTCACCCAGCCTTTGACTACGACTAAAATGTAAGATGTCCGTGTTAGAGCTTTTCACTTCTATAGGGAAAGAGAAGTCCCAACGCAATGCAACTATATCTACGCCCAAAGACCCTGCGGCACGGATAACGAGAAAAGGATCATCCATCAATGAGTTGTAGGCCGCCTTCTCCTCTGGACTGCAAGTTTTTATAATTCTAGAGACCGCGACAGGTTCACCCGACAGAAGATTCTTGAGTTCCCTCTCATATGTGCTCCCATTGGACATGATGTGAAATTACATAAGATGTTTATATACTGCTCTCTGGGGTGCCCGAAAGTACCGAAAGTGTCAGGGCGACAGCCTTGTAACGTCCCTCGGGAACAGGATGGCCTCCCTTATATTCTGGAGATCCAACATCTTCACGAGGAGGCGTTCAGTACCTATGCCCCATCCGCCGTGGGATGGCATACCGTACCTGAATGATTCCAAATAGAACTCCAGGTCCTGGGGGTTAAGTCCCTTTTTCTCTATTCTTTCTATGAGCTTACCGATCCTATGTTCCCTCTGTCCACCAGAAGAAATCTCCTGTCCTTTGAAATCTAGGTCAAAGGAATAGGAATACGGAGTACCCTCCTTCTCCATTATGTAGAACGGCTTCTCCTCTTCCGGATATTCACATATGAAGTAGAGGTCGAATCCCCTTTCGCCCATGTGGTCGCCTATAATCTTCTCCCCCTCTGTGCCGAGGTCATCACCGTCGTTCAGGGCTAGACCCTTATCACGGACTATCGCAAGGCACTCCTCATAGGTCAGACGGGGATAGGGTATTGCCGGGATGTCTATCTCCTTCCCGAGTATTTCCAACTGTTTGGTACCAAGCTCCCTAACGCCTTTAAGAACGTGATCGATGATTTTTTCCACCATTGCCATGACATCGTCCTGCGACTCTATCCAAGCGATCTCCCCGTCGAAGGAGACGAACTCGGTGACGTGGCGGGTGGTGTGTGAGTTCTCCGCACGGAATGCCGGCGACACTTCAAACACACGGTCGAGACCTGATGACATGAGAATCTGTTTGTAGAGCTGGGGACTCTGAGCCAGATACGCCTCCTTACCGAAATAGTCCACACTGAAGAGCGTGGCACCTCCTTCTGCACCCGAGGAGTTGATCTTAGGCGTTGTGATCTGCACGAACCCATTCTCCTTACAGGCTTCCGAGATCAAACCGAACATTATGGATTTAAGCTCAAAGATGGCTCTTATCTCGGGTTTTCGTAAATCTAAGTATCTGTGGTTGAGGCGGGTATCCATCTCAACGTTCACCTTGTCGATGACTCCCATCGGGAGCGGCGTCTCGGCCTCTGACATTATCGTTGCCGAAGATGGAATTAGCTCAAGACCTAATGCGGTCTGGTTGCTTTCCTTGACCTCGCCTGTGACGGATATCGCGGATTCCCTGGAGACTGTCGTAAGCGTTTTGAAAAGTTCGGGCTCGATTTTCCTTTTGGGCATCGTCACCTGCAAGGTACCGTATCTATCCCTCATTGTCAGGAAGGATATCCCTCCAAGGTTTCTGATGTCCTGTACCCAGCCGTTGACGGTAACTATGCCGTCGTCGACCTTGATATTATTGGTATTCTTTATGGAGGTCATTTGATCTATCTCTCCGTTAATCAGCTCATCATTAATAAGTTCCGCGTGTATTTTCCCGCAGTTAATTGAGTAAGATATTATAAATTAGATATACTTACTCGATATAGTTTCGAGATGGGTGTATCCATGTCTAAGGAAAAAATTACAGTTTCAGTCATCAAAGCAGATGTCGGGTCGGTCGTAGGTCATACAAAACCCCACCCCTCAATGCTTGACGCAGCAAAGGAGATATTAACGGACGTTCAAAAGCAAGGCATCATCGAGGATTTCTATGTTACCCGTGTCGGTGACGACATCAATCTGTTCATGACACACTACAAGGGAGAGGACAACAGCGAGATCCACGGTGCCGCTTGGGATTGTTTCCAGAAGGCGACGAAGATCGCAAAATCCATGAAACTCTATGGAGCAGGACAGGACATCCTCACCGACGCCTTCTCAGGCAACGTCAAAGGTGCAGGCCCTGGTTCGGCGGAGTTCTCATTCGTAGAGAGGAGCTCCGAGCCGTTGCTGTTCTTCATGGCAGACAAGACGGAGCCATCGGCATACTCGCCGATTTTATCGAGAGTGTTCCTGGACCCCTTCACGACGACCGGACTGGTCATCGATGCGAGGGCGAAGAAGGGATTCGATGTCACCATCCAAGATGTCATGGAAAGCAAGAGAGTCGTCATGTCATCACCCGAAGAGACGCTCAGCATACTGAGCCTCCTGGGTGACACCTGCAAGTACGCAATCAAGAAGGTTGATTCTAGGGCAGGATTAGGTCCTGCTTGTGTGGTCTCAACTGACAAGCTCAACCTCAGCGCCGGGAAATATGTCGGAAAGGACGACCCGGTCTGCATATGCCGCGCACAGAGCGGACTACCCTCGGTGGGCGAGTACATACAGCCATTCATGAACCCCACAATCGTCGCAGGATGGATGAGAGGTTCACACTACGGTGCATTATATCCCTGTTCACCCGAGGAATCAGATCCCAATTATTTCGATGGACCTCCGAGGATATGCTGCCTCGGATTCCAGTTGAATAACGGCAAGCTCCAGGGACTGGAACCTGCCAACTCCAAGAATGGGGACCACATACCGGTCGACTTCTTCAAGGGAGAGACCTGGAACACGGCAAGAGAGGAATCGATCAAGATCTCCAGGATGATCAGGAGACAGGGGCCGTTTATGCCCTCTATCCTCGGTGCCGAGGAGATGGAATACACCTCCAGACCCGAGGTCTTGGATTCTTTGACGCCGAGGTTCGAGAACATTGAGTGAAAAGATATTCGGCAGACCTGTGATAATAATCAACTTCAAGGCTTACCGTGAGGTCTATGGTCCTGGAGCCTTGGAGCTTGCCAAGGTCTGCGAGAAAGTATCGGATGAGGTCGGACTGAAGATAGGGATATGTCCGCCTACGGTGGATCTCGGATACATCGCGAGGAACGTGTCGATACCTGTGTTTGCACAGAACGTCGACCCTCGCGCACCAGGCTCTGCCACAGGGTGGATAACTCCCTACATGGTCAAGGAATGCGGTGCCGCAGGCACGCTGATAAATCACACGGAGCACAAGATAAAGTTCACCGACATCGAGGAGTGCATGAACCTTTGCAAAGCATCCGAACTTTTGACGGCCATTTGTTCTGACAATGATAAGGTTGCTGCGCAGGTGGCACAGTTAAGGCCCGATTTCGTCGCCGTGGAACCTCCAGACTTGATAGGTGGAGACATATCGGTGACCAAGGCTAACCCTAAGATCATCGAGAACACGGTGGATGCGGTTAGAGCCGTTAACAAATCCGTGATGATACTCTGTGGTGCCGGTATAAAGACCGGAGAGGACGTACAGGCGGCGCTGGAACTGGGCACCAACGGTGTCCTCTTAGCATCAGGCGTCGTAAAGGCGAAGGACCCCGAAGCCGCGGTCAGAGACCTTATCAAAAAGGTCTGATCCGGCTGGAAGTACGTTAACTGTTATCGTCCGATTAATAATCGGATGTGCCTGATCATGCTCGATGAGGGCTGCAATAGTTGTAGCGGTAGCGTTATTGGTCGCATGTCCTGTGCTTTGTATAGGGGAATGTTCCGCATATACAGGCGTGGGACTTCTGATAACGGAAGTACAGTCCAGTGGTAACGAAGGGTTATCCTTATACAACCCAGGTGAGAGGAAGATTGACCTGAAAGATTATTATCTGTCGGATGGCGAAGGAAAATTAACGTTTACGACGTCGTTGATATTGCCTGGACGTTCCAAGATAACGATAACATTTGATAAGAATGCGGACCAGACCTTTCTAAAGCGTCCAGAAGAGCCTGATATGGTGATCTTCGAGGTCGGTACCGAGGGAATAAAGGCCGAAGGTAACTTTAGATTGGCCGATGCCGGTGATGACCTTTACATATACTGCCCGGATGGAAGGATGCTGGATTCGGTCTGTTGGGGAGATATCGTTGCAAAAGGATGGCTCGGCGAACCTGCAGAAAAACCGACCAAGGATCGATACCTCGTTCGCTGTTCGTTGATGGATACGGATTCCTCCAAGGATTGGAGAATATCGCGCCCTGGTATGACGGACAGGAACTTCGGTCCGACATTCATCGCAGACGTAACTCCGTTCTTATTTCCTGAATGCGGTGGAGTCGAGATATACAACGCATTAGAGAAGGCAGAACACGAGATCCTACTATCGATCTATCAGATAACGAGCAGGGATGTCGTAGCCTTGCTTTGCCTGTTGGCCAACAACGGAGTGGACGTCACCGTATTACTGGAAGGAACGCCACTAGGCAGAGGAGATATAACCAATCTCGAAAGGACCATGATGAGGTCACTGGTGGATTCTGGAGGCAAAGTGATGATGATAAATGACCAGAGAAGCTCCGACGAAAAAAGTAACAGATTCACCTACGTCCATACGAAATATGTGATAATCGACGGTCACACAACAATAATCACCTCAGAGAACTGGACCCAGGCTAATATGAGCGATGAGGATGGAAACAGAGGATGGGGAGCGGTGATAGAGAGCGAAGGATACGCATCATACATGCGGAACATCTTCCTCAATGATTCCAGTGATTACTACAATGATTGTAATGGATTATTGGAGCTATATCCCGACCAGTTCGATTACGAAGGAGATCTCACATATTCTGATCCCGGACTGAATTATGACGGCTCAAACGACTCCGTCACCTTTACAAACTGCGAGGTATCTCCTATATTATCTCCTGATAACTCGTATGATGCACTTCGTTCGTTCATAGAAGGCGCAGAGACAAGGATCTACGCAGAACAGATGGACATATCAAACTCCTATAGAGGGATAGATGAAAAATCACCAATCTCGTGGATGGTTGATTCCGCATCAAAAGGAGTTGACTCCAGATTGATTCTCGATCTCACATTCGATGATGGGGGCATCGCCGCGGAGATAGGGCTGATAAACACCACGACCGACCTTCGTGCGGCAGGTATCAAAGGAGGAGTGGACTTCTCACTGACGCACAACAAGGGCGTCATAGCGGATGATGCGGTGTGGGTCGGATCCGTGAACTGGACGGACACGTCCTTCTTTAGGAACAGGGAAGCTGCCGTGATAATAAAGTCTCAGGAGATCTCCGATCATTATGCAAACTACTTTATGACGGATTGGAACAATAACGACCGCACCCGAGGGATCGATGTGAGTGTTCACAGTACAGGAACAGAGCTTTTCGCTGGATTCGGATATTTTGAAGCCAAGGTGTCTCCCAAGGGCGAATACACGTACGAATGGGACCTCTACGGTGATGGAAGCCTGATAAGGCATTCCACCATTCACAAGATAACATACGAGGGTCTTGAGCCTGGGAAGCACATTCTTTCATTAACAGTGGTCGAGAAGGACACAGGGAGACGCTCCGTCACCCACAAGGAATACACAATCATTGAGGATTCCGCGGGGAACGATTTTAATTACATACAATATCTGGTGTACGTGGTAGTAGGAGTCATATCGACCTTATTGATCTTAGTTTCCGTCAGGAACCATAGGTCTTCTGATAAAGGAAACGAAGGGAGGAATAGATACCGTTGATAATAAGGCAGATGACAAAGGATGACATACCTAACGTCTATTCCATAGCATACTCCTCGCTGGATGAATACTTCGCTCCAGAGATATTTTCGTATTTCCTGCAACAGTGGCCTAAGGGACAGTTCGTTGCGACTTCATACACGGGAAAAATAATTGGATTCATATGTGGATCGAACCTTGGACCTGACAGAGTGGGAGTGCCCCTTCTTGCGGTAAAGGCTGACAACAGAGGTTGTGGAATAGGTTCCAAACTTCTCTACAATCTAAGACGCAACGCATACATCGAAGGCGCACACACCGTCCAATTAGAGGTGCGTAAGGAGAACGAATACGCGATAAGGTTTTACAAGAATCGAGGATTCATCATCACGGAAATCCTATCTTCATTCTACAGGAACGATGGGGACGCCATCAGGATGATCGGATCCACTTCCCTAACGTCTTGACGTTATGTAAATCGCTAAGAATAAAGTTCTAAAAATTACGAATCATCCCCTGAATGCGATCTTTAATGGCACATTGTCCCTATTCAAGTCAGTATAATGTAAACTGACATCAATACGTGTGCTATCTGGTGACTTTATCCATAGATTATTATCGGCTATATATGCGAGCTGCACTAGGGGGTCAGCCGATCCATTAGGCCTATAAAGTTGAAGTTTACCTTTGTT
>DATERX010000012.1:0-13205 GCA_035271165.1 Candidatus Methanomethylophilaceae archaeon
CTTATCCGGGAGCGAGGGGCCAGATTCCGGATTCTACGCCATAGCGATACCATCAGTAATTTTCTCCATAATAATGGCAATTGCAGTCTGGATATCATATTGGCGCTGGAGAAGGACGATTATCGTGTTCAAAGCGACAGAGTTGTCAATATTCAGGGACACGGTCTTCAAGAGGGAGATAAGGATAGCATACACCAAGATCGCATCTATAAACGTAAACCGTGGAGTGATCAACCGTCTGACCAATACGTCCAAACTGATAATTAACATCAACAGTAGCGTCAACGCAATAATCCCGGAGGCGACACTCACCTTTGGTTTGGAACAGTCAGATAGGATAAGGGCGGACCTATCGGACAAGATGTACGACAATAGAATCTGTACTGTGGAACATGCGAACATACCATCGATCGTCACAATAACGAAAGGGGATGTGATCCTTCACAGCCTTCTTTCCCAGCCTACGGCATCCGCGATATTCGGTATAGGGATGTTCATAATCGGTGTCTATGAACTATTCACCATTGCCGGCAATGCCGCAGCAGGAGCCATTGCACTTTTCATCGCGATCATCACCTACGTCATCCCAGTCATGGTGATGATAATCCATTACTTCAATTACAAAATCTACCGGGTAGGCGATACGATATACGTCAGCCATGGCCTGATAAGAACCTATCACAAATCGTTCAAGGTAACCAAGATAAACGCCGTACGTCTTAGGAGTCCGTTACTTCCGAGAATCATAGGAAGATACATGTTGGATGCGGAAGTGGTCGGCATCGCCTCCGGTGCGGACGAAGGAAGCTCGGATCTCGCCCCTCTATTATGTCCCATGAAGGATAAGGGGACTATCTATAGAGTCCTCGATGCGCTCGTACCAGAGTACAAACATGAGGCGGAGATGAAGCGTCAGCCAAGGGAGGCCGCAATGCCGATATTCATCCGTGCCTCGATGTGGTCCATGATATTCGTGGCAATTGCGTATGCGTTCTATGACGGCATGACCAGGATACCAGATATCGAAGGGCTTGATGTTGAGGAGGTGGCGATTGCAGTGATAGCCGTATCCTCGATAATCGTTATCGCCCTTTTCATAAATGGGATATGGTCGCGCAGGATCGTGGAGTACGGTAGGGCGGAGGATGTATTCACTTTCATATCAGGCGTAGTCGATCGGGTCATTGTCACAGTACCCTATGACAAGGTACAGATGGCCAAGGTCTCCAGCGGACCGCTATCCAGACCCTACGGTCTTGCAAGATGTGATGTAAGCGTGCTATCATCCCTAGGCTCTATGAACATCAACTCGGGTTATTTCGATGCTAAGGAGCTTGAAGAGATACCCGATGAAGTCGTAAACAGGATTAAGGACGGCCGTTACGACTATCGCAGATATCTATGATCATTCCTGCACGCGGCAGGACCATGCTATAAGAAGTCTGGCAAGTTCCTCGGAAGCGTCGGGGTCGATCCCTTCATCCTCGGCGATTTGGCGGTATCTCTCTATCACCGCAGCCTCAACATCTGGATTGTAGACTGGGGATCCAGCCTTCTTTTTATTTTTCCCTATCTCGGATGCTACCTGAAGCCTTTCCGATACCAGACAGACGATCCTTTCGTCGGCGAACGCCACTTTCTTCCTAAGTTCTGAATTGTCCATTAGAATCCCCTCTGCATCTGATCCGCCAATACTAATGCGGTCATCGATTCCACTACGACCGCCACCCTTGGAACTATACAGGGATCGTGTCTCCCATCCACCCTTATGTTGGTCGACTCATTCGTTCTAAGGTCCACCGTGCTCTGCAACCTAGCTATCGACGGCGTGGGTTTGAATACCGATCGGAAAACCATCGGAGCGCCGTTGCTCATGCCGCCGACGATCCCTCCCATATTATTGGTCATGGTTTTCACTCCATTATTGTAATAATATTGATCATTACTTTCAGAGCCCTTCTTGCGGGCAAGCTTGAATCCTTGGCCGAACTCTGTGCCTTTACAGGCAGGGATGCTAAACATCGCCCTAGCGATCTCGGAATCCAGGGATTCGAACCAGATTCCTCCGAATCCCACGGGAAGTCCGGTGACAATACATTCGGTCACACCTCCGACGCTGTCTCCCAGATCCGCTGCGTTCTCGATCTCGATGCGCATGTTCCTATCGTACAATGCGGTGCATGCCCGGGTAGCATAGGATTCTGAAGCGACGGATTCCTTGAAGTTACGTTCTTCCAGGTCCACGACATTTCCGATGGACTTTGTATATGCGGATATCTCGATACCGCTCTGTTTTGCGAACTGTCTTGCGACACTTCCGCCTGCCACAATCGCGGCAGTCATCCTTCCAGAGAACACCCCGCCTCCGGCAAGGTCCATCCTTTTCGCCGAAGCAGGAAGATCTGCGTGTCCGGGTCGAGGTTTGTACGTGTACTCCGAATAGTCGGAGCTTCTAGCGTCCTTGTTGGCTATCCTTATGATGATGGGAGTCCCGTCCGTTTTACCATCCCTTATACCGGAGACGAATTCTGGGATGTCCGCTTCCCTACGTTTGGTACCGATGCCCGTCTGAGGTTTCCTGAGCGTCATGTATTTGAATATTGCATCGGAATCCACAGGCATGTCTCCAGGGATGCCTTCCAATATGCATCCGACATATGGGCCGTGGCTACTGCCGAACAGAGTGAATTTAACATTACTACCTAGCTGGAACATGAATCATCATCTCTCTATCGTTATCTGATTATTTCGTAAGTTTTCGGGTTCTGGTGACTATAGCGTCCTCCAATCCAGTATCCTTTAGGAACACATCCGCACCGCCATACTCAAGTATTACGGCGGTGGCAGGCCCGGAACCCGATATCCCAGCCGCCACGGCTCCCGCGTTCAAGGCCATCTCGGCGACGCTGTTGTCTAATCCTGAAGCCTCTGCAATGATGCGTCCGTTCAACGTCATGGCTTTTAAAGGATCGGTCTTCGACAGTTCAATCACCCTCCGTTGTTCATTCGCGACCTTCCTTAAAGCATCCACGTCCAAACCCTCCTTGCGGATCTTCAGCTTGGGGATATGGACTATCACATCGTATATCGGAAAATCCTGCATCAGGAGTATCTCATCTGTGCGGTTGTCAGTCATAATGAACCCTCCATAATGGCATCCACAGGCATCGTCGAAGGACCCTGTCCTTGTGACCTTCGCCCACTTAGCACATTCGACGCCTAGTTTTATGAGGTCGAGAGGGTCCGCTTTGAAACCTATCTCGTCGAAAACGGAGGATATCATGGCGTTACATGCGGAACTGGAACTCTTGAGCCCTCTGGAAGGGGGAATGTCGGAATGTGTGGTGAGATGCCATCCATCAGGTTCCTCAATTCCGGCGACCCTATACGAGGCAGATACACAAAGCTCAGCTAGTAAGGTAGGTTCGGACATATCGTTCAGTATCTCGACAGTGCGTGAGCCACCCTTGGAAAGAAATTCGGAACGTGTTCCCAGCTCGGTACCTATTACCGCTCCTATACCGCAAGGCATGGCGTTGATGACCGATACTGCACCCC
This sequence comes from Candidatus Methanomethylophilaceae archaeon, assembly GCA_035271165.1. Taxonomy (GTDB): domain Archaea; phylum Thermoplasmatota; class Thermoplasmata; order Methanomassiliicoccales; family Methanomethylophilaceae; genus VadinCA11. The sequence goes on from DATERX010000012.1 coordinate 3,559, forward strand.
AAGAAAAACCCTTTCCCACTGTTTTCAGCTCCATTTTGTGAGTATCCGTCGATTGGATACCCATTACAATACAATGTAGGACGAAAGATATATAAGATTCAGCCAGATTGCCTTCATTAGTGGGCTGGTAGATCAGCCTGGTAGATCGCTTGCTTTGCAAGCAAGAAGCCGCGAGTTCGAATCTCGCCCAGTCCACCACTTCTGAACAACCTTCGAGTTCTCGGAGGGTGCATACCAGTTCCAAAGGCGTTCTTGATGAAAATCACGAATCCGATTTATCCACGAGGCGTTCCGGCGCATTCTCTCCTGGGCAGTTTCCGATTATTGGAATCTCATCGTCATCGGGGAGTTCGACGCGTCCATTCATACGTATGATATGAATCGTCACACACACCCCTATGGAGATCAACAAGATTGTCAACGCAGGGCTTTTAAGTAAAAATATGGAAAGCAACATCATTGCCCATAGTGACGCGATCGCGATGATCCGTGTCCTGATTGGAACTCCGGTGCCTTCCTCGTAGTTTCTTATTATCGGTCCGAAGAAACGTGCGTTCACGATCCATTTGTAAAGGCGCGGGTTCCCTTTGGTGTAACAAAGGGCCGCGCCTAATACGAAGGGTGTGGTGGGTAGAACAGGGAGAAATACCCCGATCGCTCCTAGTACGAGCATTATCGTACCTGCCATCGTGTACGCCGTGTTCCTCACTTCTGCCTCGTCGCCTCCGCCAACCCCGCATGGTCGAGCTTCGAATACCTCTTCACGGTATCGAGGTCCAATTCCATCGCCTTACAGATACGTTCACCGTACTCTAGGTCAGCCAGGTAACAATGGGTCGCATGACGATATTTGACGTTCTCGGTGACCGATGCCATGTCCGCGGCAGTGTTCTTGATCAGAACAGCCTTCTCGTCCTCAGGGATCAACCTCCAGAGGTCCCCTCCCTGTGCGAAACAATCCTCAGGGTAGTCTTTGGGGTCGTAGTGGTACGCATCCCCATCAAGCTTAAGCGGAGGCTCCCTGAATTCATGCTGATCCTCCCATTCGCCGAAGGAGTTAGGCTGATATCCCTTTGTTGAACCGTAGTTTCCGTCCACCCTCATCTGCCCGTCGCGATGATAGGCGTGGACACGTACCTTCGCACTATTCACGGGTATCTGATCGTGGTTGACTCCCAAGCGGTAGCGTTGCGCATCACTATAGGAGAAAAGCCTCCCTTGGAGAAGCTTGTCTGGCGATAACCCTATACCAGGCACAACATGTGCCGGACTGAACGCCGCCTGCTCCACATCCGCGAAGTAGTTTTCAGGGTTGCGGTTGAGCTCCATGACTCCCACCTCGATGAGTGGGTAATCCTTGTGCTTCCATACTGTGGTGATGTCGAAGGGATTGACTTCACTGTTGCGTGCTTGTTCCTCGGTCATTATCTGGAAATACATAGTCCAACGTGGGAACTCCTCGCGTTCGATCGCTTCGTAGAGGTCCCTCTGGTTGCTCTCGCGGTCTTTGGAAACAATCTTCTGTGCCTCCTCATCGGTAAGATTCTTGATCCCCTGTTGGGTTTTCATATGGAACTTCACCCACACCCGTTCATTCTTCTCGTTGTATAGACTGTAAGTATGACTTCCGAAACCGTGCATATGTCTGTATGATGCAGGTATGCCTCTGTCCGACATCACGATGGTGACCTGATGGAAAGCTTCCGGAAGCGAGGTCCAGAAGTCCCAATTGTTCTGTGCTGAACGCATGTTGGTCCTCGGGTCCCTCTTGATTGCGTGGTTAAGGTCCGGGAAATCCTTCGGGTCGCGGAGGAAGAACACCGGGGTGTTGTTCCCTACGAGATCCCAATTACCCTCTTCCGTGTAGAATTTTGTGGCGAATCCTCTTATGTCGCGTTCCGCGTCCGCGGCACCGCGTTCACCGGCGACCGTCGAGAACCTCATGAAGATGTCCGTTTTCCTTCCATTCTCGAACACCTTCGCCTTGGTGTATCTGGAAACATCATGGGTACAGGTGAAGGTACCGAAGGCACCGCTTCCCTTCGCATGCATTCTCCTTTCAGGAATGACCTCACGGTTGAAGTGCCCCATCTTCTCAAAAAACCAGAGGTCCTGCATCAACATCGGGCCTCTTGGCCCCGCGGTGAGTGAATGTTCATTATCCGATACCGGCGCTCCGACCTCGTTGGTCAGTCTCTTATTGTCTTTATTATCCAAGATACCACATCCGTATGAATGCCATTATACCGTTGTGAATGTAATTAAGTGTATTCTCTGGCAAGTATTACGTCAAAAAACGAATACGATTCAAGTGTATTGTGAATAAATTAAATATCCTATGAACCTATTTGAATCTTGGAATCATCGGGTACGCGTTTTGTCTTCGACAATAAGGCCCCTTTAGTTCCCATCACTGGGACGGTGAACCTCAATTGAAGAGAAATTCAACAAAATACGCGTGGCTGATGTTCGCGGTCCTGTTGACCGCATATTTTTTTGTTTATTTCCATAGGATGTCCGTGGCCGTTGTAGGTACTGATATCATTGACGATGTCGGCGGCAACCTCGGATTTCTAAGTTCCGCTTATTTCTGGACATACGCTGCCATGCAGATTCCCTGCGGTATAATGGTAGATCGTTTCGGACCCAGGAGGGTCTCGGTGATTTTCCTAATAATTGCGGCAATAGGATCGGGATTGACCTCTATGGCAGATTCGTTCACAATCGTCATAATGGGTAAGGTGATGATTGCTGCAGGTATGGCTGCCATATACATACCTCTGATGAAGGTGGTGTCCGTATGGTTCCCTCCCAACTATTTCCCTCAGTTAAACGGTATAACCATAGCCGTAGGAAACCTCGGTGCGATAACCGCCACCGTACCTCTTCAAATCCTGGTCAATGCATTGGGATGGAGGGACACGTTCGTAGCCCTCATGATCCTTACCTTCGTCATAGCCATTCTGTGCTTGATATTCATTAAGGAACTTCCCTCGAGGAAGTTAGAGAAGGCGGAGGGTGTTAAGAGTACTGGGATGCTCGCCGGATTAAAGACCGTGATGTCCGGAGGAAGGAAGTTCTGGCCGATGGCAGCGGCATATTTCTTCGTTTACGGATCCATAATAGTATTCCAGGGAACTTATTCCAAGGTGTATTTCGACTCGATATATTCCTTTGGGGGGTTCACTATATGGCTGGTCGCCATGATCGGTATAGGTAAGGCATCGAGCATAGTCCTCTCGGGTATACTGTCCGGTCGCGGTATAATCAAGTCCAAACGCGTGGCGATGCTATACGGGACTACCTGTTACGCAGCGATATGGTTCGTACTCTGGATATTCATGGGTTCGTTCGATAATCCGCTATTCTGGGGCATAATATGCTCATTGTTCGGATTCTTCGGAGGGTTCATGTCCCTGTCATTCTCACAGGTAAAGGAGAACTATCCTCTGAACGTATCAGGTACGTCGGTGGGAGCACTGAACGTGTTCGTGTTCCTGGGGGCATCGGTCGCCACCACGATATCCGGATACATCATCGGTTCATCGTACACCGTGGAGAGTTTCTTCCCGGTATGGGGCCTCATGTTCCTGTTCTCGGTACTGGCCGTGGTGGCGATATATTTTTCAAAGGAAAATCTCAGAACTTCCCAACAACAGCCCTGATGCGTCTCACGCCGGCTGCGGAACTCTCTTCCTTTTTGATCTTGAACCCCTCTAGCTCTCCCGTTCTCTTAACATGAGGGCCGCCGCAAATCTCGCATGAGATGTCGCCTATAGAGTAGACCAGGACCTTGTCGCCGTACTTGTCGTCGAAGACGCCTACCGCATCACGTTCCCGTGCATCTTCGTAGGACATCTCCTCACATACTAAGGGGAGATCCATCTCGATGATCTTATTGATGTAATCCTCGACCTCCCTCTGTTCCTCTGGAGTGACCTTGCGGTCGAAGTTGAAATCGAACCTAAGCCTCTCGGCGGTGATGTTGCTACCCCTCTGACTTATCTCGGGGTCGACTATCTTTCTAAGCGCTGCGTTCAAGAGGTGTGTAGCCGTGTGGAGCTTCGTGGTCTCCTCGCTGTCGTCGGCAAGCCCTCCCTTGAACTTCTGTTCCGCCCCTGCACGGGATTTCTCCTGGTGTTCCTTGAAACGTAGGTCGAAGTCATTTACATCGACTACTAACCCCTTCTCCTCAGCTAGTTCCTTGGTGAGCTCGATAGGGAATCCGAAGGTATCGAACAGTCTGAAGACCTGGGCGCCATCTAAGGTTGAACCAGTCTCACATCCTTCGATCATCTCATCAAACCTACGGAGCCCTTTGCTAAGGGTGGAATGGAACCTCCGCTCCTCAGACTCCATGTTGTTGAGTATCTGTTCCCGGTTCCTGTCCAGTTCCGGATACGTATCCATATAATCATCTATTACCACGCGGCAGATGTCGCTCATCACGACATCGTCCACGCCAAGTGAGGAAAGATATCTGCTGGCGCGTCTGATTAATCTTCTGAGGATGTAACCCTGTCCGTCACGGGCAGGGGACACCCCGTCTCCCATGATGAAGGTCGCGGCCCTCACATGGTCCGAAATTATCCTGAAAGGCCTCTTGCCGTCCACGTATCTCTTACCGCTAATCTCCTCGATTTTGAGGATGATGTTCTCGAACAGCTCGGTGTCAAAGACGGTTTCCTGACCGTTCATTATCCTGAGCACACGTTCCAGACCCATTCCCGTATCCACGTTCTTATTTTCCAGCGGAGTGAAGTTTCCATCTGCGTCCTTGAAATACTCCATGAAAACATTGTTCCATATCTCGGTGTATTTACCGCAGTTGCAAGTAGGGCCGCATTCATGACAGCACACTGGCCGTCCGTCATCGTAGAATATCTCAGTGTCAGGACCACATGGACCTGTCTGTCCAGCTGGGCCCCACCAGTTATCATCGCGTCCGAAGAAGAATATACGGTCCTTGGGCATCCCCAGGTTATACCAGATCTCGGCAGTTTCCTCGTCCCTAGGGATAGAACCTTCTCCCTCGAAGGCGGTGACGGCCAATTGATCCACCCTCAATTTAAGGACTTCCGTAAGGAATTCAAAACTGAATCTGATGGATTCCTCTTTGAAGTAATCGCCGAGGGACCAATTGCCCAGCATCTCGAAGAAAGTAAGGTGAGAGGAATCTCCAACCTCATCAATGTCCCCAGTCCTTATACATTTCTGATAGTTCACAAGACGTTTTCCTTCCGGGTGCCTCTGACCCAGTAGATACGGCACCAGAGGGTGCATTCCCGCTGTCGTGAAAAGTACGGTAGGGTCGTTCTCGGGGACCAAGGATGCGGACCTTATGTGCGCATGTTTCTTGTCTTTGAAGAAATCTATGTATGCCTCTCTAAGTTCCTGAGCTTTCATGTTATTAAACGCGTGATGTCAACGTTATTTAAAAAGACTGTTCTATGAGTCTTCAGCGGAAGGGAAAGGTACTTGGGAGATCATTCCTCTAAGTATTCCCGTCCCTTCAGCATCAACTCGACGAAATCCCCAGGTTTTCCGGACATCGCCGCATCACTGATGTCGTCTATCGCCTTCCTAAGATCATGTAACATCCCGTCACGCCCCGAGTTCATATTCTGTATCTCGTAGTACAGATGCGGATCCTCCAGAGCCACTGACATGAACGTCTCGGTCATCTTGTCGAATGTAGTGGAGGAAGCGGAACAGAGCTCCTTGAAGGGTATACCGCTTCTTTCTAGTACGGTGAAGAAAGCTATGTTCACTATGTGACTGAGTCCCAGCACATAGGACATGTAACCGTCGTGGTCGTCCACAGGCATCACCTTGATATCGGCACCCTGTCCGCTGAACAATTCCATCGCCTCATCAGTGGCCTTCTTCGAGCCACAATCACAGATGATGAGGTTCCTGCCATGCATCGAACGTACGGAAGGTCCGAACATGGGGTGCACGGAACAAACATTCCTGCGCGATGCCAGTTCCTTGATATCGTCTATGAAAGGAGACTTCAGCGAGGAGATATCGAATATCAAAGCATCATGACGACACACCTCATCCAGTTCCGTAAGGATCCCGGAGACCGAGGATATAGGCACCGATAGGATGACCACGTCCGCATCCGATGCATCTTCAACGGTCAGTTCGTTACGTGCGGCTGGATCGATCACGATGATATCATGCCCACTTCTCTTCAGAAGACGACTTATCGCCTTACCCATTTGCCCGTGTCCACCTATGATCACTATCTTCCTTTTAGAAAAAGCTCCAACGGGAACCAATGATTGGACGGCTATGGACTCTCCGACTAACGTATGGCATATGCTTTCCGCGGCATCCCGATTCATTCCAACCATATCTCCCATGGCCCTGAACCGTTCGAGCGTGGCCATTTCCAAGTCCAAGTCACGTACCGCCCTGCCCTCATCGGCCTTCAAGGCCCCGATATTCCTGGATATCTTCAGCCTCTCCCCTATTAGCTCTATTATCCCATCGTCGATTCTACGTATTTCCGACTCAAGGCCTTCCATATTGTCCATTATTTCACCCCTTCATTTCTTCCTGAGGTTCCGCATCGCCTCATCGACATCCGCATCCCTGAGGACTATATCCGTCACGGCACGAGTCATACCCTCGACATCCCTATGTTGGAAGATGTTACGGCCAATCGATACCCCACGTCCCCCAGCATCTATGGAATCACGTACCATGGTGAGTAGCTCTAGATCCGAGGAGGTCTTCGGCCCTCCGGCTATGATAACAGGTAAAAGAGCTCCCTTAACGACATCCCTGAACGAGTCCGGATCCCCTGTGTAATTACATTTCACCAAATCCGCTCCGAGTTCCGCAGCAACTCTTGCGCTGTGCGCCACCAATCCCGGGTCGAAAGGATTCTTTATACCTGGTCCGCGGGCGTATGCCATTACAAGGAGAGGCACCCCCCATTCTCCGCATTCTCGTGATAGCCGTCCTAGGTCTCTAAGCATCTCCGGTTCGGCGTCCGCTCCCAGATTTATATGCATGGAAACCCCGTCAGCACCGAGCTTCAACGCTTCCGTGACCTCTGCCACCAGGACTTTGTTATCGTTGGTGCTTCCCATGTCGGTGGACGCGGAGAGGTGCAGTATCAGGCCTATATCGTGCCCGCCTGCGCGGTAACCGTGACGGACCAACCCTTTGTGCATCAACACCGCGGTCGCGCCACCGTTGGCAACGGAATCCACGGTGTGCCTGATGTCCAACAGACCTTCTGTCGGCCCAATTGACACTCCATGGTCCAGAGGCACCATCACACAATTGCCGGACCTTCTATCCATTATACGTTCCAATCTTACATTTTTTCCGAACATAGTTTATCACCGTGCTACATGTTAACACGTAGCACGGTATATAAGTTACTTCTTATGGATCGTTTTTCTAAAGATTCCTTATTCGAAGGCTGCTGACGCTGCCTCTAGAGCTGCCACGTCGGAATCAGAATCCGTGATTGTGACGGCGATACCCTCGGAATTCAAGACACTCATCGGCATATGGCCTATCTCCGATACCGCAATGGCCTTGCAATCCTTCAACATCTCCACAATGGAGTATATGCGGGTTCTATGATCTTTACCAGCTACCGGTTTATCCTCTGGTGACTGCAGATCCTTGATGAACCGGACTGTCTTTCCGTCCGTGGCGTAGATCCTGAAGACCTTAGCATTTCCAAATCCGCTATCCGCCTTCCTCCCGTCAGAACTGGCCACCGCGACAAGGATCTCATCTTCAAACGGACACTCGATAGATACCTTGGAAGGTCCCTTCACAGGCCCACATCCGGATCCACAATCCCCATCATCTAAAAACTCGGCAGACCTGTCATCACCCAACATGCCTATCGCGTCCGCACGGCATTGTTTACAATGCCTCATCATGCGAGCATCCTTTGAACATAGATCCATCATGGCCTTCCTCTCCTTGGGAGTGGGTGCACGACAGTCCTCGAACTTAGTCCCCGCCACAGGGATTAAGGGCAGAATATTGATGATATAGGCGCCTAATTGCTTCACTTCCTTAACAATCTCGGGGATGTGGTCGCTGTTTATCTCCGGAATCATGACAATATTAATCTTTATCAGCATTCCAAGTTCGGAGCATAAGCGTATTCCCTCCTTCTGGTTCTTGATAAGACGTTCCGCGGCCTCCTCGCCCTTCAGCCTTTTACCGTCCCAATTGACGGTGCTGTAAATCTTACCTCCTATTTTTGCATCGACCGCATTCATAGTGACGGTCATAAACCTGACGCCCAAATCATATAGTTCCTGCGCACGGTCAGGAAGAACAAGACCGTTGGTGGACATACATGAGGTAAGATGGGGATATCTCTCTTGTATGAGCCTAAGCGTCTCGAAAGTCTCCTCGTTCGCCAACGGATCTCCGGGTCCTGCTATACCTAGAACGCTAAGGTTAGGTATCTTCTCAAGTACAGCTCCGACCTTATTCACCGCTTGTTCGGGTGTAAGGACCTTACTAGTTACCCCAGGACGTGATTCGTTGGTGCAATCATACTTTCTATTACAGTAATTACATTGAATGTTACATTTGGGTGCTACGGAAAGATGCATCCTAGCAAAATCATGGTGTGCTTCCTCGTTATAACACGGATGTGTCGCCAAAGCTGCTTTAATCTTATCTTCCCTGTCCATGTTACTGTATGGTTCCCCCTTTTATTATAATATGATGAGTATAAACTACAGACATGGATGAGGATATTCTTATACGGAAGGCGTTTGGCGATGCAAACGTCAACATTCCCGTATCTCGTCGTACATTGATAGAATACCTCGAAAGCGGGGAATCTATGTACGTTACGCGTAACGGAGAGGAGTTCCCGATGGATTTCTCTGAGATCACGGCACTCGCTGAGATATGCACCGAAACCGAAAAGCTCCGCCTTCGTCTTCCGATAATAGTTACCACCGATGTTTCTGGCGAAAGGGGCGCGTGGAAAGTCGATGGGAAGATAGAAACATCCGTCATGTCCAAGATCCTGAATCGTCGGCCTTTTAGGGAAGACCGACTGCATTTCTACAATCCGCACCTAGCGGAACTTCGTAAAAAATTCCCTACAACCGTAGTTCTGGCCTTCATTCCGTGATATAAATCCCCAAACCTTAAATATAGCCTGAATATAGTGGTGTCTGCTCGATTCAAACGGGTCGAGTGTTGCGTGCTAGGCAACCGGCAACAGGAAACTGTTCGGTATGCTTGGCCGCGATGTAAATGTCCGCCCTCGGAGGTATTATATACTTCCCAGAATTACGGACATTTCGCCGTGTTTCAAACCGAAACACGTTCAATCTGAATGACGTGCACCCGGAGAGAGATCCTCTTTCGGGGAAGAGATGTGAGGGTCCCGTACAATGGAGGATGAGAACGGACCAACCCTATGATCATCGATCATACGCAACCTGGACGTGTGCTAGATCATACGCCAGCGGCGATGCTACGCCGCATGGGGAATGGTTCGGCTAGAGCGCTGAAGAAGGTCGTGTCAAGCAGCGATATGCGTCGGGTAGGTGCATGAAGCCTATGATCCGACGATGACCTAATGGGACTTCCTATTCTTCGGAATGATCAGTAATGATCGGGAACGCGGGGGA
>DATERX010000013.1:0-27759 GCA_035271165.1 Candidatus Methanomethylophilaceae archaeon
CCCTTAGCACAGCGGCCCCGATGCCCGTCTTCATGAGCTCGTTTATACCCGCCATGCCGCACTGTCCGGTGTGATGGACGTGAGATTTGGAGAATAATTCGGGATCGGATCTTTTACCAGTCTCCGAAAGAAGTTCCTTCTCAAACCCAGGCCCCAGAAGCACCAGCGGCATACCTTCTTCGGTGACTGAACGGACCTTGGAGATTATCTCCTCGTGATATCCGTCCGAACCTCTTCTCTTTTCATCGTACATCTTTCCGGACCTTCCCGACCTTATGGTTGCCGCCTCCTTCAGACCGTATTGTCTGAGTACCGCAACGGTGGCATCGTCTTGGTCCAGGGATACGAAGACTATCCTGGGCTTGTTTGTGTCCCTGACCGCCCTCTCCAGACGCTCCATCTGAGTATCACGCCAGTTCTCCTTTCCTATGGATAATGATGCGCCGGTCTCAACGATCAATGTATGATGCTGACCTACATCCTGAGGTCCAGAATCGATGATGCCCAATAACCTGAGCCTCAGGTCATCTTCGGAGAATTCGATCTTCTCAACGCGTATTACTAGAGTCATCCTCCTCTTCTCTGCACGTTCGGCACGGATCTTGTCCGCAGCCTTCTCTTCCCTCCTGGTGGTCGAAGCCTTGACGAGGTCCCCTACCTCGATTACGTTGTAGAGATGCCAGAGGTCCTCGTCGGTCTCGGGCATGACCTTTATGCTGTTTGTGGGAACGTCGCGGCCTATGATGCGCATGGTCCTTCCAATAACCTACTCAAATAATCATGTTTCGTTGAAATCTGCATCAAATGTCCATTTTCAGACAAGGTTAGAAATCCTGTGTAGCTCGAATATGGAAGTCATTATATATTGTCCTTATTTGTGATTTAACCCCGATGGTACGCGGATATTTGGTCCTGGAGGACGGAACGGTATATGAAGGGAATCTTTTTGGCCACTGTTCCTCCGCGGACGGTGAGGTCGTTTTCGGGACAGGGATGAGCGGTTACCAAGAGAGTATAACCGATCCCACTTTCTCTGACCAGTTGTTGGTGATGGCCTATCCCCTCATAGGGGATTATGGCATATTAGATGAATATTCACAATCGGACAAAGTGCATATTAGCGGACTCGTTGTGAGGGAATTTTGCGCCGAACCCACCGAGAAGTATGGCGGGAAGACATTGGACTCCTTCCTCAAGGATCATAAGGTCCCCGGGATCGCAGGGCTTGATACTCGTGATCTAGTCATCAAGATCAGGGACAGTGGTTCCATGAGGGGTGCGATAACAGGCATCGACACACCTCCTGAAGAGACGGTTGAGAGGTTGAGATCCTTACCGTTACGTTCGGGTTCGAACCTAGTCAAGAACGTTTCCGTCAATAGGATATCAGAATTCAATTCCGGAAGGGAGCTCACCGTCGGTGTTTTAGACTGTGGTGTGAGGAGCGCCATCTTGGATAACCTCACCTCGCGTTTCAACGTCATAGTCTTCCCGTACGATACTCCTTCCGACGTAATATCCGAATACAAGGTGGGGGGCCTCCTTATCTCGAACGGCCCTGGGAATCCTTCTCATAAAGAGATAATCGATACGGTCGTCAAGACCGAGAGGGAACTGATATCCTCGATGCCCATGTACGGCATATGCTTCGGAAGTCAGACCCTTGCCCTTGCCTTCGGTGCTAAAACGTATAAGATGAAGTTCGGTCATCGCGGCAACAATCAGCCGGTCATGTTCGAGGACCGCATTTACATCACTTCACAGAACCACGGTTATGCCGTGGACGCGGATACATTGGACGGTACAGGTCTACAAGTGAATCAAATCAACGTCAACGATAAGACGGTGGAGGGCTGTGCCCATGAGGACCTGCCGATATTCACGACACAGTATCATCCGGAGGCCAACCCGGGCCCTGCCGATACTCTATTCATCTTCGATAGGTTCGGTAAGGCCGTGAAGGAGGCCAGGAAATGAAGAAGAGATACAAGAAGCTCATGGTGATTGGTTCCGGTCCGATAGTTATAGGTCAGGCCGCCGAGTTCGACTTCTCTGGTTCCCAGGCCTGCAGGACCCTCAGGGACGAGGGGTACGCCACCGTTCTTGTGAACTCCAACCCTGCAACTATACAGACGGACACAGATATGGCGGACAGTGTCTACATAGAACCCCTGAACGCCGAGACCGTGGCCGCCATAATAGAGAGGGAAGGTGTCGACGGAATCCTTTCGGGCATGGGAGGTCAGACCGCCCTTAACATCTGCTCCGAGCTTTACGATAACGGAACACTTGAACGTCTGGGTTGTGAGCTCGTAGGTACGCAACCCGATGCGATCGCCATGTCTGAGGACAGGGAACTTTTCAAGGAGGCCATGCAGGAGATGGGGGAACCGGTACCCCTGAGCTTCAGCGTGGAATCCGTACTGGAGGCCGTGGAGGCCGCCAACAAGATAGGGAGCTATCCAGTGCTCGTACGTCCGGCATATACCTTAGGGGGAACTGGCGGAGGTATTGCTTATGACGAGGGGGAACTGGCGGCAATATGTGCCCGCGGACTCGCCTACTCGCGCATACACCAGGTACTGATCGAGGAGAGCGTGTTGGGATGGAAGGAGCTCGAGTACGAGGTCATGAGGGATTCCAAGGACAACTGCATCATAATCTGTGCCATGGAGAACCTCGATCCCATGGGGATACACACGGGGGAGAGCATTGTATGCGCCCCTATGCTTACCGTCTCTGACAAGGACCATCAGCGCCTCAGGAACGCAGCGATAAAGGTGATCCGTAAATTGGACATCGAGGGTGGATGCAACGTACAGTTCGCATTCAACCCCGAGAACGGAGATTACCGCCTTATAGAGGTCAATCCAAGGGTTTCACGCTCATCGGCATTGGCATCGAAGGCGACGGGGTATCCCATCGCCAGGGTTGCGACGAAGATCGGCGTGGGATACACGCTCGACGAGATACCCAATGCCATCACAGGAAACACCTTTGCGGCCACCGAACCGATCTTGGACTACGTGATAGTAAAGATACCTCGCTGGCCTTTTGATAAGTTCCTCACTGTGGATCGCCACCTAGGCACACAGATGAAGAGCACTGGAGAGGTCATGTCCATAGGACGTACCTTCGAGGAGGCTTTGCTGAAGGGGTTAAGGTCCCTCGAGATCGGGGTCAATGGGCTTGATTCCATAGAATTGACCGAGGATGAGATGGTGGACGAGCTGACACACGCCACCGATATGCGTATATTCGCGATTGGTCAGGCCCTCAGGAAGGGGTGGACGCCGGAGAGGATATCCGAACTTACTGGTTGGGATAGGTATTTCATACTGAAATTGAAGAACATAGTCGACATGGAGAACCGCCTGAAGGCGGGTCCTTCCGAAGATAGGGTGATATTCAGGGAAGCCAAGAGGATGGGTTTCACAGATAGTTCGATCGCGGACCTTATTGGCGTAGATGCCACCGAGTTCCGTGCCGAGCGCAAGAAGGACAGTAACACCGCGATATACAAGATGGTGGACACCTGCGCCGGCGAATTCCCTGCCAAGACCCCTTACTTCTATTCCACATACGGGAAATCCTCCGAGACTTTCAGAGATGAATCCAAGAGGAATATCATTGTGATCGGTTCTGGTCCGATAAGGATAGGGCAGGGCATAGAGTTCGATTACTGCTGTGTCCACGGGGTGTTCGCGATCCAGGAGGAGGGTGCGGACGCCGTCATAATCAACAACAACCCGGAGACTGTCTCCACAGACTTCGATGTTTCAGACCGCCTATACTTCGAGCCTTTGACACTGGAGGATGTTTTGGACGTCATCGAGGAGGAGCAGGCCGACGGGGTCATAGTACAGTTCGGAGGACAGACCAGCGTTAATCTGGCGATGGACCTGGAGAAGGCACTGATAGGCACCAATACGAAGATATTGGGAACCACGCCCGACGACATGGACATGGCCGAGGACAGGGAGAGGTTCTCGGATCTCATGGATAGACTGGGGGTGCCTCAGCCCGCTTCAGGCACTGGCTTCTCGTTCGAGGATATCAGGAGCATCGCGACGGAGATAGGGTATCCTGTGCTGGTAAGACCGTCGTACGTCCTCGGCGGACGCGCGATGGAGATTGTATACAACGAGGAGGAGTTGAAGACGTACACGGACACTGCCGTGAAGGTCTCCAAGAACCATCCTGTTCTAGTCGACAAGTACCTGAACGAGGCCATAGAGATCGATATAGACGCCATCTGCGACGGCGAGGACGTTTACATCGGCGGCATAATGGAACATGTGGAATACGCCGGGTGTCACTCGGGTGACGCCACAATGGTCATGCCTCCGTTCACCTTGGACGACGATATCGTGAACCGTGTGGTGGAGATAACAACGAAGGTCGCACACGGACTGAACATCATAGGGTTGATGAACCTGCAGCTCGCCGTCAAGGATAGAGAGATCTTCATGATAGAGGCCAATCCCCGCGCATCGAGGACCATCCCGTTGATATCGAAGGCCACAGGTGTGCCTCTGGCCAAAATATCCACCAAGATCATGCTCGGAAGGAAACTGAGGGACTTCGGACTTTCAGGATACACGCCCATCGACCACTACGCGGTGAAGGCCTCTGTGTTCCCATTCTTGAAATTACCCGGTATAGATTCCATACTCACTCCTGAGATGAAGAGTACCGGGGAGGTCATGGGCATAGACGAGGACTTCCACACCGCATGTTACAAAGCGCTTATTGCGGCAGGCAACAATCTGCCCATGAAGGGGGGCGTGTACATGACCGTCAACGATAATGACAAGCCCAGGATCCTAGATGCCGCACGCGGATTGAAGGAGATGGGTTTCACGATCTACGCAACTAAGGGTACGTCATCCTATCTAAGGGAGAACGGGGTCGAGGTGACGACGGTTTTCAAGCTGGCTGAGAAGATGAAACCCAACGCCATAGGTCTTATGAGGAGCGGCGATATCAACTTGATAGTAAACACGCCCTCACTGAAATCCGGTGCCAGGCGCGACGGTTACACCATGCGCAGGTTGGCCGTTGACCTTGAGATACCTTTCATGACCACCGTACAGGGGGCCAACATCGCAGTGGGCGCAATACGCGTCGGACGCGATAACAAGCTGAAGGTCCGTAGCACCAAGGAGTATAACACCCTCCGAACGTAACAGTCAGATGTTTTATACGGGGATACTTCATACAACGTACAAGTGGTTCAGATGCCCGATACAGAAGAGCTAAGGGAGCAGATTGCGACTATCGATGCAGAGATCATCGACCTTATCGCGACTCGCATGGAGATAGCTGACGAGTTGGCAAAGGCCAAGAAGAAATCCTCTCAAAGCTACTGGAACGTGGAAAAGGAACATGAGGTCATAGAGAGATATCTGGAGCTCTGCGAAGAGGTTAGCCTCTCTGAAGACGAGGCGAGACAAATCGCGGAGCTAATTCTGAATATTTCCAAGGAAAGACAGAAGCAGTTTTTCGAATAAGTGAGATTATGTTTTTATATCCGTCATCGGAATCGGAATGAACTGGGAGAATTATCAGATGAAAAGAACGCGCGTTGCGGTCCTAGGTGCTACTGGAACTATTGGACAAAGATTCATTCAAATGCTGGAGGACCACCCCTATTTCGAGATTGAGGGATTCTATGCCTCGGAGAGGTCCGAGGGAAGAAGGTTCAGGGACGTCCTTAAGATCAAGGACCATGAATTCAAAGAGGAGACGTTGAACACCCGGATAAGGGTCATGGACCTGAATGATGTGGCGAACAGCAACGATGTCGCCTTCAGCGGACTTCCGGGGGAACTTGCGGGACCTGTGGAGAGAGAACTTGCGGACGCGGGTGTCGCGGTTTTCTCAAACGCGGGATCACACAGGATGGATCCCGATGTGCCGATACTTGTACCCGAAGTTAACTCCGATCACCTGAGGGTCGTCAAGGACCAGGAGAGCTACGGCGACCGTGGCGGCTTCATAGTCACGAACGCGAACTGTTCCACCACGGGTATAGCTCTGCCCCTTAAGGCGATGGATGTGGATTACGGGGTGGAGGAGGTCTTCGTCTCCACTTATCAGGCATTATCAGGTGCAGGTTACCCTGGAGTCTCTTCACTCGATGCCATGGGTAACGTCATACCGTTCATCAGTGGTGAGGAAGAGAAGATGGAGGCCGAACTGGCAAAGATGCTGGGGGTCTTCGACGGTAACATGTTCCGTTTCGCCGACATCAAGGTCATGGCGAACTGTGCACGCGTACCTGTCCTTGACGGACACACAGAGTCCTTGGTCATAAAGCTCAATGAGAAGCCTTCACTGAAGGAGCTCAGCGAGACGCTGTCGTCCTTCAGAGGCGACGCACAGGTGCTGGACCTTCCGTCCGCACCAGAGGCCCCTATCATCGTACGCGGTGAGGAGGACCGCCCGCAGCCAGTATACGACCTGTACGCCGGAAGTCCGGAGCGCGCCAGGGGAATGGCGGTCTCGGTGGGAAGACTCCGTGCGAGCAACGGATACTACAAGGCGTTCGTGCTGTCCCATAATACGATAAGGGGCGGAGCCGGTGGTTCCGTGCTGAATGCGGAACTGGCGAAGGCCAAGGGCTATATCTGATAGCCCATTCGACATGAACAGAGGGAACAAAATGACATTAAAGATGGCTATACCGAACAAGGGAAGGCTTAGCGAGAGGTCTGCTGAACTACTCGACAAGGCTGGACTTGATCTCGGGGAGGATTGGGGCCGCAAACTGTATATCAAAGTCAAGAACCGCGATCTCGAGGTCATGCTGGTTAGGGCGCAGGACATCCCGGAGTTCGTAAACTCCGGTGCGATCGACTTCGGAATAACAGGGTTGGATCAGGTGGAGGAGTCAGGTTATGAGCTTGAGAACCTGTTGAACCTAGATTACGGACATTGTCGTCTGTCGCTTGCCGTACCTGACGATTCACCGATCGAATCTGCAGAAGACATCAAGGACGGTGTCAAGGTGGCAACGTCGTTCCCAAAGGTCACCAAACGTTTCTTCGAATCCCTTGGCAAAGAAGCGGAGGTCATAGTCATCTCTGGGGCAGCGGAGATAATGCCATATCTAGGCGTATCGGACTGTATCGTGGATCTAGTTTCCACAGGTTCCACGCTCAAGATGAACCGCCTCCACGAAGTCGCGGTATTGTATGAATCACAGGCGGCCGTGGTGAGTTCCAAGAATACGCTTTCCAAGAAACGGGAGGCGATATTGAAGGTCACCGAAGCCATACGCAGCGTCATCGACGCTGAAGGCAGGAAGTACCTGATGGCGAACGTCCCTGCATCTAAGCTTTCGGAGGTGGAAGGTTTCCTGCCGGGTATCGGAGGGCCTACAATACTTACGATTGCTGGTAATAAGGACGTCGTGGCAGTACACGCGGTGGTCGCCGATTCCAAATTATATGATGCTATAAACGACCTGAGACGGATAGGTGCCACGGGCATACTAACCCTATCCATGGACAGGCTGGTGGAATGATGGTGTCAAGGGACATCATGAGAAGTACCACCAGAGGATTCCAGAGGTATTACAATCCCAAGGTCGGGAGGGAGATAAGGCTTGATACGAACGTGAATGTGTTAGGCTCCAATCCGGCAGCAAGGATGTTCATCTCCGAATGGGAGGGAGATATCAACGGATATCCAAACACATATTCCGACGGTCTGAGAGATTCCCTGGCCGGACTTTATGGTCTCGAAAGGGAGAACTTCGTCGTAGGTAATGGATCGGACGAGGTCATAGACGTTATATTCAAGACTTTCACCGAATGGAACGATGACTGTGCGATCCCCGTTCCTTCGTACGCATTGTACGACTATTTCGTTAAACTGAACGGCGGCAGCACCATCGAAGTGGACCTCGACGAGGATTTCCACCTGGATGCCGATGCGTTCATCAAGACTGGTGCGAAGGTTATGATGATGCCCTCGCCCAACAACCCTACGGGGAACTCTTTCCGCCGAAAGGACCTAGAGGAGATTTTGACCGAGTCTGACGGTATAGTGGTCGTAGATGAGGCCTATGGTGAGTACTGCAAGGATTCCATGCTGGGTAGTGTGGAGGAATTCGATAACCTCGTCGTCCTCAGGACATTCTCGAAGGCCTACGCCATGGCTGGGATGAGGGTCGGCTATGCCGTATCTAACCTCGATTTGGCAGATATGATGAACGCGGTGAAGATCCCGTACTCGCTGAATATGATCAGCGAGGGGGCCGCAATAGCTGCGGTGAATGATCAGAGATTCATAGAGGACAGCACGACTTTGGTGAGGGAACAACGCCCCAAGCTCGATGCAGGACTTAGGTCACTTGGTTTCGAGACCTACCCCTCGGATTCCAATTTCATAATGGCGAGGTCGCCGATAGACCACACAGTACTGGTGTCTGGGCTAAAGAACAAAGGCATAATGATACGTGACTTCGGTTCCAAGCGTAGAACTGAGAACTGTGTCCGTGTGACCGTCGGTACCGGGGAGCTGAACGAACTATTCATAAGGAAGGCCGCCGAGGTCATCGAGGAATCCAAATGATAATCATACCTGCGGTCGACATGCTTGACGGGCAGGTCGTACAGCTAGTCGGCGGAGAGCTTGGAAGCGAACAGATCAAGATGGCAAACCCTTTCGAGATCGCGAAATCGTGGGTTTCCAAGGGTGCGGGATACCTTCACCTCGTGGATCTTGACGCAGCCTTCGGAAGGGGAAGCAATCTCGACACCATAGAGAGGATCGCTAAGGAATCTGGAGTGCCCGTCGAGGCCGGAGGGGGTATACGCTCCGAAAAGACCGTCGATGGGTTGATAGATATGGGCGTGGACAGGGTCGTTGTAGGTACCAAGGCCATCAAGGAACCCGAATGGCTTACGCATATCTCGCATAAATATCCTGGACGTATCGCTCTTGCGATGGATACTCGAGGGGATAGGATAGTAGTCAAGGGTTGGCAGGAATCCGCATCGGTTACCGTCAAGGAGATGTTCGATATCATAGGAGATCTTCCGCTCGCCGCGGTTCTGAACACCAACGTGGATGTCGAAGGTCGTAAGGAGGGGATCGATGAACGCCAGGCCAGGGACTTCATGAACGCTTGTCCGCATAAGGTGATCGCCTCTGGCGGTGTCACCGAACGCAGGGATGCTGAGATTCTAAAGGATCTAGGGGCATATGCCGCAGTTGTGGGTCTGGCTCTTTACACGGAAGCAATCCGACCATGGGAGTGGGACACCCCCTGGCTTGTCTGAGAACACCTCTTAATTTTTAATTTGTACAGCTCAATAAACTTAATATACCCATTACAACTACAAGTTGATGTATAATGTATTTTGCATGCGAATTGATTGTATTCGACGTACTGCCAACTGCCCGTAGTGAGATAGCTAAGAGCTTGATAAGCAAACACGGATACAAGCAGATAGAGGTTGCTCATTTGTTCGGGGTGACCGGTTCTGCCGTCTCGCAGTACCTCAAAGGTGTAAGGGGGGGAAGCGAGGTCATAAACAACAGCGCGCAGCGCGACGGTTTCTACAAGATGATCGACAAGGCCTCCGATAGCATATCAGAAGGTATGGACGTTACCGAGGTCCTTTGTACCATATGCGGTTTTGTGAAGGAAAGCGGTATGATCAAGGAACTATGTGCCGCCAGAGGATTCGAATACGACCACCGTTGCATAGAGTGTCCTCGTCTAAATATAGCATTCACCTGAGACTCCGGAATAATTATTATAGGCCCGAGTGCTCTTACAGATGATGATAGATAGAAGAGCGAGGATGGAACGCAGTACTAAGGAAACCCAGATCGTCACTGAACTATATCTGGACGGTACAGGCATATCCAGCGTCGAATGTGAGGACCAGTTCCTTAAGCACATGACCGAGACGATGGCAAGATATGCGTCATTCGATCTGAAGCTCAAGGCAGGTGGGGATAATGACCACCACATCGTCGAGGATGTCGCGATAACCTTGGGTACCCTATTTAAGAAATGTCTTGGTGACGCTCCTGTGGAGCGTGTTGCGACAGAATTCATTCCGATGGATGACGCCCTTGTCATGGTATCTGTGGACATAGTAGACAGACCTTATGCCGACATAGACTGCCCAGACGCTCTTTATTCACACTTCTTCAGAAGTTTCGCTATGGCGGCAGGACTTACATTACACATTTCAGTATTGCGTGGTTTCGATGAGCACCACATCATCGAAGCTTCGTTCAAGGCGCTCGGAAGGGCGTTGTACAAGGCTACTCGCATACGCGACGAAGTGCTCAGTACGAAGGACAAAGTGGAGATCAGATGATGACTGCCAAGAGGATAATCCCCTGCTTGGACATGAAAGGCGGAAAGGTCGTCAAAGGAATACAGTTCGAGGACATACGCGATGTCGGTGAACCTGTGGAGATGTCTAAAGGATACCAGGCACAAGGTGCAGATGAGATAACCTTGCTGGATATCTCGGCCTCCCTCGATACTCGTGATTCGACATTGAGGATGGTGTCCGAGATCTCTGATAACCTGTCCATTCCATTCTGTGTTGGTGGAGGGGTCAAGGACGTCGCATACATGAGAATGATACTCGATGCAGGTGCCGACAAGGTCTCCATAGGTTCCGCCTCTGTTGCCGACCCGGACATAATTTCCAGATGTTCGGATATGTTTGGGAAACGAAGCCTGGTCGTCGCCATAGATGCAAAGCGCAAAGGCGACGGATGGAAAGTGTTCACCGCTGGAGGAAGGAACGATACTGGACTCGATGCCGTAGAATGGGCGATAAAGGCCGCGGACTTGGGAGCTGGTGAAATTCTTTTAACATCCATGGATGCCGACGGGGAGAGGTCGGGATATGATATTCCCCTCACGGCGGCGGTATCGGAGGCTGTAGACATACCTGTGACCGCTTCCGGAGGATGTGGCTCGATGGAACATATATTCGAGGTGCTCATAAATACGGATGCCGCCGCGGCGTTGGCGGCGTCGGTGTTCCACTACGGACGGTTCACCGTATCCGAGGTTAAAGATTATCTTAAAGACAAAGGGATTGCGATTAAATGACTGAATTGACATATGACGAGAATGGATTGATACCTGTTGTCGTCCAAGACTGGAGGACGAATGAGGTACTCATGGTCGCTTGGGCGAACAGGGAGGCCGTTGACCTCATGCACTCGACGGGCTACACACACTTTTGGTCCAGGAGCAGAAAGAAGCTTTGGAAGAAGGGGGATGAATCGGGTCACGTTCAGAAGATCATTACGATACAGACGGATTGCGACTTCGACACGCTGCTCGTAAGGGTCGATCAGACGGGGCCTGCATGCCATCTCTTAAAAGCATCATGTTTCAACACAGTGATGGATGGCTCCATGGAAAGGACTGCGGCCATAATCCCCGACCTCATGCGCGTAATTAAGGACCGCAAGGAGAACCCGTCAGCGGAAAGTTACACTACGAAGCTTATGGACAATCGCGTCCAGATGTGTAAGAAGGTGGTCGAGGAGGCCGCCGAATTTGTATTGAGTGCGATTGATGACGATAAGGATGCCGCTTCGAAGGAACTTGCCGACTTAATCTACCACATCATGGTCGTCATAGTGGCAGAAGACCTTAAACTGGAAGATACCTACGAAGAGTTATCGGAGAGGAGACAATGAGGGCGGATCTGCACACACATTCAATATTAAGCGACGGGAGTATGATCCCTGCGGAACTCGTAAGGAGAGCCTATATCACCGGCCATAGCGTCATCGCTATAACGGATCACGTTGATTCCGTCAACGTTGAGTTCGTAGTAAGTAATCTCGTGAAGGTGGCGGATTTATGCAACGAAGACATCAAGGTCATCCCAGGTGTGGAGATCACCCATGTGGCACCTTCGAAGATTGCGGATGTCGCAAAGGAAGCTAGATCCTTAGGTGCCGAATGGATAGTCGTTCACGGCGAGACTATAGCCGAGCCCGTGGCCGAAGGTACGAACCTTGCAGCCGCGAATAATCCAGACATAGATCTGCTGGCACACCCTGGTTTCCTCACAGAGGAGGCTGCTCAAGCAGCAGTTGACAACGACGTGTTGATAGAAATCACTGGACGTATGTACCATAACGCCACCAACGGATACGTTGCATCTGTAGCCAGAAGAATCGGTGCGAAGATGGTCGTGAATTCAGACACACATTCCCCCAACGACCTTTTGACAGAGCAGGATGCGATCAACGTTTCTCTAGGAGCAGGTCTTACCCTCGAGGAAAGCAGAAAGGCCGTGAATAAGACGCCCTTCGATGCCGTGAAGCACCTCTGATGACTGAATCGTTCATACTGCGTTGATTTATACTTAAATTATAATGCGGAATATATGCCTAAAATAGCGATAATAGGCGGTACCGGCGTTAGTAACAAGGATAACTTTACACTAGAATCCACTTTGTATCCTGACACTCCGTACGGTAAACCGTCAGACGAAATCCAGATCGGTAAATTCTGTGGAGTTGATGTTGCATTCCTTCATCGTCACGGAGGGAAAAACCAATTCAACCCCACAAATGTACCTTACAGGGCGAACATTTGGGCCTTGAAGAAGATGGGAGTGGAGATGATATTGTCCATGTGTGCCGTGGGTTCCCTAAAGGAACAACTCGCACCAGGCGACATGGTGATACTTGATGACTTCATCGACTTCACAAGACACCGCGACCTTACATTCGTCGATGATGCCGCAGTGCACATCAGCCTTCCCGATCCGTTCTGTCCCCACATGAGGAGCGTATTCGCGGATACCGCTAAAGAGCTCGGTCTAAAACACCACGTGGGCGGGACTTACGTCTGTATTGAAGGTCCTAGATTCTCCACCAAAGCCGAGAGTAACCTGTTCCGTAATTTCGCAGACGTCATTGGAATGACCTTGGTGCCTGAATGTCAGCTAGCCAAGGAACTGGGTATGTGCTACTGCAGCATCGCCACGATAACGGATTACGACATGTGGAAGGATGAGCACGTCGACACCGGGATGGTCAAAAACGTAATGGCCGAGAACTCGAAGAGCTTGCAAGCGTTGCTGAAGGCAGGTCTGCCCAAAATACATGGCGACCAGTGCGATTGCGGAGAGGATGCCAGAGTGGCCGGTTCTGCCAACTTCATTGTTTGATCATGACAAAGGGAACCCGTATCCACATAAAGGGGACCGTCCAAGGGGTCGGTTTCCGTCCCGCCGTATATCGTGTGGCATCCGGACTCGGAATAAGAGGAAGGGTATGGAACAGCGGCTCAGAGGTCATAATCGAGAGTGAACGTGGGGAAGAGCTACTAGGGGCACTGCTTGAGAGGCTTCCTCCTCTTGCGGATATAGATGGTATCAGTACCGAAGAAGCCGATGTGCATCTTCCAGATGGTTTCCTCATAATGAGATCCTCGCCGGGAGGGAGTGCCGTCTCAATACCGACTGATACCGCAACCTGCGATAACTGTCTTGAGGAGATGCGTTCACAGGGGCGCAGGTCCGGATATGCGTTCACATCCTGTACGGACTGCGGAGCCAGATTCACATTGCTTTCGTCGCTTCCATACGATAGACAGAACACATCGATGAAAGATTTCCCGATGTGTGACGATTGCCGACGGGAGTTCGAGGACCCTGACAACCGCAGACTGCACCATCAGACGATTTGTTGCCCTAAATGCGGCCCTTCGTACCGTCTTGTGGACGATAAGGGGAAGGTTATCCCTGGCGACCCTGTATCTATTTTTGCGAAGATGCTGTCTGAGGGAGGGATAGGTGTGGCAAAGAGCTGGGGGGGCATGCACTTATGCTGTACCTTAGACAATACGGACGTTCTGAGGGAATGGTACAGGAGGCCTCAGAAACCCTTTGCGATAATGGTTCGAGATGTCGAAGCGGCCAGAAGATATGGTGATCCCAACGAATGTGAACTTCGCGCGATGACTTCCCCACATAGCCCCATCGTGCTTGTAGATAAGAAGAATGTTCCTGAATCGGTGGCTCCGGGATTGGATAACATAGGGATGTTTCTGCCTTACACCGGTATGCAGCATCTCCTCTTCGATCACCTGGATGCCGATGCGCTGATTATGACGTCCGCAAACCCTCCAGGGGAACCCATGATGACCAGCGACCATGAGGTTATGGAGATGGGTGCGGACATGTATCTATTACACGATCAAGACATCATCAACCGCGCGGACGACAGTGTCCTCTGCATGTATGATACGCATACCTACTTCATACGCAAGTCGAGAGGTAGCATACCTTCCTTCATAGAAGCAGTTCCTTCAAAATCGAATTGCGTTGTAGGCATAGGTGCCCAAGAGAATCTCTCCGGTGCCGTATCCAAGGACGGTAGGATCTATCAGACTCAGTACATCGGACATGGTGTCAGTGTCGGAGTGCTCGAATACCTTGAAGGTTCGATAAGGAATCTTTTAGACATGACTGGTTCCGTGCCTGAGGTAATAGCAGGAGATCTGCACCCTGGATATTCCAATCGTCGCATAGGCAGGGCGCTATCGGAAGAGTTCGACATACCGTATGTGGATATCCAGCACCACCATGCACACGCGGCCTCCTTACTAGCCGATGTCGGAGTCTCCGAAGGCACCGTCCTGACCTTGGACGGTACGGGATACGGGACAGACGGTAACGCATGGGGAGGCGAGGTCATATCCACTGACCTTGGGACGTACTCACGGGATATGCATCTGGAATACATCCCTCTTCTAGGGTCGGAGAAGGCGGTTTACGATATCAGACGCCTCAAGTTCGCGATAGACGCCATGAATGGGAAGGAGAGTGATCTGTTCACTGACTCCGAGTCCTCTATATTCAATAAGATTATGGATAAGAGCGTGAAAAGCTCCTCGTTGGGAAGGATTATGGATGCCTTGTCATTCGAGCTCGGCGTATGTTCGGAAAGGACGTATGATGGGGAGCCTGCCATGAAGCTGGAACCTCTTCTCGCCCGCGGTGAACTCATACCAGGATATGAGACGCATGTTGAGAACGGCAGTATAAAAACAGCACACCTTTTCGATAGGATCGGACGTGACGATAGGAAACAGGACGTCGCATTCTCCATCGTCTACAATGTGATGAGGGAACTCTTCGAGTCAGCAGTGGATTCCGCAGATAATAACGGATTCAACTCTATCGGACTCTCCGGCGGAGTCACATATAATTTAGTCATATCTCGAATGTTCGAAGACCTTGGTAAGGGTTCCGACCATGGATTAATATTCCATAACAGAGTTCCAAACGGAGATGGCGGAATATCCACGGGACAGGCTGCCATAGCACTGAAGATGATTGAATGAATACTCTGTTCGTACTTCTTGACGGGGCGGAAGACCACCCACATGAACTGCTGGGAGGGAGGAAACCCATCCATGTAGCAGAAATGCCGTTCATGAGGTCAAGGGCGACGAACAGGTTCCGTACCACCGGACGTGCCTATACCCATCTTTTCCTTAACGAGTTCTTCACAGGACATGCGCCCAGGAGTTCAAGGGCTGCATTGGAGGCTCTCGGCCTAGGCTTGGATATTAGCGCCGGTAGAAACGCATACCGGTTAAGTCCCGCCAGGATAAAGGAGGAGATGATCTATTGGATCTACGACCTGGAGGACGTCAAGAATGATATCGAGATAAACATCATGGAGAATATCGGGATACTCGAGGAATACTCCCCGGAGATCAATTTCTTCCTGGAGGGACGAGCGGTCCTTACCATGGAGTACGACGATGTCCCTGACCTTCCAGGGCCTCCTGTCAACGCACCATTCGTGAAAGTCCCTGGGGATCTGGGGAGATTGGTTCACAAGGTGGCAGATATCATGGATGGCGTGACGAACTATCCATGGGGATGTGGGAACCTCGGCAGGATATGCCCTGCGTTCAAAGGTCTCGAGAATATGCTGGGAATCTCCAACAGCCCGACATCATTAGGAATATGCGCCTCGTTGGGATTTGACATAATGCTCGTAGATGAGATGGAGGATCGTTTTCCATTGGCGGCGGAGGCCTTGAAACAACGTAACGTGTTCCTACACATCGACGAGATTGATGAATACAGTCACCAGAAGGACCCTTTCAAGAAGATCGCGGTCCTTGAACGTACCGATGAGCTTATGGAGGAGTATTTCTCGGATGCTGAACGTATAGTATTCTTCACGGACCACGGGACTTCCTGTGTTACCGGCGAACACATTTTAACCGATGTGCCCGTCTGGACCACGTTCGATTGTAAATTGAAAGAGGGTGTTATCACTCCCCTTAAAGAAGTGGTACCTAGAATATTGAGTTAAAGAGGAAATCTGATGACGTACAAGGGAGAACTTCCAGAATCACTGAACGTTTGGGGAAACAGGGAGATTGCAGACGATCTAATAGGTAAAATGTGGGGTAAACGCGGAGTGTTCACATGTACTGTGGCCAACACCATGACTTCCGTACGTCCGGGGATATCGGATGCGGGAGATACGCCAGACCTCACGCTTTTCACCCCGCCTGCAGATGTGGAGCTTCTCGTCAACGGTGAAGTCACCTGCATGGATGGAATACCTATAAACCCCGGCGGAATACCGACTCCGGCCACACTTACGAAGGCTGCACTAGATCTTTCCGGTATGCCTTTCTACATCATCAACGGAGGCAGCAAGATCAACCCTTACGTCCCATATTTCGACGTCGGCGGAGAATGTGGCCGTGACATAACCACAGGAGATTCCGTATCCAATGTGAAAGAGAGTTATGACAAAGGTCGGATATTAGCTAAATCCCTTGCCCGCGGTTATGACTACATCGTCATCAGCGAAAGCTGCGCAGGAGGCACGACGACTGCGTTGGCGGTTCTCATGGCCATGGGGACCGTGAAGGAGAACCTCGTTAGCAGCAGCGCCCCTAAAAACCCTAAGGAATTGAAGACCCGGACCGCCTTACAGGGTATTGAGGCCGCAGGATATGAGCCCGGAGACCTGAAGGACGACCCCCTCAGAGCGATAGAGTGTGTTGGTGATCCCATGATGCCGGTCAACGCCGGAATGATAGTGGGAGCCGCGGAAGCCGGCATACCGGTGATCGTCGGCGGGGGAACCCAAATGGCGGCCGTCATGGCGGCCGCGGTCACGATGGAGCCTTCCGTTTTAGGTAACATGTTCCAGGGAACCACGAGGTGGCTGATGAACGATCCCAATTCGAGTATGATCAGGTTGATGAGCTCCATATCCGACGAGATACCGATCGTATACGTCAATATGGACTACAACAAGAGCCCTTACGAAGGACTTCAAGCCTATGAGTGGGGATATATCAAAGAAGGCGTAGGATGCGGAGGGGCATCTGTGGCCGCTATATTGGAGAGTAGGGGAAAAATTACCAGCGACGACCTCCTGGACAGGGTCCATGAGGTATACCGCGATATCATGGGTATTCAGTAAGCCATCTAGCCATCCGGAGCTCTTCGGAGGTGTTCACATTGACCGCGAGGTCTATACAGGAACATTTGAAGAAGCTCTCTCGATGATATTTGCCATCTAGCGTACTTTGTCTCTCCATGATGTTTATGCCGGACATCACCCATGACTTACCTTCAAGGGTTATCGTATAGGAGGGGGTTATCCCGAACTTGATGAGGTGTTCCTCATCAACCACTACAATCATGGATTCCATGTCTGGCTTGAACGCCTCGACAACGTCGTCTATGACCTTGGTGGATATCAACGGAAGATCAGAAGGGGAGGTGAGAACGTACTCTGAACTCATAGATTGTAAGGATGTGTGTATATCATCCACGTAGCTGTCCCCACTGGTCCTTATCACCTCATATCCTAAGTCCTTGAGGTATCTCTCGGTCTGAGGTGTGTTGGAACTTACGGAAATAATAATTGATGAAATGTGTTTCGAGCCTTCGAGCGCTGATATTACGTGTCTGACGGTGGGCTTCCCACCCACCGCCAGCATTGGTTTCTCTATCCCGCTGTTCAGCATCCTGGTGCCTTTTCCTCCTGCGTTTATGAGTGCTTCGAGCCTCATAACAGAACCCACATGAATATGAGGAAGAAGATGAGCATTGACAATGCAACAATCGGCCTTGCGATCTCGTTTGTTGCTCCCAGTATGTCTCCTGAAGTGGACCCGAACGTCCTATCAGCGAGCTTGGACGTCATTATCCCGACGATAACAGACACGATCAACCCGAAAACGACTGCGATGAACATCGCAATGGCATAGAATGCGAAGTTGTTAAGCAGGGGGAATGCCCAGTAAATGAGGTGCACCTCGTTCATTACCCATATGACCAAAGTCGTTATGACTAGACCAAGTATCAGTAATACGGCTGATACAAACGTGGATCTGAACATGGTGTCCGAATCCGCCTTCCTTACTTGTCCGGAGGCCATTCCGTCTCCCGAGGTACCATTTGCAGCGGCACATACCATCGAATTTTTCACCAATATCTCTGTGGCCGGTATTATGAAGAACATTGCAAAGAATAATAATAAGTTACCAGTGACCGAATATATCGCAAAGGTGGCCAACGTGACGATTATGGCTAGACCTAATCCCCCAGCTCCAATATTTGAATCCTTCATCGCAGTTATGTGTTTATCTTGATCCCCAGAGGCTACGATGCCGTCCCCAAAGTCCACGAGACCATCGAAGTGTAGGAACTTGCTTCCAAGCATCACGGTCGCCAATACGACGATGGCCACTATAGGTCCCAGTGGGAGATTGAAATAATAATTCAGAAGGAAGAGAATAAGCATCTCCATTGCCAGTATTACAGAGAATACCGCACCCACAACGGGAGCATAATGGAAATTCTCCTCCATTGCATCTATTTCGGTTTGTCCTACATCCCTCTTCCAGATTGTGAAGAAGGATAACATGCCGCTTATTGTGGCTTTGAGGGTCGTACTAGAAACGTCCGATGTGAACTTCTTCTTCGGTTTCTTCTCCGGCTCTTCATCGTATTCAGTAATTTTCAAGCCTTCCTCACCATCATCGTCCGGATACTCGGCCCTTGTCATTTCCTCGTTATCATCCGGTTCTGAGTCGATGGAATAAACAGAAGGTCCTATGCCTCCGGTTGTCCTCTCCTCGGGTTCTTCCTTGGAGAAATCATCAGACGGACCTATGCTTCCCCTCATTCTTTCCTCAGGTTCCGGCTTGTTCTCAGCCGTCGAACCGTTTTCGGTATTAGGTTCGGGTTCGTCGGGTAGTTCCGTCGCCCTATCGTTTGAATTTAATTCGTCCTCATTATCTTTCATCATTAAATCCTCCACTCGGTAACATTGGGTTTCTCAGGAGGGACATCCCTTCGATTATGCCTTGGAGGGCTCCATCGAGTATCTCTCCAGTCCATTCTACGATCCGTTTATTATAGATAGGATACTGGCGATTTATATCTGTTTGTCCCAAAACAAGCTCCAGAGTCCTCTGAAATATGGATCTGGCAATGTCGTTTGGAAGTGTATTATGCATGGATACATCATCCGTCCCGTTTTTCAAAGTTCTACTGACTGCCTCTTCGATGTCTACGGCGATTTGTATGGTTGTTGCAAGTTCCTTGTTGGATTTTAGATTTTCAAGTTTTTCAGCGACCCAATCGTCTTCGAGGTCTGTTTCCAAAGTTTCCGATATAGACTTTTTGAGAACTTCCAAGGATAGGCCTGCATCAGCAAGGATGTCGAGATATGAACCACGTGAGTCGTCTCCGCGACGTATGAGTGCGTTCCTTACGCAATGTTTGACCGACCTGGCCATTGCGATACCTAAGGGCGTCCCAGTACCGGCGTATTCCTCTCTGGAGTCCCCTATCGGGGAAACTATCGCGATGGCGTCCGAAGTCGTTCCTGTCTCCTTGTATCCAAATGAATGTAATGCTGCCGTCTTGGCCTCAGTCATTGCGATCATTATGTTGACCTTGGCGGCCTGGGTCATCGGCAGGGAGGATAGACCTATAATATTGATCGTACCTGCGATAAGGTCACGACTGCGCTGATTGGATAGTTCATGCCTTCTTTCCCAACCCTCCAATGGTTCCCCGGCGACCACCTGGTTGCTGAGGCCTGCGGTCGCTGCGGCGAAGGCCGTCGTTCCGGAGAAATCGCTCATTATGTGATTGAACACGTGACCGACCTCCGCAGCTGTCATGAGACCTACCGAATCTGAGGGTAGGCCTAGGGATTCACATGCATCCGCCGCGTATTGTGAAGGGTCGTCATGCATGAAGTTCTTCGGCACCTCCATTATGAATAGATGGTCCGTCTCGATGTTCCCTCCGTTGAGTACGGCGGAGCTAAGCACCTCCATCCTTTCCTTCAGACGTATGATCGCCACATCATGACCGTCATATTCGATTATACTGCAATCCGGTACCTTCATAAAATCAACCTCAGGATCCATTCTAGAGCTCCAATTATAAGATCTTCGAAGAAGACCTGTACGTGTACACCTAGCGCCATGAAAAGCGGAGCGGTGACTATGATCATGAACAATATCGACGAGAACTCAATCAGACGGAGGCATCTCCTAACATCATTATGATCTGGAAGTGGTGCTTCCTTGTTCATCACATATTCGCCCTTCTTTTCCATGGATATGTCCAATGCTCCGGCGGCGGCGGTCATCGGCCATCCGCTGTTGGGGCTCGGAGTCATATCGTTCTCCTTTTGAGCCAATGACAACGATCTCCTCCAGTTCATTCCTAGGATCATGGAGCCCAGAGCCATGAAGAGTGCCGATAATCTGGACGTCAGGAACCCTAGGATATCATCCCATATCGCAGGAAAGCGTCCCACATTCACGTACCTCTCGTTCTTGTATCCCCACATTGCATCCATAAGGTTCGCGCATCTGAAAATGAAAGCTCCCGGGATCCCCATTATTCCTATGTAGAATGTGGGTGTGCATACGCTGTCTGCATAATTTTCAGAGATTGTCTCACAGCACGAGGATGCGATTTGTTCCGCATCCATGCCTTTCGTCTTGCGACTCACTATCATGCTGACCTTCTCCGCCGCATCCTCGGTACGACCTTCCTCGAGATCCTTGCATATGGGCTCACAGTGTTTTCTGAATGAGAATATGGCGAAGGATATCTTCAATATGAACGCCGAGGCGATTATCCATGATATCTCCCCGTAAGGTTCTGGCAGCTGCGTACGCAGAAGTGATGTTATCAGAAGGGCTGTTCCCCCGAATAATAAAAATATGAAGATGTAAGAGAGTAAACCAACGACCTTTGCCCAAGTTCCGTTCCTGTTATCAAGACGGCGGTCAATCCATCCCAGCACGTTTCCCATCCATCTCAACGGATGATATCTGTTCGGGAATTCACCTATGAAACGATCTATTAGGATTGCCAGGATGATAATCAGTAATGCGGACGCCCATAATGGCATGTTCTCACCTTAATGACCCTACGGTCGATTCCGCCGCGCTTATGAATAGGTCGTTGCGTTCCATGTCCTTCACGCTGTATCTTACGTACCATTCGTAAGGACTGCCGAATGAAGCGCAATCCCTCAGCGATATTCCGTTCCTATGCATCTCGGCATTGACCTCTGACGCTCTCACGCCCAGGTGTTCCACCGGTCTAAAGTAAAAGAAGGAGTCTGATGCTTCTCCGTCTGAGAAACCCACCTCGGAAAGTCCCTTATTCATGCGGATGGATTCCTCGGCCATCATCTTTGCCGCGTTGTTCACATGATCCATCCTCTCCTCGATGAGTATCTTTGCCACGCTTTGTTCAGCGTAGCCTACGTTCCATGTAATCCTGACCTTTTCCATCTCGGCGATGGTATCAGGGGAACCGAAGCCAAAACCTATCCGTATCCCGGGGATTGCGAATGATTTCGTCAACGACCCTGCGATTACCATGTTGGGATATTCGTCCACATAACGTACGCACGAGATATCCTCATGACCCGGCACAAGCTCCAACAAAGTCTCGTCCAGGAACAACATGGTCTCGTTATCAAGACATTCCTTGGCAATCTTCAAGATCTTCTCCCTAGGTTCCATTCTGCCGGTGGGATTGTTAGGGTTGCAGATGTAGATTGCTTTCACCTTTGGAATGAGTTTACTTAGATCCTCGGAATCTATCCTGAAGTCGTTCTCTTTCTTGAGATCCATCTTCAAGACCTCGGCACCTGCGATGCGACACTGATGTGCATATTCGGCGAAAGATGGTCTTGGAATCAAGGCCTTCTCGCCGGGAGCGAGGAATGTGTTTGGAAAATTACGTATTATATCAGAGGATCCGGAACCGACTGTGATGTTCTCTTCCCTGACGCCATATGCTTTGGATATCGTTTCCTTGAGCTCCGAACATGAATCGTCCGGATAATGCCCTATCTCGGATCCAGCGGCCGCGAGCAGTTCCGATATATCTTCCGGCGGGCCGAACGGGTTGAGGTTATGACTGTAATCCTCTATCCCCTCAAGTTTCCATCCCTGTCCACCGTGAACCGTCTTCGGCAATGTGGCCAGTTCCTTGCGTGCGGCCTTATCTGGACTGAACATCCTTTGTGTATCTTTCGAGTCCGATATAATAATATGGATGATTCATCCCTCCATATGACAACCGCGGCATGTCGACCATAGATAATAATTCATAATCGAGTCCGTATAACTGCCCCCAATGAACAAAGTGATTGAGGTGAAGGATCTTGTTAGAACGTTCTTCATGCGAGGCCGTCCTGTAAAAACCGCAGTCGGAGGTATTTCCTTCGACGTGAAGGAGGGAAGCATATTCGGACTCCTCGGACCCAACGGGGCAGGTAAGACCACCACCATCAAGATGCTCTCCACATTGCTGCTACCCACATCTGGTAGCGCCAAGGTATTGGGATATGACATAACAGATGAAAAGACCATGATGGACCTCAGACAGAGGATCAACGTGGTCAGCGGGGGCGAACGCGGATTGTATTATCGCCTTACCGCCATGCAGAACCTCTCCTTCTTCGCGGACCTCTATGGCATACCTAAGGACGTCCAGAGGGAGAGGAACGCCGCGCTGCTCGAGAGGGTCGGCCTCTCCTACGTCACCGGCATCCGGGTCGAGGATTATTCCCGAGGTATGAAACAAAGACTTCACATAGCAAGGGCGTTGGTCAACGATCCGGAGGTCCTGTTCTTGGACGAACCCACGATCGGGCTTGACCCGGATATATCCAGAAGCATCCGTAAAATGATCAGGGAGCTCTCGGATTCCGGTAAGACCATCATCCTCACGACTCATTACATGCACGAGGCGGAGGAGCTCTGTGATGATATGATCATCTTATCGCAGGGCAAGGTCGTGGGGCGCGGCACCGTAGGTCAGATAAAGGACATGGTCTCAGACACATCGGTTATTCATATAATAACCGACCGGGACCCTACCGAGGCTGTGGATGTACTGAAATCAAACCCAGACATTACAGGATTGGCCACGGATATCTCCGGGGGACGTTTCGATACCAGGTTCTCGTCCTTGTCCGGCGACATGAACCTACGCACACACGAGGCGCTCTTCCGTCCATACGGACTACGGGCCATAAGCCTTGACGAGCCGACTCTCGAGGATGCTTATATAAGACTGACGGGCGGAGAGGAATAATGAATATAAGGGCTGTCACCGCAGGCTTCAAACAACAGGCGATACAGTTATTTGCAGACCCTCAGTGGATAATCCCCAGTCTGATATCCCCTTTCATCATGACCATGGTCATGATCTTCCTTAGCGCTGGCGGTACGACCATAGAGGGGCCCGTCGTCCTCCAGGCGGTACTGGGGGGAGGTGTGCTAGGCATGTGGGCCAATTCGTTGTTCTCATCCAGCTCCAGCGTGTCCTTCGATAGGATAAACGGTACCTTTGAACCCATGCTGGGCTCGAGTTCAAGGATCATAACCGTACTGGCGGGAAGGTCCTTATGGAACACGTTGATAGGTCTGCTGAACGCCTTCGTTGTATTCGTGATCGCGGAGCTTATGTTCAATGCCGGGATGAGCGTTGCGAACCCAATTCTTTTCTTCCTCACCTTACTGATGACGATGCTGTCCCTTTCCAGTGTCGGCCTTCTCATATCCACATTGTTCGTACTTACCAGGAAGGGGGGGACCATATCCAAGATTCTGGAATATCCCCTTTATGTGCTTAGCGGGGCGCTCATCCCGGTATCGATTCTACCAGTATGGATGCAGTCGATATCCTTCGTGCTTGCTCCCACGTGGGGGGTGGATGCGATTAAATTCGCCGCCCTTGAAGGTTATGAGGGTTTATTGGGCGCCTCGATGGCGATTGATGTGGTTTTATGCATATTGTTATCACTGGTGCTTCTTGCCATATCCTATGTGGTCATGATCCATGTTGAACAGAAGGTCCGGAGGGACGGGACTGCTGCGAGGTATTGAAATGGGGAATGCAGTCAACATAATGGTATCATCCGCCAAGAGTGACTTCATCTCTAAGTTCGCCCTCGTACATCCGCTGATCAGGCTTGCGGTGATTATGCTCACAAACCTGTTCAGCATGTACTTCTTCTTCCTTCTGGCGTCCTACATTGGAAATCCGGACGTTAGTATAGAATTCGTTGTGATAGGTAACGCGGTGCAGAGCATTGCCACATCCACGTTATATTCAGCTGCTAACATCTCCGGGACTGAGAAGCACACAGGCACATTGGGGTCGATACTTTCGTCTCCATCCAAGATGCTTTACGTTTTCTTCGGGAAATCGGCCTTCGGCATTGTGGGCGGTATTGTTTCCGTCACCGTATCGATGTCTTACGCCGTGTTCATCTTCGGAGTGGACTTCGGTTCGGCCAATATCGCTGGCGTGGCGATCGTTAGCCTGTTGACATGCTTCTCCCTGGTGGGCATGGGTCTCGCCATCGGCAGTGTCGGAATCTATCTTAGAACGGCAGCCATACTCGCCAGTCTTTTCGGTTACATAGGGCTGCTGTTATGTGGTGTGAACTTCCCCATAGAATATCTCCCTGATTGGTTACAGGTCTTCTCGTACGCCATGCCCCTAACATATGGGGTCGAGGCCGTACGTATGGCCGTAGGAGGCGCTTCCATCTTCGCTATGGCGGAGCCACTGACGATAATGGTCTTGCTGGGGGCGATTTATCTGGTAATCTCCTGGTTCCTCTTCAGTGCCTTCGAAAGGATATCTCGGAGGAAGGGCACCACTGACGCCTTCTGAATAAAATTAATACTGCTTGTACATTCCGAATACCTATGGCCGTACTTTCAGACATAGATATAGCACACGGATTGAGCACTGGATACCTCGGGATCAGTAATTTTTCAGAAAAAGGTCTCACACCTAACGGTTACGACCTGAGGATATCCGAGATATCCGTACGCGGGGACCCCGACATCAAAACTAACGGAACCGTGACGATACCTCCTAGGACGATGTTCTATGTGTCGACTCTAGAGAGGGTCCGCCTACCTTCCGGACTATGTGCGCAGCTCTGGCTGAGGACATCTTGGATAAGGAAGGGAATCATCGGCGCCTTCGGGAAGATCGATGCGGGTTTCGAGGGAACACTGACGCTCGGAGCATACAACGCGACCGATGAACCTGTGGAGATCCCGATACTGGACCGTTTCTGCCAGATGGTCTTCGAGACAATGTCCTCTGATTCCGGTAAGGATTATTCCAAGAGAAGTGGAAACTATCAGGGACAGACCGGAGTTACCTTCGAGCCTGTGAAGAAGGGTTAATCCCTCACTATATCGAAGACATAGACGCTCATGGTCGGTGAATATGTCTTCAGCTCGGACGTCCGAGCCACATGCATCCTATAACCTAGGGAGGTCATCCTATCCTTCAGCCTGGATATGAAATCTTCCATCTCCGACCTTTCGAGAACCTTATACATGTGTATGGTAGCTCCTATCTTGGCGGATTCCAATGCCGAGTCCAGGAACTCCTCGGAGGATTGCGGCAGGTTCATGATGATCCTGTCGGCCTTCGGTAAGCTCTTGATGGCTTCCCGGGCATCTCCTGTGATGGGCACTATATTATCAGCACCGTTCATCTCTATGTTCATCCTCATGAACTTCTCCGCCTCGGGGTTAAGGTCTATCGAGTAGATGACCTCTGGATTTGCTAGTTTGGATATGACTAATGGGAATGGCGCTACCCCGGAGAACATGTCGATGATTACCTCCCCCTTCTTGACCTCCAACGCCACCCTTGCCCTTTCACCGGCCAGTCTCGGATTGAAGTAAACTGCCGAGGGATCGGTCTTGATCTTTGTTCCGAACTCCTTGTGGATCGTTTCGGAACTTCCCGTGCCGGCGATCTTTTCGAGATCCCTTATCCTGAACTCGCCTTTGACGCCGGAATCCAGCATTACCGCCCGCATACCTGAGGCTGCCTGTATCATGGCATCCCCGATCTCGTTTTTGTAGGGCAGTAATACATCAGAGAGTTTGATCAAAACCACGTCGCCGATTATATCAAAGGATGTTGGAAGTTCCTCAGACAGCCAATCGGGAAGGTCGAGGATCTCCTTGTAATCCTTGGGGCGGACTTCGATTACATCAGTCTCGAATTCCTCGGCCTCGTGACCTTCGAAGGAATCGCATAGTACCGGGATCATCAGGAAGTCCCCGTCGGCACGTATCTTATGCTTGGTATCGAGTACCTCCGCCTCCAGTAGACGGGAACGTATGCCCTCCCCCTCCCTTTTTGGGACTCTGATGCAACGAGTCATGTTCATTCGTCTTCTATGATTTCCTCTGGTGCACCGGAGAATCGTACGAGGGCGTAGGCTTCCATAAAATGCAGATCCCCTGGAAGTACTAAGGTACTCAGAGGCGAACCCAAGTCCATCTCAAGAAGATCCCTTGGATATCCCGACACTATCTTCTCGTCAGGGGATCCAAGTCTGGATGCTACACATAGTATCGTCTGGTCGTCGATCAGCCCTTCCTTCCAGTCCTTCTCTCCTTCCAACAGCCATTCTATGGCCTCGTGGGCGGTCATGTATCTTCCCTCAGGCTCACGTATGTCTAGAAGCAGCATAGTGTGAAGTCCGCGCTTTTTGTTCTCGAGTATATGGTCGTAAGGTGATCTGGGGGTGTAATTGATCTCCTTGAAGGGTAAGGTCACAGTGCGTCCGAACTTGTAAGGCTGAAGGCCCAGTGCCGAAGGGCATGCGGTGAATATGGACACTCCATAGTATATCCTCACTGGTATGCCTGCCTCCTCTGCCTGTATCCTGAGGTCCACATGCGTCGTTGCCAGCATCGTGTCTCCTGCGGTGACAAAGCCGACCCTCATCTTCATCGCGTCCTCTATGATGCTGAAATCCTCTTCAACTTGAGCGCGGTAAAGCACCTCTATAGGTTTGCCTATCACTTCTTCAAGCTCCTCCAATCCCGTCCCGATCAGATTTGAAGTGTAGAATTCAGCGTATATCTTGTCGCATTCCTTCAGAGCGTTCAGAGCCTGTATTGTCATACCGTCCGTACCGCTCATGCCGAGTCCAGCGAAAACAAGTTCAGATGTCATAATACAGTACAATAACGTCGTCTAATTAAAGCGTTCCTAGAAAACATATCTACTGGATTGTATGGGTGTTGAACCTTTAGGAATCAGCTACAAGGTTCATTCTCATGGCGAGCCGCGGGATCCCGGGCACGCGATGCTCGAGAACGACATATTCTGATTTGGGATCCATTGGTCTTTATTGGAT
>DATERX010000014.1:0-26289 GCA_035271165.1 Candidatus Methanomethylophilaceae archaeon
AATCTGTTGAAACACATCGGCATGTACATCACCACGGTGGAGATGGGTTTTCAGGGAAAGACGCCCGAGGCCTTCGAGGCCAAGTTCGACCTCGCCCAAGAGCCCGTGGCTAGGAATGTGGGGAAATCCCTCATTGATACAGCATTAGATATGTTGGAAAACACACTTGATGTTGCAGGCAGCAACATCGTAAACAGATGGTTAATGGAGAATTTCACTGATCCTAGATACCGGGTGGCCGTCGCAAAAGCCCTCATGGTGTTATGTGACGATTTAGAAGGGTATACTCTAAGATATGGTCGTGAAAAAAGACTCAAGGATCTAAGGAACGCCGACTCTGAGCGTTTCGAAGAGAGTTCCAAAGCAGATGTTAAGAGTTTCACATTCACTTTTGCTGGCGTTTTAGACCGGGAATCGGACGTCAAGACGGGATATAAATATTATTTTGATACTGGAACCAATGTTTTCAGGATTCCCACAGGTAAGGAGTTCACCGAGAAGGATGCTATGAAGTATTCCGGAAAGGGAGCATGCCTGATATCGAGTATCGCCATCCTGAATGACGAGGGGGAGTTGGCAGACATAAAGGAATCTTGCGGGATCACCGATTTTCCAGGGATCGTCTTCAACAGGATTATCACGCCTCATAGGGACGTTGCACTGCTCAACCCTCTATTAGCAGACATATCCTTCGACAGGAAATCCAGGAGATGGACGCTCAGTAACAATTTATTGGGTATATCTTCAACTAAACATGATTGGAACGACGCAATGACCGGATTCCACGATTATTTCATGTTCCTGTGGGAAATATATGTGGAGGGCGCCAAGGGCGACCTCAGCGAAGAGGAGATCGAGATCAGGGATTATCTCCTATCGATGGTTCCGTTCTAAAACCTGTTCCATCTAACCTTAATCTTTATATCATTTCCACATTGTGGACAAATAATGTCGAGAAGACGGATTTCCTCTAGAAGGGCAGCAGCCATAGGCTTACAGCGCATAGAGCGCCTTATGTCGTTGGCGGCGGATGCCGCAAAGGAGGGCAAGTCAGATAGGGCCAGGAGATATGTGGACCTGGCACGGCGTATCGGTATGAAGACACGTACTAGAATTCCAAAGGAATACAAATACTGCCAGGAATGCATGATGCCGTTGATCGCAGGCATCAGTTGTACAGTAAGACTGAATAATGGAAAAGTC
Source organism: Candidatus Methanomethylophilaceae archaeon (assembly GCA_035271165.1). Lineage (GTDB taxonomy): Archaea > Thermoplasmatota > Thermoplasmata > Methanomassiliicoccales > Methanomethylophilaceae > VadinCA11. The sequence goes on from DATERX010000014.1 coordinate 1,204, forward strand.
AGTATGACCTGTGCGGAGTGCGGCGCCGTCAAACGTCTGCCATATATGAAGGAGCAAAAACATGACCGAGAAACAAGCCAGAAAGGAATTGATGAGACGCGCCACTGAACTTACATCGACAGTACATGTAGGTAAGGACGGGATAGACGAGGGTCTTCTTAATGAGATTACCAGTCAATTGAAGAAACACAGGCTGATCAAGATCAAGGTGCTTTCCAATACGGATATGAGCACTTCTGATACGGCCGACCAGATCTCTGAAGCGACCAATTCCGTTGTAGTGGATGTCCGCGGAGGAGTCATAATACTCACCGACAAAAGGACATGGGATTCCCAGAGTCAGAAAAAATATTAAGGCGATAGAATGCTGGATATCAACCTAATAAGGTCCGAACCTGATAGGATAAGGACCATGCTAATCAACAGGAACAAGGACGTCGGAATCCTTGATAGGTTCCTCGAATCGGACGCCGAATGGAGAGAACTCACAGGCAGGAACAACGATCTTAGGAAGATACGCAACGATGTTTCCGCGAAGATAGCGAAAATGCCGAAGGGTCCGGAAAAGGATACCAGTATCGCCGATATGAGAGAGACTGGAGAGGAGATCAAAAGGAACGACGCCAGAATGGCGGAGCTCGAAATCATACGCAACGATTGCGTACTCAATATCCCCAATGTACCTCACGAGAGTGTTCCCGTCGGGAAGGATAGTACCGAGAACAGAATCCTATACGAATGGGGAGAGAAAAGGAAGGGGAGCTTCAAGCCCAAAGAACATTGGCAGATAGGCGAAGAATTGGACATCATCGATTTCGAAAGAGGGGCCAAGGTCACAGGTAGCGGCTTCTATTGTCTGAAGGGTGATGGCGCCAGATTGGAAAGGGCTCTTGTTAACTTCTTCCTAGACGTCCATACAGAACAGGGATACAAGGAGGTCTTTACACCTATATTGGTCAACAAGGATTCTGTTACCGGGACCGGTCAGTACCCTAATCTAAAGGATGATATGTACTACGTGGAGAAGGAGGATTATTACCTCAACCCGACCGCAGAAGTTCCCATAACCAATCTTCACAGGGACGAGATCCTTACAAAGGAGGATTTTCCGATACTTTATTCCGCATACCTCCCATCCTTCCGTAGGGAGGTTGGAAAACACGCCGATACCAGAGGGATCATCAGAGTCCACCAGTTCAACAAGGTCGAAATGGTGAGGTTCGTACTTCCCGACACCTCATATGAGGTCCTCGAGGACCTTAGGGGGGACGCCGAGGATCTGTTGAAGGCACTTAGACTTCCTTATCGCGTCCTTCTGTTATGCACTGGTGATATGGGCTTCTCCTGTAGCAAATGTTACGATCTCGAGGTGCACTCCCCGGCGAACGATGCCTGGTTGGAAGTGTCTTCATGTTCCAACTTCACTGATTTCCAGGCCCGCAGGACCAGGATAAAGTACAGACCCGAGCCTCATTTGAAGAGCGAGTTCATACACACCCTGAATGGTTCTGGACTTGCCCTGCCGAGGACTATGGTGGCTATTTTGGAGAATTACCAGAACGAGGACGGTACGGTCACGATACCCGAAGTGTTGAGACCATACATGGGCGGACAGGAACGTATCGGTTAAATCTTCAGACGTTCGAAGTCTTCGATAAGGCCCTTGGCGCCCATTTCACCATATGTCTCTATCAGGCTTTCACGGAGATCCTTTTCTCCATCCTCCAGGGATTGTGGACTTACTCCGTAGCGCGCCGAGACGTTTGCCTCGATGAATGCGCATATCAGATCACATGCTTTGATCGCCTTACCTGCACGTTTTCCGAAGTTTGGATGGTCTGATTCCTCGAATGGGTCGTAGATTATGAACTTCATCTCCTCATGCCATCCTTTAGGGAGAAGAGGCATTATGCGGTTCTTCATCTCATCCTGCTCGTAACTCTCCAGTAGCTCCGCCAGACCTTCCACGTTCTTCTTCACGGGAGATATTACGTCCTTGGTGAGGACCTCTGGGAGGTCGTGGAACAACCCGGTGTAATAATCATTGTAAATCTGCTCATCGGACGCTCCGTTGTCCAGGTCGTGGAGGAATATCGCGTTCGCAACCATAAGGGAATGCCCTAAGACAGTTGTTTTTGGAATCCTAGGCGTCCTTGCCCATCTCTGCTGGAACCTGAGCTGTCCGAAGATGTCGATGAAGTCCTTGGTCCCTTTATCAGTCAGTGCCTTCACCACACCGGGGAGATCTATATGTTTTGATATCTTGCCATAGATGTCGTCCTTGGTCTGTTCGATATTGAACATACCCATATTCATCTGGTAGATTATGTCGAACTCCCATTTTGTAGCAAGATAGTGTGCCGCGTCTATGATGCGATCCTCTCTAGAATCCCTTTTCGAGTTCAGATATTCTATAAATCGCATTCTGAATTTCAAGTCTGCACTAGGTACATTGTTGTCGAACTCCTTAATCACGAATTTGTTGACTTGGTCCAATTTATCCTTAACTATCTTGTGATAAATCTGGGGCTTCAAGTCGGTGAGCACTATCCTGCTGATGAATTCAAAAAGTGTGTGTTCAATCATCCTAGGCCAATCTATTTTATGACCAGAATCCTCATCGTATTTGCCCAGTACCCACACTATGGCTGCCTTATGTGCCTGCTTATCCTGTTCCGTGAGGTCTAAGGGCCTCAGATGGTCATTCCATCTGTGCATATTTGCTGATTCGAATGTGAAATACAGCATTTCGGCATTTAGTGATTTGCCCATTCAATTATCCTCGTCTTCATTGTTTTTTGAAAAATTGGCGTTCACCTTTGTATCGAGGTCTTCTATTCTGCGTATAGCGATGGCCATCATGAACATAGAGATTCCTGTTATTACGATACCTACAAAGAAAACAACGGCAGAATATTCGATATCCAGTATCTCCATCATACCGAACATTCCCAGGATCATAGTGATGAGACCTAGAACATTCAGGACTGCCCAGGGGCCGATGCTGTCTTTTGCCATGGGTTTAAAATGGATTTGGAGTATAAAACGGATGCGAACAGCTAAAATATATAGGCTAAACGCGCGATAAGGGCATATGAAACCATCTGACAGACTCTCTTCCGTCCCGATGTCCGGGATACGGAAGATGTTCGATCTCGCAAAACCGGGTTCCATAAATCTGGGGTTGGGGGAGCCTGATCTGCAGCCGCCTGCAGCCGCTATAGAGGGAATGAACAGGGCTGCGACCGAGGGGAAGAATAAATATGGCCCCACAGCAGGATTACTAGAACTTAGGGATGCCGTTTCTGACAGATACAGCATGTATGGGGAGATGACAGGACAGAACATCATCATAACTCCCAGCGGGTCAACCGCCTTGCTTGAGATTATGTCGTCCTTCATCAATCCGGGCGACGACGTACTCATTCCAAGCCCGGGATTTGTCATATATGGCCCACATTCCAAACTCGTCGGAGGATCATATACGGAGTATAAGCTGACTGAAGGTGATTTCCAGCCAGATATCGAGGACATCAAGAACAATATAAAGGATAACACCAGGATGATCGTGATCAACAACCCGTCAAACCCGACGGGGGGCGTGTTATCCAAGGAATCCTACAAGGCGTTACTAGATCTTGCGGATGATCATGATATCACCATTCTTTCCGATGAGGTCTACGACTCCTTCGTTTACGAAGGAGAACACCATTCATTCATGAACCGACTCGATAGATGTTTGGTCGTCAATGGATTCTCTAAGATGATGTCCGTCACAGGTTGGAGGCTTGGATTCATATGCGCCAGCAAGGAAAACATCGAGGAATTGATAAAGATGCAATATCACGTTTGTGCCAGTCCTGCGATGCCACCCCAGTATGGTGTGCTCGCCGCACTACCTGGTATAGGCGAATATCTAGAAAATGCGCGTTCCGTATTCAAGGCTAGAAGAGATCTGATAAGTTCCAGGATCAATGCCATAGATGGGATGAGTCTGATACCTCCCAAAGGAGCGTTCTATGCCTTCCCTTCCTTCGACATGGATATGACCTCCCAAGAACTGGCCAACACACTTGTTACCAGGGGATTGATCTGTACACCGGGCTCCGCCTTCGGTAAGTACGGAGAAGGGCACCTTAGATTCTCATACGCCGCTGACGAGAAGAAGATATCAGCAGGTATGGATATACTGGAAGACACTGTAAACGAGTTGAGAAAATGACTGATAAGAAAACTGATCCAAATGCGGCACTGTTAGGCTTCGATGAAGACGAAGGGACCGAGGAAGAGAAGATATTCAAACAACTGTTCGCAAAGAACCCACGTAGGGTTTCCGCGCTCCATGATTTGTTGTTCGAGAACATGGCGGAGACCATCGAGGCGGAGGATATCCCTCTCGAGGCTAAACTTGCGCTTATCTTCAAAATGTCCATAAACTCCGTACTTGACATAATCATGGAGTGTACACCGAACGATATCGCCGAGGAGATGACCTATTCACTTGACAGTTACATCGGATTGGCGATTACCAACAAGAAATATGATGTGGACCTCCTCAGGGAACACGGCAAGGCTCTGCTTTCGATAGACGCGAATAAGTTCGATTCTAAGGAACAATACCAACTTGCTCTTCAGGCGTTCGAAGAGGACTGGTGGTCCATATCGCAGCCCCTCCTTAACAAGAGGACCCCAAATGATGCCATATCAGAGAGTATGAGAAAATACGGGCTGCTTGAATGAAGTCAGCCACCGCATCAGCACCTGGAAAATTTGTCATACTCGGCGAACATGCCGTCGTATTCGGTAAACCTGCGGTAGCTCTTGCGATAAACAGACGTATCACGTGTACAATCCGTGAAAGTCATAGATTCATCATCAACGGCGAACCGGATGAATTGGTCAGACATCCTCATATTCAGTACCTACTGGACGAACATGGATTGAAAGGTATCGATATCATTTCTGAAAGCAACCTTCTCTCTGGGGCAGGATTAGGTTCCTCGGCCGCGTTATGTGCCTCACTTTCCTGCGCCATCAGGTCCATGTTGGGAAAATCCGTGGAGGAGGAAGACATCATCAAAGAGGCGTATGCCGCGGAATATCACTCCCAAGGGGTCGGCAGTCCGATGGATACCTCCGCATCCGTACATGGTGGCGGGATAGGTTTGAACATCCCAGATCTTGGGGAAATCATTTGGACTGTGGAAAATGAAGGACGCAGATGGGATGTCTTCGACATACATACGCCTGAGATGACATTCGTCATTGGATACACCGGCGTCAAGGCGCACACCGGACCTTTGGTTAAGAAGGTCAGGAGATACAGGGATCGCAACGGTTTCGCAAAGGACATCATCAATGAGATAGGCGACCTTACACTAGATGGTGCCAAGTTGTTACGTGAAGATGATAGGTGCGGATTGGGTGAACTGATGACAAGGAATCACAAACTACTTTCTATCCTTGGAGTGTCCTCACCGGAACTGAACAGATTAGTGAACGCCGCCAACGAATACTCCTATGGAGCAAAACTCACCGGTGCCGGGGGTGGCGGAAGTATGATAGCCCTTACCGACAGGCCGGAAAGAGTCTGTGAGACAATACGGCTTCACGGCGGGATACCCATCATAGTCAGCACCGGGGAGCCTGGCGTAAGGGTTGAACCCTCTAAATTTCAATAAGTATATAATAATTACAATGTGATATATACCGCTGGAGGTACAAAAAACTCATGGATTTGAAAAAGACGGGAATGGATATATTGTACACACTTATGTCCATCTTATTGATGATCGTATTGGCGATAATTTTCTTCGTCATAATATTGTTCATCATCAAATTCTCCGCGGACCTAGTGTTCGATGGTGGACTTTCAACCGATTATGCTGTACTGTCTGCAGTAATACTGACAGTAGTGAGCATGTTGGGCGGAAGACGCTACGTGGAGTTATAAATATTTAAATTGGGGCTTCGCCCCTTATTTTTTTTAAAATATTGTTCGAATTGACGGAGTTGAGTTCCGTGTTTAATGAATAAGATAACCATTCGATCCAATCCTTTTAGAAATCCCGGAGAGGAAAAAATGTATAAAAAATCTAATATCCTTGAAAAACAAAAATTTGAAAATGTAACATCCAGATGTACTGCCAACTGTCCTGGGGTATGAACATGGATCGTATTTCTTCTGAAGATTGTGTTAGAGCCATCATCAGGGGCGACCCTACAGACAGGGTTACTGTGTTTGACTTCTCGGAGATGGTATCCACCAAGTTGGCAGGGTATCAATGGAAGGACGTCAGATATGATGCTGAAAAATCTGCCGATGCAGCAATTGCATTACATAAAAAGGTTGAAACCGATTTCGTAATCGCTCCGGTGGATGCAAATTCTGCATTCATCGATCTAGGTCTTGACATGTCTTTTCCTGATGACGACTACGGAAGCGTGAAATCAACCTATTTCAATAATCCCGAGGAGATCGACTCGAAAGATTTGCCCGACCCTTCCGACAGGGATTCCTTCCCTTATCTCTACAAGGGGATCATAGATAAATTCCACGCATTGTACCGAAAATACGATGACAGCGGAACTGTCACGATTGGCGAGACTTGGGGTCCGCTCACGACGGCGGGCTTTTTGAGAGGTGTCGAGGAACTTCTGATAGATATGTTCATCAATCCCAATGATGCGGAGAAGGTCTTGAAGAAGACTGCCCCGTTCGTCGACGGAGTGTTCGATGCTATACTGTCAGAAGGAGGTAAATGCATGTTGGCCTCAGATCCTACCGCTTCGGGGGATTTGATCGGCCCTGGTGATTTCAAGAGGTACAGTCAACCCTATCTGACGGATACGATACAGAGGTGGAAGTCCAAAGGGCTGATTACAATGTGTCATATTTGCGGCAACACGAACAATCTCGCGGCTGAGATGGCGAACACGGGAGTCGATATATTCAGCGTGGACTGGCAGGTAGACCTTGCTAAAGCTAAGGAGGATCTGGACGGAGCTACCATACTTGGTAATCTACACCCTACAGATGTGATTTGGAAGGGAACTCCCGAACTCATTGTGAAAGAATCGAAGAAATGTATCGATGCGGCGGCCGAAGGTGGGAAATTCATTCTTGGTTGCGGTTGTGACGTTCCTAGGGATACAGCTTTGGAAAACATCGCAGCCATGACGGAAGCTGCTATAAAGTATGGAAGATACTGAAATTATGATTGTTCTTAAAATCTTTAACAATCCCTTTCTTGTTTTTTAATTCTCTGAAAGACCTTGTGTGTCCTGTTAATTCTAGGATAAATATATTAGAGGCTCGACGAAGGAGAGTCGGTTTTATTATTTTTAAACATCCAGTAACTGATGAAGGATGCAAGTGATATTTCGACGGTCGACTTGACGTTAAACGGAAACAGGCCGAAAAATTCATCGGGTACGGAGCGACCAGATTCTATAAGTGTCAAACTCGGGTTGGAATCATGTATCGTCTAATTGGAAACCGAGACCGTCAATCTTCAATAAAAATAAAAGGCCGGCCGTGAGGCCGGAAATGGTTTCAGATAAGGTCCGAGAATTCCTCAACGACCTCTGGATACTTTTCCTTGATGGATTTCAGGATGCCGTAGACATCGAGCTGTTTGAGAGGTGCACTGGCTATCATTTTAACGATATCGTCCATTACCTCGTCTTCCAGCTGGTTCATCTTCTCCTTGGCCATCCAATTGCGGATGATCTTATCCTCCATCCTGTCGCGCCACATCTTCTCGTAAGGCTTGAGGGCCTGCTTGGAGAAGTCGTTCTTCTTGGCGCATTCGGCGAGCACCTTACCGGCATACATACCCGTCCTGCAGGCGTGACATATACCTCCGCCGGTGATGGGATCTATGATCCTTGCCGCGTCTCCCACCAGGATCAGGTTGTCATCGATGGCGGAATCGAGACCGGGGCATGTGGAAACCATACCGCTGGCGACCTCGAGTATCTGTCCATTCTTCAGCCTGTCATCCTGGGCGATCCATTTGTCGAGGTAGGTCTTGGCTGCGGCAGGCTCCTTGCAACGGTTGCCTCTGATACCGATACCGACGTTTGCGGTACGGTTGCCCTTGGGGAACATCCATAGGTATCCTCCAGGAGCTATCTCGTTACCGATAAGGAACTCGCACCATCCCTGTTCGATGTCTATGTTCGCCATCCTGTACTGTATACAGGAGTTGATGTCGCCAAGGTCCGGGGCGGTCTCCATACCTGCCCATCTGGCGACTTGGGATTCATATCCGTCGGCGGCGATCACGCACTTAGCGTGGATCTCGATGGGCTCTCCCATACTCTGGGCCTTGATTCCTACGAGTTTGCCGTCCTTGCGTATGACGTCGGTGCATCCGGTGCGCATCATTATAGTGGCGCCTGCTTCTGCCGCCTGTCTGGCAAGGGCTTTGTCGAAGAGGTGCCTCTCAAGGACGTACCCGATCTCCGATCCGGAGCTGCTTCCATCCATCCTGAACGTCGTCCCATTCGGGGATTTGACGATGGCGCCGATCATCTCATCGCTAATCCATGCAGGATCGGGTTCGATGCCGACCTCGTGTAACCATGATTTGGAAACTCCTTCAGCGCATCTGAGCGGAGCCCCTATCTCTGCCTTCTTCTCTATTAATATGGTGTCAAGCCCAGCCTGGGCACAGTACTTTGCAGCCATGCTGCCTCCAGGCCCTGCTCCAACTATGACCACGTCGCAGTTGTAAGTCTTCATTATATCACTCCATCCTCAATGCCGCAACGGGGCACAGTTTGATACATCTCTTGCACGAGTTACAGTTATCGTTGAACTCGAGGATGTAATCATTCATGTATATCGCATTCTGCGGACAGGAGCCTACGCATCCTCCGCAATGCAAACACTTGCTGAAATCTACTATTATTGTCATTTTATTCACGCTCTTTCATCTTCAGGTACTATTAATGCTTCTTCCAATGCCTTTGCTTCTTCTTTATTTCTTACTTTCCATTCCGCAAGAGGGATGGAGAACTTGGATTCAACCTCCGCGCGGTATTCCGGTCCACCGTTATATGCGCAGAACGGTATTATCTTGAGGTCCGGAGTTATATAATGTATGGCGCAACGCTCGGTCCTTGCCGTGTCGTAGTTGAATGAGTCCTGGAAGTGCATACCTCCCACATACATCATCTTCCACGAGAAGTCCGCAAGGGTCGACTTGGACTTATTTCCCATTATACTCCCTAGGGTGTCCACGAACTTCTTCTTTGAAAGTCCCTCAGGCACCTTATCCTCGTGAACGGTCTTCTTGAGGAGCTTCAGAACCTTGGCTGCCTTTGTCTTCTTAAACCAGGACTTGGCCATCTTGTCGACGATCTCGTTGAGCCCGTCGGAGAACTCCATAACATCTATGAACCTTGGTAGCGGCGTGACATTACCCTTATCATCCTTGAATAAGTATGTAGCAAAGCCACAATGTGGGTGCGTGGTGAAGGTTACTTGCGTCTCTCCCATGAACTCGGATGCGAAACCAGATATGGGGGCGACCACAGGAACGGAGAACCAGTCATCAGGGGTTGCATATCCTGTCTGCTCTTCGAACTTCTGGGCGAGGTCTGTCAGGGTTATCCTGCCTTCGGCGACTTCTTCCTTGGATATCCTCCCTGTGAATGCAACAGGCTGGAAGTTGATTCCACGGACAACTTCCGAATGTTCGAAGGCGAACTCGGTTATTTCGCCTATCTGATGATCGTTGACGCCACGCACAAGTGTCGGCACCAGTACGATGGATGGCGAACGGCCGATATCCTCCTTCAGCTTCTTGCAGTTCTCGATGACTTTCATCTTGGTCCCGAACATCTTCCTGTCCCTAGCCTTCAGATATACGTCATCACTGACGCCGTCAAAGGACAGATATATCGTGTTCATACCGGCCTTAGCACATGCTTTCAGCATATCGTAGTCCTTGGCGAATTTGAGACCATTTGTAGCCACCATGATCTGGGCGAAACCCAGTTCCTTGGACTTTGCGATTACTTCGACCAATTTAGGATATACAGTAGGCTCTCCTCCAGAGAACTGGACTGCGGTGCATTTGATCGGCTCCTCGGCACGAAGCGCCTTGAGCATTGCTACGACCTCGTCAAAGCTGGGTTCGTAGACATATCCTGCCTCGTTTGCATTGGCAAAACAGATTGGGCAGTTCATATTGCATCTGTTAGTCAGATCGATGAGCGCCAAAGAGGTACTGGATTTTAGGTCGAACCTCTTCCCGTCTATGTAGAAATTTACGTTCTCACCTTCGGCCAAGGATTTATCATGAGGGTTCCTAAGTCCGACTCCGTCATAAGCAAAATGTTCCGCCTTGAGGAACGCGTCAGCGTCAGACCAATATATATCAGTGAAATCCCCGTGTTCCGGGCATGTTTTATCCATGAGGACTTTTCCATCTTTCTCATAAAGCGTGGCTTCGATGAGTTTTCCGCATTCTGGGCATACGGACTCCGTTTTTTTCGGGAGTCCTATCGGAAGTGAACTAGGCTGTGTTGTTAAAGACATATTTTCCCTTCTTGAATTAATAGAACGGTATTATTCCTATTATTAATAAGATATTGCTGGTTTTAATTGTTTTATTTATAAGTTATACTAATTGTCGTTATCGGATTTATGTCATGACGCGGACGATGGGCTACCATGACGACCTTGCGCGGGAACAGGGGAAACATGCCCTTTGCCGTAATAGCAGTGACTATCCTCGTTCTGTCGCTCGGGTACGGAATCGTGAGCTCCCGGATATCTGATTCTGAGGAAAACACAAGTAGGATAAGTGGTGAACTGGACTCTATAGACGAAGTCCTCCGCAAGACCGAGGCTTTCGTCAACAGGGGGATGGGGGAACTTATCGTCTCAATGGGTACTGGATCTGGAACCGTATCTTCAAAGTTCGAGGACTTTGGCGTTTCGTCCGAGAATTGGCTAAACGCGCATTTCCCCTCCCTTGATGGATGCGTCAGGATAACGATCTTGGACGTGGACGTGGAGCTTTCGACGGAGAACTTACAGAACACGGACGGAGGATACACGCCGACGTATGTCAGGGCGGAAGGAGAGTTCACCGCAAGATATGATTCCGGGGGCGGTTCCGCCGTAAAGACCTTGAGAATCAAATCGGACGGCAGTTGCGCACTTCCCTTAGTATCGGAGATGGGTTCCATTTTCAACGTCGCTCTTAGTGGTGACGGTTCCGTCCTCTCGCAGATGATGACCTATCAGTTAACTGCACTTGCACAGGAACGGGTGATAAGCGGATATGGGTCGTTGGCGGCGACTGGGGATATGGGGACGGAGCGGATACTAACCGCGGAGGATGTCGAAAAATCATACAGGAGCTGCGTCTCGGCGATACAGTTACTGAGCTTCAGGAACTCGTCCGAGGGGACGGTGTCTGGGACTGGGAACCTCGATCTGGCAGACCTCATCATATCGGATGACGGGCATATTGCTCTAGACCTCGGTGCTATCTATTCACAGGCACTTATCTCAGTTCTAGACGACATCATTCTACAATGGGCTGATTACTTCTGCGGGAACCTTGTCGTAGATTTCCTAGAGGGAGCCTCGGACAGGATACTCAATGCTTGGGACTCAATCGTTGGATTCTTCACTGGGAAGGACACCGTGTCCGCCTCCCCTTACATCAGGGAGGTGATGGAACAGAACGGGTATTCTGAATCGGAGTACAGATACCTCCTTAACGGCAACTATGTCGAATATCATGTTCCAGAATTCTCGATCACGAAGAAGATAGACGGGGAATCCCACACTATAAGCGTCGGCGGGTTCGATAACCGCGTGGAATACCCCCACGTAGACATCCTAGCATGGAATGGGATCAAGAACTTCAAGAGTGAGTATAGGCTCGAGAACAACGAGATAAGGGAATGGATGAGGAGCATACTGAACACCGCTGCCGTCAATGTTGGTGCGGACAGATCCATAGGACGTATCTCCGTGCCCATAGATCCTGATGATGGTGTGCCCTTCATCGATAACGTGCGCGATGCCGTGAACGGTTCACTGGCAAGGCTAGACGGTGATGTTGAGAAGGTCGTCAATAGCTCCGTGAGGAATCAGAGTATCTACGATCCATTCTACAGCGCAATATGCACCAAGTTAACACAGAACTTCGATTCTGTTTTCGGAGTCGGAAAGCTAAGAGATAATATGCTGAGGAGCGTGGACCTTTCCGCAGTTGAGCAGAGACTCATAAACTCTGGCTTGGACGAGGGGGAGAGAAACTATCTGATGGGTTCTCTGAGGTCCGCGATATTGAACGACGATGTCGTCGCTGCATATCATGAATCGGCCAGGGATATGCTCGGAAGATTCGATGCCCTGCTGACCGTCCCGGGTGGGCAGGACGGACTGATCAAGAAGTTCATGATAATGATCAACGAAAGGGCCATGCCTATGCTCTCGGTGATAAACGACATACCGGAGAGGATGGTGAATCTCTGTGATGAGATGTGTAGTAATATGCGAATCAACCCCTACAGCGGCATCATTGACGTCCCAGAGCAGGGTTTCTTCAGCCTGATAGGTAGCGAGGGGAATGTCAAGGAGACCATCGTGATCTCGGATGGGATATCGCCTGACATCATCGTACGGGGGCCTGGTCAGAATCTAGACGATTGTGTCCATTATGTAGGGTTCAACCAGAAGAAGGGGGCATCCTATAGCACCGCGTTCGGAGTGTCGCTGAATGATATCTTGAGATATTCTGCCGAGGGGTACGGAACCATATCGTCGATCCTTGGCAGCAACAATTCCCTGATTGAGGGGGAGATTCCAGTATCGCTGGATTTGAAGATAGTCGTAGTGAGCGGTTGGGAACTATCAGGAGTGCCGGCATATAAGGCCAGTAACACAATCTTCAGTGACGGGTGGGATCTTCTTGTGAAAGCGTTGGATCCTCTTCTGGAACCTTTGAGGGAGTTCCTGAGGATGATCAACGATATCATCGCCATACTTGGTCCAGTCCTGATGGAGATCTCAAAATACGCCTCCATGGTCATTGAGAGATTGTACAACGCCGTCCTCGGACCCATGATCGAGATGAAAAAGTTCGTAGAGGAAGGTCTCGGTTCCCTTATGAGTCAAGCCATCGGCGAGTTGGGGGGCGTAGCGGAATTCATCTTCAAGGCTACGTTGAAGAAACAGACGGTTGGGCTTTCCTTCCTGGGGCTTACACTTACCTTCAGCACGGACATCGCATCCTATTCCAAAAGTGTGAAGAACATCCTCATCACAGAACTATCCGGGGAACTGTCTGGTCTCTGGATAAAATGTGGGATGACTATAAAAGAGAAGGATCTAAGCAGCGGTAAAGATTATTTCATAACCGGTGAGGCGGCGGTCAAGGGGGACGGCTGGGACGTGAAGGTCTTCCTGGATCCCCTGATGAAGACCAGGGATGTCCTTGCAACCATATCCGGCGAGGTCCGGGGGACGTCGTTCGACATCTGCTTCCCTTATGTCGTCCAGTACAAGGAGGCGGGTGTGAGATTGTCGGATATAGAGGGTATCGGGACGGCATTGTCGAACATCCCATTGCCGGCAGTAGGCCTAAAGGGAAGTCTAGACGCTGGGTTGGACTTGAAATACAACGTTCCGTTCAAGACAGGGGTCGTTGTGAACGAGTTTGAATCGAACCCTCCAGGGGCTGATTCGGGCAACGAGTGGGTTGAATTGTACAATTCCACCGCCAGTACTGTGGACATATCAGGGTATACTCTTGTCGCGGGGTCAAACGAGAAGACCAAAAGAATGACGATCGAGAATACTGCGCTGTCGTCTCGGGAAAGGCTAGTCATCACATTGGATAAACATATGGTCCTGTTAAACGACAAGAACGATGCCCTCAATGGGGAATGTGTAATACTTCTAGATGACAAAGGCGTCGAGATAGACCGTTCGATCGTCGGGAAAGACAGGGATAACAGCAACTACACATGGCAGAGGGTCGCCGATGGCGCCCTCGATTGGACCTTCGCTGATGGAACGCCAGGATCCGGTAATTGCGGCGGATTGATCAACGGAGACTTAGTAAAAGGACAGATGACTGATATATTCAAGAAATCGGCGATTAAGACCCTTAGCAATATGGGAGGAGTGCTGAATGGTACCGAGGAACTCAACGAATTCCTTCAACGTGCGATGCAGGATGCGATAACCACTACGATAGATACCGTCGCTGCGTGTCTGGTCGAGGCATCTGTGTTCATATCCTTCGAGGTGAGTGACTTGTCGGGATCCTCGACGACGGGGATGAGATTGGCGCTTTCGATAGATTCGAAGACTGTCGGAGATACCATAAAATTCCTGGTGGGGGAGATAGAATCTCTCCTTTTCAACATGGAAAATCCCTATGGTATCGACGGTGGGGCGATGCTCTATGAGAATATCGACCTGGCAGTTACCGCGTATACTGGCATGAGCGCGCCTGGATTCCTGAACAATTCCGACCTTGTGCCAGAGATAAGGGCGGGAATCTACATAGCCAGTAACCTATCTGGGCTGTGCGGGATGTTCGGTATCGATGCAGGTAGATGGTCGGTAACTGCAGGCATTGTGATGGAGGATTGTCCTTCAATTCTGATACCTTCCATCATCAAGATCGATCAAGGCCTCAAATCAGACCTTTGGCTTGTGAGGGCGGTTATTGGAAAGACTTGATAGACGGATTGTTTATTATACGCGTTCTTCTTCATAGAATACGTGGCCTCAATGAATCAAAAAATACCGACGGTGCTTACCTCGGAAGAGCTGATGGATAAGGCGCTAGGCAGAGCTGCCAAGATATCGAAGCGCGGAACGAGCGCGCTGGATGGGAGGAAGAAGACGGCCATAGCAAAGATCACAGCTTCCGGAGATATCGTAGTGACCACCCTTTCAAGCTACGTGAAACGTTTCCCTGTGATCGACAAAGTGGATGACTTCTTCCCTCAGTTGACCGATCTGGTCATTGGTGTCGATGAATACAAGAAATCCTTAGGCGCCCTGAACTGGGCCGCTGGAAGGATCGACAGGTTGAGGAACGAGTCTTTACATGATATCCGCCGAAGCAAGGATATGCAATACATAGAGTCCGTGAGAAGAAGCTTCTACGGACGTCTTTCATCTTACATCAGACAGATCTCCAAGGAGTTACTTTTCCTACAGAATGCCAAGAACACATTCAGGCGCTTCCCTGCAGTGAATCCAAGGGTACCGACCGTAGTCATAGCAGGATTCCCTAACGTTGGTAAAAGCACTCTTATGACTATGCTGAGCACTGCTACGCCGGAGATCGCACCTTATCCTTTCACTACCAAGGGCATAATCATCGGACATATGGAAGATGATTGGAGAAAATACCAAATCATAGATACGCCGGGATTGTTGGACAGAAGTTTCGAAGACCGTAACGATATCGAGAAACAGGCTGTTCTGGCCCTCAAATATCTTACGAACATAATGGTTTTCATGATGGATCCTTCTGAAACGTGCGGATATACCTTACAGGAACAACAGGCGTTGCTCGATTCGGTGAGGGAAGGTTTCAGCGAAGTGGATATCATCGTGCTTGAAAGTAAATCCGATATAATGAAGACAGGGAGCGACAACATGTATTTCTCCGCTATTACCCGGGAGAACTTGGATGAGATCCGTTCCCTTTTGACGGATAAGTTAAGGGCTTTGGCAACGGAGACCATGGAGTCGTATGAATAAAGGACCTGTCGCCAGCAAGGGGATGTATGATTACTTCTCCGTACTGGCGGAAGAAAAGGACAGATGTTATGCTGTAGCGGGAGAGGCTAGGAAGCTTGGTATAGACCCCGAGCCTTTCGTCGAGGTTCCTCAGGCAGAGGACCTTGCATCCCGTGTGGAGGAGCTCCTTCGTGATTATCAGGTCGAAGGTGTCGCTGACGACATAAGGCGCCTCACTGCACAATACAAGAACAGGGAACTAGTCTCCCTAATGGTCGCCAAAGAGGTTGCGCACAGACCTGCTGAAAGCACAGAGAAGGCGCTGGATAGGGCCTTGCGCGTAGGTCTTGCTGTACTCACCGAGGGTATTCTCGTAGCTCCCTTGGAAGGAATAGCCGACATTAAGATAAAGAGAAACGATGACGGGACTGATTTCGTGGACCTCATGCTCGCCGGTCCCATTAGAGCAGCGGGCGGTACCGCACAGGCGATGAGTGTCCTTATCGCGGACGTAGTCCGCAGGGAGCTGAACATCGGAAAATACCAACCTACCGAACAGGAGATAGCCAGGTTCGATGAGGAGATCACATTATACAGACAGGCACAGCACCTTCAATATACACCTACGTCGCAAGAGATAGACCTCATCGTCAGAAACTGTCCTATAATGATTGACGGTGAAGGGACCGAACAGATCGAAATCTCTGGATACAGGGACTTGCCCCGAATAGAGACCAATCGCGTCCGTGGAGGGGCCTGTCTTGTCATTGCGGAAGGACTTTGTCTAAAAACGGCAAAGATCAAAAGACACGTCGATACCTTGAAGATCGACGGATGGGACTTCATCCAGGAATATCTCGACGCCCACGCTCCCGAAAGGGCCGAGGATGATGAAGACGATACAAATGTTGTACATCCCCATGACGGATATCTCATGGATATAATCGCGGGAAGGCCTATTTTCGGCCATCCGAGCAGAGAAGGAGGCTTCCGCATCAGATACGGCAGGGCTCGTACTACGGGGCTGGCCGCATTGGCGTTCAGCCCCGCCACCATGTATGCCATGGAGGAGTTCATGGCCATCGGTACCCAGCTCAGGTCAGAAAGACCAGGTAAGGGTTGCGTGGTAACCCCTTGCGACGAACTGGACGGGCCCATATTGTTACTGGATGATGGGTCACTGATATATTGCGATACCAAGGAAGAGGTCCAGGAGATACGTTCACGCATCGTCAGCATCGTCGACAACGGCGAAGTGCTGATACCATTCGGCGAGTTCTGCGAGAACAATCAGAAGCTCGTTCCTCCCGGATACTGTCTGGAATGGCACAAGAAGGAACTTGAAGCCAAAGGTGAACTCCCGGAGGATTGGGAAGACCCCACATACGACAGGGCGAAGGAGATCAGCCTTGCCCTCGGTGTGCCGTTACATCCGAAATACAACCTTTTCTGGTCGGATTTCGATATCGATACGATAACGGATCTAAGGACTCACCTGATCGGCGAGGGTTCGTTCGATAAAGGAAACATATCGGCCCCTTCGGAGAATGATATAAAGAAGACCTTGGAAAACCTGGGAGCGTTGCACAAACTGCGAAACGGTCGCATTTCAATATCCAAGAGGTATAGCATGGTCTTCCTTGACTGTCTTAACCTTACAACAAAGAAGGGGGACATTGTCGAAAAGGGCGCGTTCGAGGGCGATAGCGTCCTTTCCGCTATCAGCACTGCTGCGGGATTCGAGATACGGGATCGCGGAGGCACCCGAATCGGTATGAGGATGGGACGTCCTGAGAAGGCCTATCAGAGGGAGATGACCCCTCGGGCTCACGGCCTTTTTCCCGTGGGATCGGGGATGGACTCCAACAGAGACATGATCGCTGCGATCGCCGCATCCAAAAAAGGTGCTGGCGTATCGCGTTCTAACACTGTTGATTTACAAGTTGGTTCCAGGAGATGCATTGGATGCGGGAGCGTCACTTGGAGGTCCTGGTGCAGGGATTGTAAGTCACACACAGTGGTCGAGGAAAGGCAGGGGAACTTCAACAGGTTCACCAGCACCATGTCCGTCGACCTCGACTACGAGTTCACCGCCGCTTGTGAGCTTCTGGGGGAGAACAAGCCTAAGGCGCTCAGATGCGTACAGACGTTGGCTTCAAGGACAAAGGTCCCGGAAGCCCTTGAGAAAGGGATACTGAGAGCCAAGAACGATGTTTCGGTGAACAAGGACGGTACGATCCGTTACGATATGACGGACCTGCCACTCACCCACTTTAGGCCTAGGGAAATCGGGATCAGCGTAGAACGCGCGATAGAACTGGGATACACTCATGATTGGAACGGGGAACCTCTCACCGATCCGGAACAGATATGCGAACTGAGGGCCCAGGACATCATACCTCCCATGGAATGCGGAGATTATATGGTGAAGGTGGCAAAGTTCGTAGATGACGAACTAGTCAAATTATACAAATTACAGCCTTATTACGAGGTCAACGATAGGGACGGCCTAATCGGTCATATAGTATTCGGGCTAGCCCCTCATACTTCAGGAGGGATTCTTTGCCGTATAATAGGATACACTTCGGCAAGAGGATGTTACGGTCACCCGTTCTTCCACGCTTCAAAGAGAAGGAACTGTGACGGTGACGAGGACTGTATCATATTGGCCTTGGATGCGTTGCTGAACTTCTCGTTCAGCTTCCTTCCCAGCTCGCGCGGGGGGCTCATGGATGCCCCTCTTGTCCTTACGACGAGATTGGATCCCAATGAGATAGATAAGGAGGCCCACAATGTGGACTGTCTCAGGGAATACCCTCTGGAATTCTATGAAGCGGCATCCAATCATTCGGAGACCAGCGATATAGAGGGTATCATGGATATGGTGTCCGGCCGTATCGGGACTCCAGGACAATATGAGGGATTAGGATTCACGCATGATACCCACGATATAGCGGAAGGTCCGAGATTCTCCGCCTATATCACATTACAATCGATGACTGATAAGATGGATGCCCAGCTGTCCTTGGGTGAGAAGATAAGGGCGGTCGACGAACGTGACGTTGCAACACGAGTCATCAACAAACACTTCCTGCCGGACATGGCGGGTAATCTTAGGAGTTTCTCCGCACAAAGATTCAGATGCAATAGGTGCGGTGAGAAATTCAGACGTATACCGATGTCTGGTAAATGTACGAAGTGCGGGAACAAGGTCATAATGACCGTTTACAAAGGAAGCGTCATGAAATATCTCGAGGTTTCAAAGAGGATCAGCGAGAAGTACGACATATCCAAGTACACCAGGGACAGGATAGACATCCTGGAGATGAGTATGAAGTCCGTGTTCGATAACGACAAGGTGAAGAAATGTACCTTGGAAGATTTCTTCTGATAAATATTTAAAAAGGGGCCGAAGCCCCTGAAATGTTTTATTCCATCTGTCCGAACTCTTCGTAGAGGGCCTTTGCCTTCTCGGAGAGTATCTCGGCCGCCTTGTTGAGCGTCTGTTCTGCAGTCAATGAACCATCGGTCTCGAATGTGAACAATAAGTTGTTCTCATCACCTTCGATGGTCACGGAGCCGTCGTAATTGACAGACTCCATACATGATTTGCACAGAGTGCACTCGACAGAGTTCTCGACAACGAGTTTACCGTCGTCCACGCCGAAGACTCCCTTAGGGCAGACCTTCATAGAGTTAAGAACCGCTTCTGTGGATGCTCTCGCGGGGTCTACCGTCACAATCGGGTAGTACTTATAGCCCACGCCGCTGGTAACCTGCCACTTGATGTGCTGTTTTGCGGTACCCATTACGGCTATCGCGTAGATCATCACGGCCTGGTTTTCAGTCAGTTCCACGACAGGTATGAACTCGTCCTTGACCTTTAGGTCGGGGTTCCCGAGGGGGACCATGCTACCGGACATCACTGTACCGGGACCATGTTCGTTAAGACTGTACATTATCATACAGTTTGGACATCCTTCCCCTTCACACACACATTCTTCCTGTGGCGTGAAAAGTTCCAGATCCGTAGGGACCGGTACCAATCCGAGCCTATGAGCAATCACTTCGTCGAACAGGGGTGTCGCGCTCTCATACTCCTTGTCATTGACTTCCATGGGACCGAGGTGGAACTCGACCCTGTCAATCGCCATTTTAGGTATGTCGGACAACATTGTCCTTCTAAGCGCATTTGCCATGGCGGGCGAGGAATTCTTCAGTATGAACTTGGCCTTCCTCTCAGCCATTTCGATTATCTCGATTTCCATTTGTTATACCTCAGACTCTGCGTCCTCTGCGTCCGCCCTTCTTCTTGGTACCGTCGTGGGGTATCGGAGTTACATCTTCGATGCGTCCGATCCTTATACCGGCCCTAGCGAGAGCGCGGATGGCCGCCTGTGCTCCGGGGCCGGGCGAGGTTGCCTTGTTACCGCCGTGGGCACGTACTTTGACGTGGATCCCGGCTATGTCTTTCTCTCTTGCGATCTCGGCTATCTTCTCGGCTGCTCTCTGAGCTGCGTAAGGAGATGCCTGGTCCTTTGCCTGTTTAACTACCATTCCGCCTGTGACCTTACCGATCGTTTCTGCGCCGGTGATGTCGGTCAGCGTAATCATGATGTTGTTATAGGTGGCGAATATGTTGGCTACTGCCCATTTGTTTGATGTCATCAGTTCTCACCATCCTTTACTGTTATCCCCGCCTCTTCCGCATCTTCCCTTGCGGCATTGGCCTGCTTCCTTGCTTCCATCTCCAGCTTTGCTGCGTCGGCCTCTGCCTTGGCTGCAAGTTCCTCTGGGGATGCCCTCATGGGGTGCATATCATCGGTGAACGGCGAGTTAGGTGAGTATTCGATGGTCGATTCCTCGCTTCTGAGGACGATGTATCCTGGTACGGTCACCCTGTGACCATTGAGGAATATGTGTCCATGGTTGATCATCTGTCTAGCCTGTTTGACCGTGTTGGCAAGTCCTTTATCGTATACGACTGTCTGAAGGCGTCTGGAAAGGATGTCCTTCTCGTTCAGGACCAGGATGTCGTTGAGGTCTCCGCCAGTCATGGGCAGAAGGCCTATGCGAGTACACTTAGCAAGGAGGTTGTCTGCTTCGATTCTTGCCTGGGAGTCGTTACCCCTAAGGCGGAACTGAAGGTCCCTTGACTGTTTCCTGTAATTTCTAAGGACGGATTGTGCCTTCCATACCTCGGTCTTGTTCTTAAGTCCGAACTCGACGACTACCGCCTGCTCGGATTTGATCCTCACACCCTGCCATGGGTGCTGAGGGGTATCGTAGGTTCTGCGTGAAAATTTAGGATCTCCCATTTAATCGCCTCATTTCCTCTTGACGCCGAGAGTAAGACCCCTTCTTCCGTTGGTCCTTGTCTTCTGGCCTCTTACTTTCATGTGCGTCTCATGCCTGATGCCGCGGTAGCTGCGGATCATCTTCATCCTGTTCACATCGTCGGCTCTAACCATGTCAAGGTCAATTCCTAGGAGGTGTATATCGGCACCTGACTCGTAGTCAAACTGTCTGTTTATAGCCCAAGATGGGGCATAATCGACGTAGGACTGAACGAGTTCTTCGAGCTCTTTGACCTTATCATCGTCAAGGGCTCCGAGCCTCTCGGTCTTGTCCACACTTGATTTGTTTGCAATCGTCTGAGCGGTTCTGGCGCCAATGCCTTTGATGTTCTGGAGGCCAATTACGATCTTTTTCTGACCGTCTATATCGCTGTTGGCGATACGGACGATGTAGTTGAAACTCTCGTCCTCGGTCCTTGATGTTGATTTCTTCGGTTTTGCCATTTTAATCCTCCGCAAATGTTCTCTTTGGAAATACTCAAGCGCAGCCATGGTGACTGTGCTCTCGGTCCACATATACGCGTTCCGAGTTTGCGTAATTTCGTTGATGAACTCTTTCTATTTAAATGAAGTGCGCGTACACGTGCGTACGCGTAGTATAACGGACCCCATAAAGTCCGAAGCTGGGCGTAGAATTCAAAGGTAGCCTCTTCCGTCGGTCTCGTTGAACGCTAGGATACCGTCTTGATGTTCGACCACGACCTTCGTCTTGCACGCCATTGTCATAAAAAAATCATTTCCCCTAGAAATCGTGTCAAAGGACATCGGAACCAATACGATGACTGGAGTGTGTATCATCTGATGGCAACGGGGATCCTTGTGGATATCGCATCATATGCACGATCGGTCCCTTCCTGTGACTCCAGATTGAAAGCCATGCACATTCCATCGGAGGTCTTCAGGAGTATGAACTTCGTGTCTTCTTCACTCATATACCCCGTGACATGGCATTTACCCACGGAAGGGTTTTTGAACAGACCCCCAATGAGCCCTTCCTTTGCGTTCATGGCGAAAAGCGTTGACCTTCCTGGCACGAATTTCTTGTATTCTATCGAGGTTATGTCGGAATATTCTACGGTCTTACCGAAGAACGGCCCTCTTACTCTGAAGGACAGTATATCATGGGTGAACTTAACTTCCATCGGATTGACCTGCATGATGAACAATACGCCTCCTGCGATCATCATCACTAATCCCAATATGAACACCAGGGAAAGTCCTGCGACCGATACTGTTGGCAAGAAAAATGAACCCGCAGCTATGACTGCACCTGAAATGAATAATCCTACTGAGGCTACCGCTAAATCCTGGGGCTCTGCCATGAATAGTCATTCATGGCATGTTATAATAATAGTGCCGAAGGCCGGATTCGAACCGGCGAACCCCTACGGGAACAGATCTTGAGTCTGCCGCCTTTGACCTGGCTTGGCAACTTCGGCTTTGAGGTTGGTATAATACGGTTATAAATAAACCTCACGGCGGAGTTAGGACTTCCGCACGGTCCCCGAAGACATAAAATGTGTACTCGTGCTGAGATACGATACCTCTCTTTGCCTCTACCAATTGTGCATAACGGGAGAGGATCCCGCGGCGGACGAGATAGTTAACATACTTCTCAGCCTCTGGGAAATCGCAACTTCTGGCACAGAACGGGAAGGTCTTGAACTCTTCTTTGACGTAATCGTAGAATTCCTTTATCTTCGGTTCCTCAATCTCCCTTTCCCTGATTATGCGGACGATATTACCCTGGCCTCCGTTGACGACCTCGCCCCTTCCGTCGGTGGCGAAGGGTTCGACTGCCAAAATCATCCCTTTTTCAACCTTTGTGGTGTTGCCATCATCATAGTTAGGGACGGATAGTCCTGCATGTAGATCGTATTGAGTAATCTGGTGACCGCATAGGTTGCGGACAGGAGTGAATCCCTCCATTCTTATGTTGACCTCTACGACCCTACCGATCTCATTGAGAGGACATCCATCCCCTATGAACTCGGCAACCGCGTCCCTGGCCTGTTTTGATGCTTGGATTAGTTTTGTGTGTCTTCCGGTGCCTGCTTCGACGGTTCCAGCGGTATCTCCGACCCAACCATCTACCTCAGCTCCGCAGTCGACCTTGACAACGTCACCTTGTTCGAAGATCTTCTTGTCGTTGACGCTTGGGGTGTAATGTGCGGCTACCTCATTTACACTTATATTGCAGGGAAATGCCAACCCGCAACCTTTGTCGCGGATATAGCCTTCGACCTCCTCGGCCACATCGTAATACTTGACACCGGGCCTGACCATGTTGAGCCCGATCTCGCGGGCCTCGCCTGCAACTCGCCCTGCAGTCCTTAATTTGGATAGTTGATCCTCATTCAACAATTGAGGACCTCCTCTATCTGTTCTTTCGTGATTACTCCCTGACGCACAACCTCCACCTCTCTGCCGTTAAGCCAGATTATGGTTGATGGATTGCCGAGGGAGGATGTTCCCGAATCAAGGTATGTGGATATGCTATCTCCAAGTTCACTCGCTGCGGAACTTATTGAGGTGGCATCAGGGTGTGAGTGGAGGTTGGCGGATGTTGCGATCAATGGACCGCAGCGTCTAATCAGCTCCAGTGCGATGGGATTCTCCGGTATACGGATGCCCACCTTTTGCGACCCGGCCGTGACCATGTCCGAAATGAGTGTGTTCTTTTTGATGATTATGGTGAGGGGGCCGGGAAGGAACGCATCTATCAGTTTCTGAGCGTTTTCATTTATGTCCGCGACATCATGTATCATTTCCTTATCAGCCACTGCGACTGAAAGTGCCATATCGAAGGGCCTGTTCTTGGCCATGAACACCTTCTTGACTGCTTTTTGGTTGTAAACATCCGCACCGATGCCGTAAACAGTCTCGGTGGGATAGACCACTAGCTTACCTAGGGCTATATCCTCTGCCGCACGGGATATGGCATCCATCGTCGCCTCGTCCATTTCATTGTTGCATTTCAGTATTTGCATTTTCACTCACCTGTGTATCTCAATCCCTTAATAATAGAATCCTTACCGGAACCCATGACAACTGGGCCGTGACCAGGGTAAAGATCGATAACATCCAGCTCTTTCAGCCTGTGGAGTGATTTTCTCAGCTCACGTATGTCCCCCCCTTCAAAGTCTGTACGACCGACTCCTTCAGAGAACACAGTGTCTCCGGAGAATAGCGAACCTGTGACGTGGTCGAAAAGACATATCCCTCCTTTTGTGTGTCCAGGAGTTTCAATTATCTCCAGTAAATGTCCTCCAAGATCTATGGAGTTACCATCTGATAGCTCTTTAAGATCGGGACATGGGGAAATATCCACTCGGAATATTCTATCTTGGCCGCCCTTCCTTATTATGCTAGCATCCTTTGATCCTGCAAATACTGCAGGCTCGAATGCAGATATGAAGTCCTTCAAACCTCCAATATGATCATAATGGTGATGTGTGAGAACTATAGAGTTGAGCTTCTTTCCATTAAGAAGACTTGCAACATGTTCAATCACTGGTCCGGACATGATCCCTGTACCAGTATCGATTAACATCGTCCTTTCACCGATCAATAAGAACATATTTGAATCTTGAGGAACGATGGAACCTATTCGGTGTATTGTCATCAAAGTTCAAAAATGATAAACATATTTAATGTTTAACATAAAAAAAAGTATATCGAATGACGTGGAGGATGAGATTTTTTTTCATACGCAACCTGTTTAACTGCTAGACCACACCCCAGCGGCGTCTAAGAACTGTTAGTTGGCCAGGACTGAATACCTCGGAAAACCTCGGTACTTACATCCGGCCTCTATCAAACTCATCATTTATGAGTGTTCTATGGGTGCCTCTTTTTCAAGGCGGCTTCAAGCTTAGATGCATTCAGCTTTTATCCGCTATCGCGTGGCTACTCAGCATGCCTTGTCAGACAACTGATAAACTAGAGGCGACGAATCCCTGTTCCTCTCGTACTAAAGGATCCTTC
>DATERX010000015.1:0-23739 GCA_035271165.1 Candidatus Methanomethylophilaceae archaeon
GATAGGTGAACTCGTCATACGCCCCCGTTCTTATGATAAATATTGGGAATATACACATCATCGGAGTTCAATGTGGCCTTAACGACATCAGCGGATCAGACCAAGGAAGGATACGTATTCACGGATTGGAGTTCGTTACTAACCATCATACCTGTCAACGATGTTGATGTGACCACTACATGGTAAGTCGCTATATTGGCTTCTTTATTCAAATTCAAGGCAAGTGAAACGAGCGGGGTCGTACCTATTATTGTCCAGTTCACCGATACTTCTACAGAATCCCCACCTCATATACACGAGGTTCTGGTGATGGAGCTGAAAGTATGGATCATAACCCTCAGTATACCTTTGCAACCTTTGGAATATATGCCTTCACGCTGACAGTGGAAAACGTTACCGGCCGTAGTGTGAAGGCCATGATATTGAAGTGACGTCTGGCGCAATTGTGGATGATAACAATAACATCATCATCGCGATGAGCATATTTGCTATCATCACCGTTTTAGCGATAGTTGCAATAATGTTACTACGTCGGAGGTAAACCTCCTATCTGGTCGAGTACGAAGAGCAATGCTACTGATCTCTTGTACTTCTTACCCGATTTTTATAATCACTTTATCGCCACATATTAAAAATAGGACATCGTTTTTTGGATTAGATAAAGACAATATTTAATCATCATAGATTAAAGCCGGAACCCCACTGAAGTTTTTCCTTTTCTTGTTATTTAAGAATATCACAGTCGGCTGGATTAACTTTGCGTATTAGGTTTGAAATATCTGCAACCTATAGTAACGGCAATGGGCCTAGACATGGAAGTCCTTGTGTGGATACACGAGAACCTATCGGGCGGAATTACGGATTTTTTGATGAAGTACATCTCCATCTCGGGTGACTACGGAGCTATATGGATATTTATTATCCTAGTGCTGCTGATTTACAAACCGACCAGAAAGACCGGCGTCATCATGGTGATAGCACTTCTGTTCGGACTGATCCTCAACGATTTCATCATCAAGCCACTGGTCGAAAGACCTAGACCATTCATAGAGGACCCGTCGTTGTTGCTATCCATCTCAGCGCCTGGTGGTTATTCGTTCGCTTCTGGACATGCTACAAAGGCGTTCGCAGTCTCATCTGTGCTCTTCATCCATGATAAGAAATGGGGAACTCCGCTCATGATTTACGCCACTTTGATGGCATTCTCTAGAATGTATCTACTGGTACACTATGCGTCAGACGTTATCGTAGGTGCGTTCATCGGAATGTTCTGCGCCGTCGCTGCATACGCTATCGTGAACCACATCAAGAAAAAGTACGAACACGTTCCATATCAACAATCTGAAAAATAATTATGCTTCAACGGATAGGGGATCATTCCGAATATATCATATATCTCCATTATACCTTGAGGACTTGACAGATACCAGTTAGACTATCGATAGGAACATCTTCAGCACCACTTTGAATTGGTGCACTTCATCAATACAAGGACTCTTGTGAACGCCAATATGCATATTTTCTCGGTCCGAAGAAGATTAGGCCTATCATCTTTATTTCTTCGATTGCTATCGGTTGATTTACACTTATTATGATGTTTCAAACGTATCATATGCCGATTACATGTACATATTTCTAAAAAATAATTCTAAACCTATTCAATTTACTAATCCATCCATTTTTAAAGACCTGGATGCAATTAAGATAATTATTTATACTTTGACCGCGTAATATTACATGCACGCGCAGAGGTCGCAAGACTAGTAAGATATGACGGCGCCCGGTCTCGGGAGGCAGTCAAGGATCTGAAACTCTAGAGCCCTGCAGACGCGGAAGTAAGTCAGCAGAGTTCAAGTGAGCTTTGTTTACCGAATAACCGTAGCGAAGGATTTCCTACAGAAATCATGCAACGCGCATCGGACCCTCGTGAACTCCCAGAGTGGAGCAATCTCAGAGGAGCAAAACCGAATGCGTTGTAAGGTCTGCGCGTGCAGTCCCGACTGTTTCTTCGATTCTATATGAATCGCCTTATTCAGAATCTGATGTTATTCATGAGGAATCTCAACGTATAGATGTCTTCGAAATCGGCGGTCGGTACGGCTGACTTACCGAGGAAACTGGTTTTTTCCCATCTTAACTTTGAAAGCACCTTCATACGGTCAAGCATCATCCTTACCTCATCGAGAGATGATTTATCGAAGAAGTAAGCAGTCAAAGCTATCGGTATACCATTCCTTAACATGAAAAGTACATTGGTCCAATTATCGTTCGATAGTTCATTGGAGATCTTTGAGAACACCCGTCTTACGGAACTCATGTTAGAGTCTGCTATATGCACAAGCACACCCTTATCGATGGAACGGTTGTTCCTGAAGACGCTGTCGCGTATGTATGAGATGTCCCCGGTGAACTCTCTTCCGAGTTTATTATAGACAAAAAGGTCCGAAAGACTCTCAACGGTGGAACCGAAAAGATTTTCAGCTGAGATTCCCGCGTTCATCCTCAGATCAAGATCATCATTTATTACCTGTGTTCCACAGCTCATACAGAATTTCGAATCCCCTCTGAGCGCCGCACCGCAATTTCTGCAGATCTTCGACATGATGGTTATGTTAACCATTGCTATTATTTTAAAATCGGGTATGGATACGAATGATACAACAGCAGTAGTTGTTTACAAAATATGAAAAAAGGTAAAAGGTTTGTTTTTGCCATTGTTTATAGGTCAGCTGGCTTTACGCTCGTTATATTTATCAAGCCAGTCCGAGTCAGCATATCTATCCAGATAATACATATGTGTTCCCGGCGACCAGACCGTGGTCACAACGTCCGTCACGCCGTATGCTAGACCAGTGAACATGACCCCTGCGTCTACATACATCAGTCTAGCATCATATCCCAGCTCCTTTAATACGTGCATTAGCACATTGGATGAAGCCATGGCACATGCCCAGGATACGAGGCCAATTTGTATCACACCGCCCCGGAGAGCATCCCTGTCGATACCGTCTAGCCACTCGTCAACGATATCACGGTTTTCATTTATCCATCGTTTAGTTGCCTCCTCTACGTTAGAACCTTTTGTGTAATCCAAAAGTTTGTTGAATTCAGCCTTTTCTAAGCTGTAGTTGTATTTAGACAAAAACTTCACAAGCTCCGGATCATCATCGAGAAGGCCTGCTCTGGTCCAGACCTCGATGCTTTCGGCACCTCCGTAGGATTCTTTCGGATCATCTAGGTATTTCAAATCGAATAGACTTCCCACCCAATGAGGATCCCATAATGTCACTACTATATCGCGTTGATTTTCAATGGCCTTTTTAAGCTCAATCAACATACCTGCTTCAGATGAAAGCTGTAGATCTAAATCGAGTCCGTAGTCGATAATCGCCTTCTTTGTAGCTTCCGTGAGACCTGCTCCGGCATCGATACCTGTGATTCTATTTTCAAATAGATCGGAGTTAGCATTCAAATCTTCGATACTCTCGATGCCTTTTTCGTACGTATAACTTGGAACTACCAAACCGGTCTTGGCTCCACCATCTAACACATCCCCTACGTATTGGATCGGCTTCTCATTGCCGAAGTCTTGACCCGCAAACATGAATGTCCCTGATCCAAGGAACAGCAACACTACTGCGGTTACTGCTAACTTCATCATACTAGATTTTTTCATTTTAGTCTCCCGGAGGTGTTACCTCACTCCTCCTTGCTGAATGACTGGGTCAACCTGTCCAAGCTCATTGCTATCAACACAACGGCCAGACCGGCCTCGAATCCAAGACCGACATCGATCCTGCCTAGGGCATATACGATGTCTCCACCAAGACCTCCGCCACCGATCATCGCAGCTATTACGACCATCGACAGGGACAGCATGATACATTGGTTCACACCGGCCATTATTGATGGTCTGGCTATCGGAAGCTGCACCTTGGTGAGCTTTCCCCATGTGGTCGATCCGAAAGCGTCGGCGACCTCATTCATCTCTTCGGGCACCTGCCTGATCCCAAGGTTAGTTAACCTGACAACAGGAGGCATTGAGAATATGACCGTCGCTATGACTCCGGGCACGACTCCCAATCCAAAGAATATCACTGCTGGAATAAGATAAACGAATGCGGGCATTGTCTGCATGAAGTCCATGAGAGCCTTGATAACCGGGCTTGCCCTTTCGCTATATGATGCCCAAATGCCCAATGGTACCGCGACCAATACCGATATGGCGGTTGCTACAAGGACCATGTTCAATGTGACCATCGCACTGTCCCAGTAACCCATCCAACTAATTATTCCAAAGGCCACACCGATCAATATCGGCAGTATCAGTCGTTTAGTGATCAATATAGATATTCCTACAAGAATAATTATGAATATCGCAGCTGAAGGATATGTCAGTATGGTTCCGACGGCCTCCAAAAGGGAATCGAGGATATAGTTGAACGATGCCAACAGCCAGCTGAAGTAATGTACTATCACATCAACAAGCCATACTGCAAAATCACCTACTGGAGACATCATTATTCCCCACCTCCATTGAGTGTTTCAGCCGCAACTGACGGACTGACTGTACCTAGGAAACAACCATCCTCGTTCACGACAGGGATAGGGAAGTCCGTGGTTACCATTATCAAGATAACCTCGCTCATCTGCGTGTCAGGAGTCACAGTGGGCATATCCTTGATCAATACGTTTGTAAGATCATTTTCGCCTGCCTTGACCGCGCGCAGTATGTCGTCGGATTCCACCCTTCCAAGGAAGCGGTTCTTCCTGTCGATGACTAGCATGTCGTTCCTGTCCGAATTGTCCATGAGCCTCAATGCCGTTCTGGGACCCTGTGTAACATACAATACGTTCCTGGGTCTCCTCATGAACATACCTGCGGTGAGGACCTTCGTACGGTCCACTTCCTGAACGAAGCGGCTTACATAACTGTCCGCCGGCCTCTGGAGTATATCTTCCGCGGTTCCAATCTGCACGATCTTTCCATCTTTCATGAGTGCTATGCGGTCACCCAGTTTCAAAGCCTCATTAAGATCGTGAGTAACGAATACGACGGTCTTGTTCAGTTTTGACTGGATCTTGATCAATTCGTCCTGCATATCGCCTCTGATAAGGGGGTCCAATGCACTGAACGCTTCATCCATGAATAGTATGTCAGGGTCCGTAGCCAACGCTCTAGCGAGACCGACCCTCTGCTGCATACCACCGCTCAGGTCCGTAGGCATGCTCTCCTCATATCCTGCAAGGCCGACGAGTTCGATAACCTCGCGTGCCTTTTCATGACGCTCGGCCTCAGTCTTACCTTGCATCTCGAGTCCGTAAGCGATATTGTTCAAGATATCCCTGTGCGGTAGAAGTGCGAAGTTCTGGAAGACCATTGACATCTTGTCTCTCCTTGCTACCCGAAGATCATCTTCGTTGAGCGCAGTGAAATCCAGACCATCGACGATGACCCTTCCGGAAGTAGGCTCTATTAGCCTGTTCATACACCTTTCCAATGTGGATTTTCCAGAACCGGAAAGACCCATCAGGACGAATATCTCCCCTTCCATAACCTCAAAGGATACGTCATGAAGACCTACGTTGTTAGAGGTCAATTCTTGGACCTCAATCTTGTCCATCCCCTGATCGAGTAGCTTTAGTGCCTCTCTAGGGTGTCGTCCGTATATCTTGGAAAGATTTTGGACCTGGATCATTATCCGTCTTCCGCTTTCATCCGTGGGGGTTTCTTTTTCGCTGAAAATTTCATCCACGGTTCTTTCCTTCCGTTTTGGACGATATTTTTCTGCGAATTTCCTTGTGGAGCCTTTAACTCGGCTCCCAAGTTGGTTCATGACCGTTGAAAACCTATCGTTGAATTTGTCATCGATGGCTTTCAAAGGTCTTTTTGTTCTTGTTTCTGAAGACATTCCTTGTCATCTCCGAGTCTATTGGAGTGGAGCATCTCACCGATTTTCAGCACATACGCTGAAGAAATCCAACAAATGAACGTCGCAGGATCGACCCGCGGACCGAGATCAACGGGGATTTCTTGGCGTATGAACCTATGAACAGTCACGTCTTTGACGTCTCTGTTCGTTTTCTGATCGGCACGAATATGCTCCGAACTCAGGACCTTAGGGATACGTGGTTAGACGTTTTCCTAGGTCAAGTATGATTTCTCAAGTGTACATATTATATAAAAGCTATGTTTTTTTAATTTATGTGAGAAAATAAAGACTCCTTTACGGCCATTTCTTTAGATTTTTTATGATATTTACTAAATTATTATAGTAAATTAGTAACATTTGCCGTCATACAAGGTCAATGTAATTCGACAATAGACGATTTTTATTATTTAAGGACATTAGAGATATCTCTTCGAATTATGAAATTCCTTTTATCGATGATCGATACTTTAGTAATTTTTACAATATATCGTCATTTGTGATATTCGTGATATAGTTACATTTCGTTATTATTGATATTTCCTGTTTATTGATTGAAACCGTGTGATTATTACGTTAAATGCACAAATACTATAATTTATTACGCTTTTCGTAGAATAGTTTACTATAAATACGATAAGTGCGATTATTATACTGAGGTGAGAACCAATTTCAAAACGAAAGAATGATAAGATCTGCGGCGAGGACATGAAGGATTCAATTAATCCATTAGTGGAGAAATGGCCGGTTGGCACCTCCGATACGGATTAATCGGGTTGCGCAATGTCCGCAAGACTCGACTGATGACCGCAATAACCCCTGCCGCGCAGGCGGCAGGGACTTTACTCTTAAACCACGAAACCTTTCTACAATTGTTCCATTGTGCTATCTTTTCAATACTGCTTCATCTATATCCACATGAAGTATTCACATGAAAGGCAATGATTTACTAGATGCTATCGGGAATATCTGGCCATATTTTACTGTTGCTGATGCATCCGCTTGGGATACTGATCCACTTGTATCTTCTATGATTCCATCAGCCCGGAGGCCGAAGTCGATCATGCCTTCTGCTCGTTCGGTGATAGTGATATGGGGACCTGTATCACCCACGATTCTGTATACCGCACCGTCCATCTACTACAGGGAACATTACAGGACATTAAACACCCTCCTCGACATCACTGCGCAAAGGATATCGACTTTACTTGATGCCAAAGGATACGACGCCGCTTATGTACCGAGGGATGGATACGACGGAATCGAAGGTCTCAAAAAGGATCCATCATCGTTTTTCTCACATCGTCATGCCGCATATCTCTCTGGATTAGGGACATTTGGCATCAGTAACGTAATTTTGACAAAGTCCCATGGTCCAAGAGTAAGATTCACATCGATAATCACGTCTGCCGAACTGCCTGCTGGAAAACCGATGGAGGAAGAACTCTGCATTGAATGTATGAAATGCGTAAATGATTGCCCTGCGTCAGCATTGAGCGAGGAAGGATATCCCGACGGGATGGACAAACCCCTATGCGTCAATAGATCAGAGGAACTGGCCGTCAGGGGGATCTCACCATGCGGCGTATGCATAGCCGTATGTCCAATAGGAAAGAAGGTACCCCCTCCTACGGATGAGTTCATAGATTTAGTCCAGAAGTATGAAAGATGATGATTTCGGCTTAATATCAGTCCTTTAAATCCGATCCCAACGTTTTGTAAGATGCTTGATGGAGATTATAGGATGTCTGAACAGTATCCTAGGTCCGCTGAATCTCATGACCTCCTGCATACGCTCTCTCATATCAGTTTTATAGCAATGGATGATGCAGCTTTTACACGGACCTTTATCGTCTCCGAACTCACACTCATCAAGTCGTGAATTCGAATATTTTAGCAAATCTTCACACTCGGTACAAATAGAACCATTGTTACGCCAGTTGTGTTTTCTACGACAGTAGATGCCTATCATCAGACCGACTGTTCGTTTCTCCTCTTCTATGTTATTCATTTTTACAACCGGGAGGAGGGCGATTAAAACCAAATCATCTTTTGCGGACGTTGTTACCTGCTAAAGGTCTGTGATACTTCCCGGTGATTGATTTTGCGTTGATCTTGTATACTACCGTAGGGAGGATCTTTGCATCTTCCATGTCGGTCTTATCAGGAACCAACTTTTTGACCATCGCATTAAGCATCTTACTTTTCACTGTTGGATCCTCAACGAATTCAACATCTCCTTTTATCAATACGGATTCGTAAACAGTTGTCGTATCACATGCTGCTGACCCGGTATCCTCGTATCCGATCCTCTCCCAAGCTGTGAAGCTCACCTTGGGATTCTTCCTTAGGTTCCCGACCTTCTCTCCTGCGTTACGTCCGTGTATGTAGACCTGGCCGTCCATGTACACGAAGTTCACAGGTGCGGAGTAGGGATAACCATCCTCTCCAATGGTCGATATGGATCCCACATCGAGCCTCTCAAAAAGGGCGTCAATCTCCTCTTTGTCCATGCTGTTTCTCTTCATATTCGGCTGCATCTCAACTCACCTCTCGAACCGGCTATACCAGTCATATATAAAATCAGTGATTCGGTATAAATAGGGGCGTTATTTCAGAATTAAGACTCTAGATTATCGGATCGCCTAGTGTTCTTGAATTATCTATTAGATTTATCGTCAAAAACAAATCAGAGGAGATCTGGTGGGCCCGCCCGGATTTGAACCGGAGTCTGTAACTCCCGAAGCTACAAGTATACCAAGCTAACCCACGGGCCCGAATACCTCCGAATATCAAACACTACAATTAATAGGTTTGCTTCGATTTCAGGAGATCATTTTTCTCAACACGTACTGGAGTATGCCTCCGTTGGCCAGATAGTCTATCTCTGCAGGCACGTCCACCCTACATATCACGTTGAAATCCAATTTTTGTCCTTTGCGATATGCGGTGACGGGAACCATCGATTTAGGTTCTATCCCCTTGAGGTGGATATCGAACGTTTCTGTTCCATCAAGCCCAAGCGTCTCGGCATTCTGTCCGTCGAGGTACTGAAGGGGAACGATGCCCATCCCGACAAGGTTCGAACGGTGAATGCGTTCATACGATTCAGCAATGACGGCTCTAATACCAAGTAAAGAAGGTCCCTTAGCAGCCCAGTCCCTGGAACTTCCAGTACCGTATTCTTTACCCGCCAGCACTATGAGCGGCGTTCTATCCTTGATATATTTCTCTGATGTCTCAAAGATGGTGCCTTTGCTACCATCTGGGAGGTACACGGAGTGACTCCCCTCGGCTCCCGGAACGAGTTGGTTCCTTAGGCGTATATTGGCGAATGTTCCGCGGACCATGATCTCATGGTTCGCCCTTCTGGAACCGTAGGAGTTGAAGTCTTCCTTCCTGACACCCCTCTTCTTGAGATACCGTCCTGCGTCGCTGTCCTCCGGAAATGATCCCGCGGGGGATATGTGATCTGTAGTAACAGAATCGCCCAGCATTGCCAAACATCGGGCACCATCTATATTCTTAATAGAAGGCTCCTCGAATATCTCCTGGAAGAACGGGGGTTTGCGTATGTATGTCGAATCATCATCCCACTTGAACAGCGGGGAGCTCTCATGCGGTATGGCATCCCATCTCTTTGAGCCTTCGAACACGTTCTTGTATTCTCTGGTGAAGGTCTCGGAGACGACATATCTCCCTTTGGCTGATTTGACCTCATCATCCGCCGGCCAGATGTCCTTCAGGAACACCTCCTTACCGTCAACAATCCCCAGAGGTTCCGTTTCAAAATCGATGTCCACGCGTCCCGCGATCGCGTATGCGATGACAAGAGGCGGTGATGCCAGATAGTTAGCTTTGACCTGAGCATGTATCCTTCCTTCGAAGTTACGGTTGCTGGATGCAACCGCTGCAACCACCAGATCATCATCGTCTATCTGTTTGGAGACCTCATCCGACAGCGGTCCGCTGTTACCGATACAGGTCATACATCCGTAACCGCATACGTGGAACCCAAGCTCCTCCATGGAAGTCAATAGTCCCGCGTTGTCGAGGTACTCGGTTACGACCTTTGAACCCGGTGCGAACGAGGTCTTGACAAAGTCCTTTTTCACAAGCCCTAGCTCTCGGGCGTTCTTTGCCAATATTCCTGCAGCTATCATGACCGATGGGTTCGCGGTGTTGGTGCATGATGTGATGGATGCGATCACTACTGATCCGTCACCAAGTCCATCCGATGTGGGTATCCTTCTTTCCTTCACATCCAGTTCCTTGAGTGTTTCAATGAAACACCCCCTCATCTTGGATAGTGGGATGCGATCCTGAGGTCTCTTATGTCCAGCAAGGGAGGGCTCGACGGTACCGAGGTCCAGTTCGAGCATATCTGTGTACTCAGCCTCACCGGTGTACCAAAGGGTCTGCTCCTTTGCGTACCTCTCGATCGTATCGATATGATCGGCATCTCTTCCAGTGAGCTTGAGATACTCTATCGTTTTATCATCAATCGGACAGAATCCCATGGTCGCCCCATATTCGGGGGTCATGTTGGCCAAAGTGGCCCTGTCCGCTAGTTCAAGTTCAACATATCCTGGACCGCAGAACTCTACGAATTTACCGACAACGCCCTTCTCTCTTAGTATCTGTACACAAGTAAGTACAAGGTCTGTGGCGTTGACACCAGGTTTCAATTTACCTGTTAGCCTGAATCCGACGACATCAGGCAGTTTCATGTAACTGGGCTGGCCGACCATGACGGCCTCGGCTTCTATTCCGCCAACGCCCCACCCCACCACCCCAAGGCCGTTTATCTGAGGTGTATGGGAGTCCGTACCGAAGCAGGAATCAGGGTATGCGATCTTATTTCCCTCATCCTCGGTAACGTGGATTACGGGAGAGAGGTATTCCAAGTTGACCTGGTGACAGATACCGTTCCCAGGGGGGACCACGCGGAAGTTCTTGAAGGAGTTCTGTGCCCATTTGAATAGCGCATATCGCTCCTTGTTCCTCTCAAACTCAAGTTCCTCGTTAAGGTCCTGTGCGTCCGGCCTTCCAGCGAAATCCGTCTGTACCGAATGGTCGATCACAAGGTCTACTGGGATAAAGGGGTCGATTATAGACGGGTCCAGCCCAAGGTCGTCAACCGACGCCCTCATAGAAGCAAGGTCTGCGACCGCGGCCCCACCGGTCAGGTCCTGTAACAATACCCTGGCAGGTATCCACGGGACATCCTCTTCCGAGTTCCTCCTGGTATTCCATGAGGCTGCCGTGATGACGTCCTTGTCCGTAATCAGCGTCCCATCCCTCTGCCGGAGCATGGATTCTACTATGACCTTGATTGAATAGGGCATCTTGGAAAGGTCTTTGATTATTCCTTTTTCCTCAAGCTCCCTAAGACTGTGAATGTTGATGTCACCCTCCTTCGTGGTGACCGTCCTTAAGCACTTTCCGATCTCTGCCATTCGATATTCCTCTATGTACCATTAATCGTGCGTGATATAATAAGAATAAGGTAAATCGAAGTTAAACGGTTTTAAAATCAAAGGAAGTGGCCCAGCATCACTGCCGGGCTGTGATTGTTCACTTCTTCTCTTTTTCATTCTGGGCGTCCTCTTCATCCCATTCGGTGAAGAGATCGATCAAGCCCTTCTTCGCAATGGACCAGCTGGGGACACCGCCGGTGAGTACCGCGACCTGTATGGCCTCGATGATCTCCTCTCTGGTGGCTCCATAGTTCTTTGCGACCCTCGCTTGGGGATAGACGCAATCCTCACATGCCCTTATGCAGACGCACGCCAGGGCGATGAGCCTCTTGGTCTTCCTATCAAGGGCACCCTCTGAAAGAATGACGTCATCCATGTTGCGGATGAGGTCCACGAAATCAGGGGTTATGTTCTTGATGGCCTTCAAGGTCTTCGGTGCGAAATCACCCATCTCGTTGTGCATATGACAGAACGACTTAGGGTCGCTGTTATAGCAAGGCTCGTCCTTTCCCGACATATACTTTTCGTAGTTCTCTTCCTTCTTGGTTCTACAAGATGTGTCTTCTTTTTTGGACATATCTTAAGTATAAAGGTGTTGACTTATCAAACCATCGGATTGAACTATATATGAGTAAACGAAATTGAAACGTAATCAAAGCTCCCCTGCCTTCAACATCTCTTCTTTGATTATCTTCTTCAAATATTCGAAACTGGACCTACTGTTGGCTGCTATGAACGGACCCTCCAAATCGTAAGATTCCTGACCAAGTACTGCACCGCATATACCTCCGGCCTCCCTCAATATTAGAGCCCCTGCGGCAAAATCCCAAGGTTGCAGGCCCGGCTCGTAATAAATGTCGATCTTTCCCTGTGCTAACAATGATAGCTCGTATGCGGCCGTACCGAAACGACGGATATCCTCACAGACCGGGAATACCCGTTCCGAGATTCGGAAGCACGTACCCGCCCGGGATTTATTATAAGCACTCCACGAGGTGCAGAACATCGAATTCCCTATAGGTCTATCCGAAACACTCAGTTCCTCGTCGTTCATGAACGAGCCGCCATCCTTAACGGCCCAGAACATCTCCTTTGTATATGGCTGATAGACGACACCGTACCTAGTGTCGTCATTCTCCCTCAGCGCTATGGAAATGGTGCTAACCCTCAGGTCCCGAGCGTAATTCGCAGTCCCATCTATCGGGTCGACTATCCACTCGCCTGATCCGTTACCACTCCTGCCGCCCTCCTCACCTAGGAAGGAGGACTCGGGAAGTAATTCTGTGAGCTCCCTCTTGAGGAAGATCTCCACCTTACGGTCGGCATTGGTGGCAAGATTCTCCTTTGTGCCCTTTGTCTCTATGGTCAGACCTTCCCTGTCTAACATGATCTCCCCGGCCTTGCGGGCGGCGTTCTTTATTTCTTCGATCATAATATTGACTTCTAACTATGTATATCGAGTATTAAAGTAAAGCATTTTTCTGATATCTTTAAAAAACAACACACTTCTCAAGTGTATTCGCATTGATGCTCATATTTATCTCATGAATGCCGTAGGGTGCATTATGGAAGATGAAGTCTGGGAGGAGTTGGTCGGAAGATTGAAGGCCGTCCAGCGCCAACTTTTCAGTCAAAGGATCCCCTCGCTCATCATTCTTGAGGGATGCAGCGGGAGGGTCATAGGCAGAGTTTCAGGGGACCTTCTTGATAAATTGGAACCTAGGGGAGTGAAATATACGCACTTCGACATCGAGGGGATCTCCTGTGCGAATAGGTTGCTAAGTTTCTTAGAGTCCACGCCTGCCAACGGGCAGATGGCAGTCTATGATAGAGGATGGTACTCGTACATAGCGGAGAACCTCGAGGATGTTTCCGAAAAAGGATTGCACAATCACATATCAGAAGTGAACAACTTTGAAAGATACCTCTCCGACAATGGGATATTCCTTGTGAAATTATTTCTGAAGGCCGAGGCTGACGAAGTGGAGAGGTTGGCAGACGAATTCGGACCCAGGCACAAGAAGAGATCCTTCCTCAATGACGATCATTTGAGCGTCAAGATATACACAAGCGACAGGATGAGGCACTTCATCGAGAAGACGGACACTACCTACGCCAAATGGTCAATCGTGAACATCGACAATCCAGAGCTTACGGCGTTCAACTGCATATCGGAGATCACCAACACCCTTGAACATAAGTTACAATACAATCCGATCCCAAGTAAAGGTGAGCTGAAAACGATATATGACAACCCCCGGAAGTCTGTGGACCTGACCTTGAGCGCAAAGAAGTATAACAAGAAACTAAGGAGGTATTCCAAAAGGCTAGCCGAACTCCAATCTAAACTAGCTATCAGCGACCATTCGCTTGTCGTGGTGTTCGAAGGCAGGGATGCGGCAGGAAAGGGAGGGAGCATAAAACGACTAGCACGCTCCTTCAATCCAAGGGGTTACGTTGCGAAACCCATAGGGGTCCCCACCGACGACGATGATCGACATACATATCTCTGGAGGTTCTGCGAGGACCTTCCTTGTGACGGAAGGATAACCATATTCGACCGCAGCTGGTACGGAAGGATGATGGTGGAACCTATAGAGGGGCTATGTACCCAGGAGGAGTATCTCCGTTCCGCCGATGAGATCAATAGTTTCGAGAGAATGATATCCCATACCGGCGCCCTTGTCGTGAAGTTCTGGATGGAGTTAAGCAAGGAGGAACAGCTCAGTAGGTTCAACGCCCGCCTGGAGAATCCCCTCAAAAGGTGGAAGATCACCGATGAGGACTGGAGGAACCGTGAGAAGTGGGAGGCTTACGATGAGTATGTGGATCGCATGATCGAGAGCACCAACACGAGGTACGCACCATGGTATGTCGTTGAATCTGAAGATAAGAAGTATGGGCGTCTAAAGGTCTTGAAGACGGTCATAGATACGCTTGAAAAGGCCTTAGGCAAGTGAATTACGTCGAATGACGATTTACACATTCGACATTATTAAATAAGGTCCACTTCTGTCCAGCTAATATGACGGATGAGTTCAGCGAGAAGATCGCAGGTGACATCACGATGTCATCGGAACCGGGAAGGACCATTCGCAAGTGGAGGGAGGAGTTCGCTCTCTCACAACAGCAGCTTGCGGACAACATGGGCGTTTCAAATTCTGTCATCAGTGATTACGAATCTGGAAGGCGTAAGTCCCCCGGGGTCGCAGTCATCAGGAAGATGGTGGATTCCTTCATATCATTGGACGCCAAGAACGGTTCGCCCGTTGCTTCCCGGTACAGACCGGGAGCGAGGGACGAATGCATCCTGGCCATGGAGGAGTTTGACGGAGGTGTCGATTATGACACGTTCATCGAGGCCATCGTAGGCAAGAACTTGAACCCGGATAAATTGCCCTCAAGGAAGATCCACGGTTACACGATCGTGGATTCCTTCAAGGCGATTGTGAATCTTAGCTCGGAGGATTATCTGAAGATTTATGGATGGAACATAGAACGTGCTCTGATCTTCACCGATGTCCATTTCGGAAGGTCTCCGATGGTGGCCATAAGGGCACACCCTCTGACACCCGGGATGGTAGTCTATCAGAATCCTGAGAATACAGATCTTTTAGCAATCAAACTGGCGAAACTCGAGAAAATCCCATTAGTGACAACTAAATTGAGTATTGAACAGTTAATACAGCGTTTAAACAAATTTAAGGAAGGGAATTGAATGGATGTAGGAATCGTAAGCTACGGAGCATATGTCCCGCGTTATAGAATCAAACCCGAGGAGATCGGGAGGGTCTGGGGCGTGGACGGTAAAGGAATGGGAAGAGGATTGAGGATCGAGCAGAAATCTGTTCCCTCACCCGACGAGGACGTTATAACGATATCTTCCGAAGCGGCAAGGTACATGATGGACAGGGTCCCGGACGTGGATCCCCAGGAGATCGGTGCTTTGTACGTCGGATCGGAATCACACCCTTACGCGGTCAAACCATCGTCGGCGGCGGTCGCCGAGGTCATCCGGGCGACGCCCTCGCTGACAGCAGCGGACCTTGAGTTCGCATGTAAAGCAGGTACCGCAGGAATACAGGTATGTATGGGACTGGTGGCCTCGAACATGGTACGCTACGGTGTAGCAATAGGTGCCGACACGTCTCAGGGAGCGCCCGGGGACGCACTGGAATATTCCGCTTCCGCGGGAGGCGCAGCATTCCTCATAGGCTCCGAGAAGGTGATAGCCAAGATCAATAAGACGCTGAGCTATACCACCGACACCCCAGATTTCTGGAGGAGGGAGGGTCAGCCCTACCCTAGGCACGGTGGCAGGTTCACCGGAGACCCGGCATATTTCAAACACATAACATCGGCAGCAAAGATGATGTTCGACGATCGGGAGACCAAGGCGGAGGACTACGACCATGCGATCTTCCATCAGCCCAACGGGAAGTTCCCGGAGAGGGTGGCGAAGATGCTCGGGTTCACCCCGGAGCAGATCGAGCACGGACTCATAGCTCCGTACATAGGAAACACGTACAGCGGTGCCGTTCCCGTCGGCCTAGCAGGGGTTCTGGACAAGGCAAAGCCCGGCGACAGGATACTGGTGGTATCATACGGATCGGGAGCGGGAAGCGACGCCTTCGACATAACCGTCACCGACGAGATTGAGAATTACAAGAGGGAGAACGCTCCGACCTTGGAAAAGGTCCTGGAGGACACGGTGTTCCTGGACTATGCGTTGTACACGAAGTTCAAGAATATGATCATAATGCCGGAGTGATTTAAGATGAGAGAAGTAGCAATCGTAGGAACAGGTATCACCAAATTTGGTGAGCTATGGGACAAGTCCTTCAGATCCATCGGCATAGAGGCAGGGATCAAGGCCATAGAGGACGCCGGGATGTCCGGGTCCGAGGTGGACGGCATCTACATCGGTAACATGTCGTCGCGTTTCATCAACCAGCAGCACATAGATGCGCTGATAGCGGATTATTCCGGTCTTGCGACACGCAACGTATCCGCGGTCAGGACGGAGGCGGGGGGCGCCTCGGGTGGAGTGGCCTTCAGACAGGGAGTCATGGCCATCGCCTCGGGAGAGAACGACGTCGTACTCGTGGGGGGTGCGGAGAAGATGACCGACCTCGACGACGCAGGTATAGCATTGATCATGGACAGTACCGCGGATGCGGAATGGGAGGTCTCGATGGGATTGACCCTTTCCTCGCTGTACGCCATGATAGCAAGGCGCCTGATCTACGACGGCGTCATGACCCGCGAGGAGATCGCCGCGTTCGCAGTGAATGCCCATAACCATGGTGCACTCAACCCCAACGCTCAATACCAGAGGCCGATCAAATTGGAGACTGTGCTCGGTTCCGGCCCTGTCGCCGAACCTCTTAACGTCTTTGACTGCGCCCCGTATTCGGACGGCGCAGCAGCGGTGGTCCTGGTGCCTTTGGAACACGCTAAGAAGATGGGTGCGGATTACGTCAAGGTATCCGCAACCGCACAGGCAAGCGACACACTCGCCCTATTCCAGAGGGAGGACATCACCACCTTCAAGGCCACCACGGTGGCGGCGAAGGAGGCCTTCAAGAAGGCCGGCATCCAGCCCAAGGACATCGACGTGGCCGAGGTGCACGACGATTACACCGTGGCAGGCGTCATGGCCCTACAGGACCTCGGTCTGTTCAAGAGGGGAGAGGCCGGAAAGGCGGTACTGGAAGGAAAGATAGGCCTCGGTAACGATTTGGCCGTGAACACCTCCGGAGGTCTGAAGGCCGCAGGATACCCCGTCGGGGCGGCAGGTGTCGCTCAGGTCGTGGAAATCACCAACCAGCTCAGGAAGAAGGCCAACAGCAGACAGGTGGCAGATGCCAGATACGGCCTCGCGCAGTCCGTCGGAGGAACAGGTTCCGCCGTTACCGTGACCATACTGGAGGCGATGTGAGATGGCAGCTGTAGCAAAGGAGTGGAGGGAGATCCCGGGAAGGTACAACCTCGAGGGTTCCGAGTGCGGCAACTGTGGAAGGAAGTTCTTCCCCAAGCGCAACATGTGCCCTCACTGCAGGAGGAACGGATTCGGGAAGATGCGCCCCTATCAGGTGCCAAGGAAGGGGAAGGTATTCACTTTTTCGATCATCCATGACGCGCCTGAGAGCAACATGTTGTTAAAGCCCTACGCCGTTGCAATGGTACGGACTGATGACGGTTTACTGATATCAGCCCAGCTCGTCGATGTGGACTTGACCAAGATCGAGATCGGTATGCGCGTGCGTGCCGTGCTCAGGAAACTGGACGAGGCAGGCGCCTCGGGGATCATCCACTACGGATTCAAGTTCGTACCCGACCTTTGAACAAGTTCGTACCCGACCTTTGAACAAGGTCGGTTCTCGAACAAACTTTTTACTTATTTTACTACCTCCGCTTACGCGGGGACCACTTGTCCATTATAGTACATCACATAACGTAACCAGGATCACCCCCGCTTACGCGGGGACCACAGAAGTAGTCAAAGCCAGCGCCGTATATCTACAGGATCACCCCCGCTTACGCGGGGACCACGCGCTGGTTTATCGGAGAGTTTCGCCCATAGTGCCTTACTTTGTGGAGAAAGGGCGTCGAAGGACACCGGATTAATGTCGCTGACTATGTTCGGAGATGCCGAGCCACCGTCGTTGGAGGATTTCATACTTACATCGATATGCGGGGTATTCATAATGCATACCTGCCGAAGACAGTATCTTGAACAACTCGGTATAGATTACTATCTATGCCGATTATATCCTTAGTTGCGATATTTCCTAACATGGATAATCCGTACTCCCTTTGGGAAAATCTCACTGTCGTGTTAATATATTTAATATCTGTATTTTCGACCTTCATTCTAGATTTTGCGCCATAGAGCCAGATAGCTACCCTTTGATAGATGACACAGTTCGAGATTTTTCTCATTGTTTTTGCTCCTCGATTCACTTCGATAGCCGGTATCTTTACTATGATATAAACCTTATAACGTTATACGTGTGTTAATCGTTATAAAAACCAAAATATGGCAAGAATTCACATTAAAGGGCTATTTTTCCGTGTCAGATCATTGTTAGGTTCATGGAGGCGTTAAACTATAGTGAGAAAAAGAACTTGACTGCGAAACAAATATTTCTGCGCAAGCAAGAGCGATTATCTGTAGTAATTGCCAAACCCAGAAATAATAAATATTAAGTAAATAGCATACGCAGTACAGATTCCAAATACTTATTCGGGATCAACATACTTCCTTCTATGTCTCGAAAGAAACATACAAACCATTTTAATTACGGTTACTCTCGGACGCCATTCTACTGTCCCTATTACTGCGTGGAACCTCTCCCGTTTCCAAAAAAGTGAAAAACGAAGAAACATCAAAATTCTTTGAAGAGTCAGTATTTCATGATGTCAACGGCCGCAACATGTTCGAGGA
Organism: Candidatus Methanomethylophilaceae archaeon; assembly: GCA_035271165.1. Classification (GTDB taxonomy): domain Archaea; phylum Thermoplasmatota; class Thermoplasmata; order Methanomassiliicoccales; family Methanomethylophilaceae; genus VadinCA11. The sequence continues at coordinate 18,861 of DATERX010000015.1, forward strand.
TGAGCTCCTTGTAAGGTATCGTGGATTTCTCCAATCCCATGTTCTTGGCAGAGACTTCCGTACAATCTATGAGGGAATCGTCCGATTTAGCGCCAATCTCTGATAACTTGAGATCCTCGACGTCGCCTATGATCAGTATGACGAACCCAGTATCCCCATCCTTCGGGCCCATCTTCTTGATCGCTCGTCCGATTTGTCTGTCCCCGGAAGCGTATAATATCGTCTCGCTGAGGATGTTCCTGGTGCGCGGGTTGTTCAAAGAGAACGCCCTTTCCGCGTGTATGTATGAGGATACGACATGGTCCTTACCGCATATGTGATTGGGATCGAAGATGACCGCCTCTGCACCGAGGGATCTGAAATGGGATGCAATGTCCTGGTGCTCCATATCGCATATTATTCCGATTACCTCTATCACGGTCACGAACACCTGATGGAAGACGACTGTTTTAATCTTACCAGTTGGAAGTGAACCGATAAGGTTTATCAAACATCGCACATATGCACGGGCATAGGATAAATTTCGGGACGATATCATATGAACAACGAATGGATAAAGGTGGCCGCACCAGCAACAACCTCTAACATCGGGCCGGGTTTCGATACGTTCGGACTCGCACTGAAGGAACCTTATGACGTAATCGAGGGAAGGAAGATCGAATCCGGCATAGTGATATCGGACATACAAGGACCCGGTAGCGACAGCATACCTTCCGACCCAAAGAGAAATTCCGTCTGCATAGCCGCGGAGGAGGTCCTGAGGAGATCCGGAGCGGATTTCGGAATCGAGTTCAGGATAAAGAAGGGGATCAGACCAGGAAGTGGTCTAGGTTCATCCGGCGCCTCCGCGTCCGGCGGTGCATACGTAGCACACCTGCTTTGTGGGAAGAAGATAAGCGATAACGATCTCGTCCTGAGTGCCGCACATGCAGAGGATGTGACATCAGGAGGGATGCATGCGGATAACGTCGCACCCTGTTTGATCGGAGGATTCACAGTCATACGTTCGTATCAGCCTTTCGATATGATTTCAATAACACCACCTAAGAATCTAGGCATCGTAGTGGCTCTTCCTTCGATATACATAGAGACCAGGGAGGCTAGAAAGGTAATTCCTAGGGAAGTGCCCCTTGGACATCTTATATTTCACGTCGGGAATGGATCGTGCCTCGTGCACGGCATGAACACCGGCGATTTGAAGCTCATAGGTAGGTCGATACAGGATCTGGTGTCAGAGCCTAATAGGGCTCATCTTATCCCGAAGCTCAATGAAGCGAAATCCGCAGCAATGTCCCATGGTGCCCTCGCATCGTTCCTGGGAGGCTCGGGACCGTGCATAATGTCGTTCTACGACAAGGATACCCATCAAGGGGACATAATCGCGGATAGCGTAAAGTCGGTTTACACCCAGGCCGGCATAGAATGTGAAACATGGGTGACTGATTGCGGTGAAGGCTGCAGAAGGATTTGAAATGGTATCTCATAAAGTATTATGTTGGGACTGCGGGGCGGAGATTGAAGATCCGTTCCTAAGCGAATGCCCGAAATGTAAAGGACTACTCACAATAAAACTAGACCTGGAGAAGGTCAAGGAAAAGAGACCGGAAGATCTTAGGAACAGACCCATGGGAGTTTGGAGATATTCGGATTTCCTGCCCGTAGATCCCGGACATAAGGTCTCTATACAGGAGGGCGGAACGCCCCTGTACAAGACCGATGCGCTTGCCGAGATTGCTGGTGTTAGGAACATGCACATCAAGTTCGAGGGACTGAACCCGACGGGTTCGTTCAAGGACCGCGGAATGACTGTCGGCGTATCCCGTGCAAAGGAGCTCGGTGCCGAGGTCGTGGGTTGTGCATCAACCGGGAACACATCCGCATCACTGGCCGCCTACGCGGCCAAAGCCGGCATGAAATGCGCAGTGTTCCTTCCCTCGGGGAACGTGGCGGCAGGTAAACTCGCACAGGCGCTGTTCTATGGCGCTAAGGTCCTGTCAATAGACGGTAACTTCGATGATGCATTGGAACTTGCAAGGAAGATGTCCGAGCAGAGGAAGTTGTACCTTTTGAACTCGATTAACCCATATCGCCCGGAAGGACAGAAATCCGTACTCTTTGAGATAATGGATCAGCTTGAGTACAACATACCTGACAGGATCGTACTGCCCGTAGGTAACGCAGCCAACATATGGGCCGTTTACAAGGCATTGACCGAGCTAGAAGAGGTCGGTTGGATAGACAAGATGCCCATGCTCACAGGCATACAGGCCGAAGGTGCAAGCCCGGTAGCCAGAGCGTTCGGTTCCAACAAGAAGGATTTCATACCCGTGGATAACCCGGAGACGCTGGCGACAGCGATACGCATAGGTAACCCGGTAAGTGGACGCAAGGCATTGGCCGCTATCTATAACACGGGCGGACACTCAGCCACTGTCACAGACGAGGAGATCATCGACGCACAGAAGATGATCGCCCGGAACGAAGGTGTGTTTGTGGAGCCCGCATCCGCAGCCTCCGTCGCAGGCATCCTCAAGTTGAGGAAGGCAGGCATAATCGACAAGGACGAGACGGTAGTGGCAATCTGCACCGGTAACGGACTCAAGGACCCGGAGACCGCGGTCAAATACAGCGAGAGGCCGCTCGACTGCGCAAACTCGGTGGAAGACGTCGAAAGACTTCTCTCCTTCTGATACAAACAATTTTAGAAATCGAAGAGGTTTGACTGCTTTGCGGTCTTTCCTCCTCCTTCATATTCCGCCGCCATGGCCTCGATGTCGTCATCATCCGGGACCCATTCGGGTTCCGGCATCCCATTACCTATGGAACCGCCTGTTTGTTCCTTCAGGCTCTTGGCCAAACTCGGACCTATACGGGGCAGGTCCGTAAGGACCTTCTCGGAAGCGGCCATTATGTCGGAGCTGTTACGATATCCCGCATCGAAAAGTGTCCTGGCCCTAACTCTTCCGACTCCGCGGAACTCCACTAGTTCCGTGAGTTCCTCCTTCACGCCGTATTTGATGCGTGTGAGCAGAGGCCTGATATTCCTTATAGAGTCCGGTGCGAAGATGTACGCGATCTCGCTCATCGAATACATTATCCAGTTCATCATATCGATCCTGGAACGTATATCGCCAGGACCTATACCCAACGAATCCGTTATCAAGTCCTCGGGCACCTCGGAAATCCAATCCATAGTCATCGCCGAGACCTTTAGGGAGCTCATGAACAGCTCGTAATGGAAATTCGGATCCTCGAACGGATCGCAGAGTAATTTATCCTCATACTCCTCCGCAAGCGTGTTAAGTCTATTCTCGTCACTTTTCTTGGGGTAAAGCCCCATGACGTCCGGGGTGAGGGCAGCCGCCATCAATATTGTGAAATCATCTGTTCCTGTCTTGATGTTCTTCACCGCGTCCCTGAGTATCACGGCGGATTTAGGGTCGATGTACAAGTCGGATATCCGCTTCCCGAATGGAAGGATTCTAACGGAGCTCCCGTTCTTCTCTATCATCTCCTCCTTGGAGAGGAAATCGGTGACGCTCTCGACGATGCTTTCAACACCGAACATCGATGAGGTGCTTCCGTAGAATGTGGAGTTTAGGAATTCAATGATCTCCTCGTCGGAGTTGGCATCGCCTGTCGCGATAAGTCCCAAGATATGATTCCTTAGGACCGCCTCATTGCCTAGTTTGGAGGTGACGCGCTCGGTGTCGTGCATAACGTAATCGTACATCAGATGATCATAATCATTGAGGTTCTTGGCAATCAAGATCGCTTCCCCATAAGGGTCGTATCCGGGCCTTCCCGCACGGCCAGACATCTGTTTGATCTCCATCACGGAGATTGGAACTATGCCCGCGTTAGACTCGTACCTGGTGGTATCCCTTATTATTACTCTCCTGGCTGGTAGGTTGATACCTGCGGCGAGGGTGGGTGTTGCGACGATGCATTTGATCGAGCCACTACGGAAGTTCTCCTCGACATACTTCCTCTGTGTGTAGGTCAGACCGGCATGATGGAATGCCGTACCGGATGCAATGCAACCGGTCAGTTTCTTACCGAGGGTCGTGGGCTCGGTACCGCCTGTCAGTAATACAGTGTCCTTTTTCGACAGGGGGCCGCTCACATACTTCGCCATATTATCGGAAAATTTGACAGCCAAGGACTCGGTGGACCTCCTGGAGTTGACGAACACCATGCACTGCCCCCCCTCCTCAACAGTCTGTTTTATCAACGCCCAGATAGGCTCCTTCTCTGAAGGGACGTGCTTCTGCTCTCGATCCTCGAAGGTTATTACGTCGTTGAAATATACCCCTTCATAGAGGTCTACGGGACGCCAGTCATCGACGACAAGTTTAGCATCAAGCCATATGGAAAGGTCCATGGCGTTGGATATGGTGGCCGATAATGCGATTATCTGCAGTTCCGGGTTTCTTTTCATTAACTTTGTTAGGATGATCTCAAGTGTCGGCCCTCTTCCCGGGTCGTGTATCAAATGGATCTCATCCGCTATGACCAACCCTACAGAATCCATCCAGCGACTCCCATGACGTATCATCGAATCGGCCTTCTCGGAGGTCGCGACGACGATATCCGCATCCTTGATCCTCCCATCGCCAGAATCCAGGTCACCAGTGCTCATCGCTACCTTGTATCCAAGGTGTGAAAACAATTCCATGTCATCCCTCTTCTCGGATGCCAGCGCCTTAAGGGGAACTATGTAGAGGACCCTTTTCTTCTCTTTGAGGACCTTTTTAAGGGCAGGGATATATCCGATTATCGATTTACCGCTGGCAGTGGGGACGGCCACGACAAGGCTATGCCCTTCCAAAGCTATCGGTAACGCCTTTTCCTGAGGCGGATGGAGGTTGACGAATCC
>DATERX010000016.1:0-15599 GCA_035271165.1 Candidatus Methanomethylophilaceae archaeon
ATAGACAAGTTTGTAAAAACCTGCCAGAAGTTCGCCTCCGAACTGCGCGTAAGTATGACCGAGGAGTTCAAACAACTAGGTGTATGGATGGATTGGGATAATCCCTATGAGACTCTGCGCCTTGATTATATGGAATCCGCATGGTGGACCATCTCACGTGCCCATGAACGCGGATTACTCATCGACGCGGACCGCGTCATAACATGGTGTCCCAGATGTGAGACCGCACTCGCAGAGGCGGAGATAGAGTACTGGGATGAGAGCGACCCCTCGATAGTAGTGAGAATGCCCGTAGTGGGTCAGGATTATTCGCTCCTGATATGGACCACGACTCCTTGGACACTGCCCTCAAACATGGCTGTAGCTGTCCATCCGGATTTTGATTACGTCAAAGTTAAACTTACCAATGATGAGGGAAGCGAGGTCGTGATAATCGCGGCTTCCCAGATTGAATATATAATGGAACAGGGAGGATACTCGGAATACGAGATCCTCGAGGAGATGAAGGGACAGGACCTTGAAGGCCTATCCTACTCCCCACCTTTTGAAATTGGCGACCAGATGGCCAAATCCGAATGGGTCTACAAGGTCGTCACCGCAGATTATGTTGAAGCGGACAACACAGGGCTCGTACACACCGCCCCTGGTTTCGGACCGGACGATTACGAGACCGGTAAACGATATGGCATGAAGTCCTTCTGTCCCGTAGGAGAGGATGGACGCTTCACCGATGGATTCCCTATGATGGTCGGACGGAAAGTCCGTGGCGTCAACGATGATGTCGTCGAGCATCTGAGGGAGAACAACAGACTTTTCAAATTCGACAGGATAATGCACCGTTACGGGCACTGCTGGAGATGTAAGTCCCCAATCATATACCGGGACACCCGCCAGTGGTTCCTCGATGTGCCCGCCCTCAAGCAGGATATGCTGGACGAGATCGACAAATCCAAATGGGTGCCCAAATGGGCTGGTGATTCCAGGCAGCGCAACTGGGTCGAGGGTGCCAGGCAGTGGTGCATATCCAGACAACGTTACTGGGGCATACCGATGCCCATATGGGAATGTGAATGTGGCGAGAAACGAGTCGTAGGCAAATATTCCGAACTTAAAGAAGGTAAAGGATACACAGAGGGCATGGATACACACCGTCCCTGGATCGACGCGGTTACCTTCGAATGTCCCGGATGTGGGAAGGACATGCATCGTATCGAGGATGTCCTCGACGTCTGGTTCGACTCAGGCGTAGCCTCATGGGCACAGCTCGGTTACCCCGGCAAGGACGAGGAGTTCGAGAAATGGTGGCCTGCCGACTTCATCGTCGAGGCCCACGACCAGACTCGTGGCTGGTTCTATTCTCAGCTTGGGGCTGGAGTGATATCCTTCGACAAGACACCTTACAAAGAGGTCATGATGCACGGTTGGATTTTGGATCCCAAAGGGCAGAAGATGTCCAAGTCTAAGGGAAACGTCGTCGAACCCCTTGAGATCATAGAACAACTCGGAGCGGATTCACTCAGACTTTACCTCATAAAGACGAACGCCCCCTGGGAGGATATGTCCTTCCAGAAGGACGGTCCCAGGAACGCCAGGAAAATGCTCAATACCTACTGGAACGTGGTGAACTTCGCATCCACCTACATGAACCTTGATGGTTACGACCCTGAACTTCACACATTGAAGAATGTGAAGGACGGCCTAAGGGATGAGGACCTATGGATGCTGTCCCGCACCGAGAACATGAAGCGGGAAGTCACCGAGTTCATGGAAACCAGGGAGCTCCAGAAGGTCGCACGTTCGCTTGAGGACTACATCATGGAAGATCTTTCAAGATGGTATGTCCGTCTGGTCAGGGACAGGACTTGGGCGGAGGATGACGATTCAATCAAGGACAAGAACGCGTCATACTTCACACTGCATTACGCAATAATGAATGTCGCAATGACGCTTGCTCCAATAGCACCTCACATCTCAGAGGAGGTGTACCAACACATGTGCGGAACCAAATTGACCGTCCATATGGAGGATTGGCCAAAGTGCAACGATGATCTGATCGACGTCGAGATGGAACACAGCATGTCATTGATTCAGAATATCGTCGACCTTGTCGCCTCAGAGAGGTCCAAGGTCGGAAGCAAGCTCAGATGGCCCCTGCTTGGAATATACATACGCGGCAACGGTGAGAAGACAAACGACGCAGTCAAGGTCTTCGACCATGTGCTCGCACAGCAGGCCAATATCAAGAACATCTCATATCTCTCAAAGGATGAGGTTCCAGAAGGGGATATCGAAGGGGTTTCCTTCAGCGAGGGTGATGTCTTCATCGATTTCTCGATGACGCCTGAAATCGAGTCCGAAGGTTACGCTAGGGAGCTCATACGCAGGATACAGCAGATGCGCAAGGACATGAAGCTGAACGTGGAGCAGTTCATCAACTGCGACGTGAGGGCTGACCCTAAGATAGTAAATCTACTCTCATCCTGGGTGGATCATATCTCCGGAGAGGTCAGGGCGAACACATTGACGTTCACTGACAGCCCCGGGGGGGAAGAGGTCAAGACCTGGGACGTTAACGGGGACGATATAATCATAGGGATATCTTCGGCTGAATGATCATTTCATCATGGATTTGACGACTTCGTAGGTATGCGTGACCGTCTTCCTCAGAGGTATATCTTCGGGATCGACCCAGTCATAGGCTATGTTCTCATGGTTCAGCTTTGGCTTAACCGATGTCATGCGGTAAAGGAACGGATATACCTTCCATATGGTGTTTTTCTCACGGACATATACGGGCTTCTCCGTCCTGTCCGGGTTGAAGACCTGTATCCTGGTCTCCTCCATGAGTTCGCGTCTGGCGGCCTCGTTGGGCAACTCTCCTTTATCGATCTTGCCCGCAACGAGCGACCATACTCCTGGGAAGGAACATGCATCGTCGGGACGTTTTAGCATCAGGACCTTGCCGTCCTCCACAATGGCGGATGAGACGGATTCGATGAGATCGACACCTACTATCTCGATTGTTCCCTCGTCGGCATCGACTATTATCTCGTCGCCTTCGCGTATAAGGGAGATGTCGATCTGATCTACCATCGGTATCGATGATATCACCGCTCCGGTGGTCGTGATGGTCTCGGCATCACTGTTGATGATCGCAGCAGGTGCCTTGCCATGGACTTTGAGATCGTACATCACGTACGAGCCGACGGTGCTACCCTTACCTGCAGGGAACACGAATACCTTGTCGGCAACGTTCCCACGACCTCCATCCAGTTCCCCGGTGGAGCCTTCGACACCTCCGAGGAATCCGAACGCTTCATCAAGTTTCAGTACCTTCCCCGACGCCTTGCCGGAGGATATCGAACGTCCTTTGAGAATCAATATACCGCCTCCATCAACTGTGCGATGTCTTTACACATGACTGACTGTGAACATAATGTCGGAAGATAATTACCTGCCTTTGCAGAGTTTGTGGCAGTACGGGAGAAGGCCCCCTCTATCGGTGCCACCACCATGCACGTATCTGCAAGGACCGGGCCGAACTCCTCCAGGATCTTGACGTCCTCCGGACGGTTATTCCTGATCTCCGCGGAGGTACAGAACCATATCTCAGGTGCACCGGCCTTTTTCTTCTTACCCTTCAACATAATGGCGATCTCCTGGATCTCCTTTTCCGTGAGATGTGGGCAACCCAAGGCTATCAACTGTACATCATCGGTGGTGTTCAGTCCCTCGTAAGCGGCCTTCAGTTCATCCTCTCCGATGTGTATCACCTCTAGGCTTGAAACGTCATGGTCCTTAGCCTCCAGAGTCACCCCCTCGGCATGCCACATTGCGACTGAGCCTGAAGCTGCCATAGCGGAGGACAGTGCCTTTGCCTCCTCCAGGCCTATGTCCTTTGAAAATCCCTTGAAGTACGGTATACGCGTACCAATCCTACTTCCGACGGCTTGTCCCAACAATGAATAATTGAAAACGGAACCGTCTATATCGGCATCTATCACCACGGACGGTTTCCTATTCTCATCGATATGTAACCCGTAGTTCGCAGTCTTACCTAATATGGCGGCGGCCAACGCTCCAGGTCCACCTTCCCTGTTGGTCCTGGCCCCGAAGAACGAGTTTGCCATCGATAACGCGGATGATTCGGCCCATGCGACGTGATCGCCGAATTTGGGTACACTTGGCCCTACGTACGGAGTGCAGCTGCAGGTCGTCATTACGTCCATCTTACCGTAAAGCTCTACGATCTGCTTCTGTTTCTCGGCAAAATTGCTAGATATGTGCATCTCCTCCCATCTTCCGAGGTCCATTCCGACGGGGTTCAATGTCGAGGGTACAGATACTTTAGCACCTCCTTTGACCTGGTCACTGAGATACTTAAGACCGCCTTCCCCGATTGTCTTGTACGATGCACCGGAAAGGTGGGCGGATGTTATCCCTATAAGGTCATCAGCTCCGTAGACCTTTCCTAATGCCATCAGAAGTTCGATTGCTTTCTGACGACTTACTCCTTCCTCTCCGTCGAGGGTGCGTTGTTCGTCTTTTGTGAGTTTCATAATTGTGTATATACTGATTGATTAAGGATTTGTCTCTTAATTCGAGGAAATCATGCGTTACAAACAGAAAATGATAGAATTTATTAAACAGATGATACAATCCGATTTTTAGATGAAGCCGTTGATACTCGAGAGATCCCCGAAATACGACAAGGAAGGAGGGATCAGGGTCGTATCCCCTGAAGACACGCTGAAACGCACCGAGCCCCTGCTCAAGGTAGCAGGTCTTGAGGAACCTAAGGACATTACAGGCTTAGACAACATAGGGATACCAGTATTCTCGATTCACCGTCCGAAGGCCGCGAAGGGAGCGGTATCCAGTTACAACGGCAAAGGTGCCACGTATGAACAGGCGAAGGCCTCCGCCATCATGGAGGCCATGGAAAGATATAGTGCCGAGATGCAGAAGGACGACGAGCTCGTATACGGAACCTACGACCAGGCGAAGGAAATTGGTCCCGCCGTCGATCCCGCCGAACTGATTTTGCCCTTCGACCGCGCCCATTACTACAGGAATGCGGAAATCGCTTGGTCCCTGGGATGGGAGATGTTTAGAGGTCAGATGATGTGGGTCCCCTCCTGTGCCGTGTATCATCCCTATGAGACTAACGGGGATCTTCAGCTTTTCAGATACAATACGAACGGGATCGCCTCTGGGAATTCCATTGAGGAAGCAGTACTGCATTCGATGTTCGAGGTCATAGAGAGGGATGCTTGGTCCCTCGCCGAGGATAAGGGGTTCGCCAGAGCGGACGTGACCGCGGATCTAGACACCGTTCCTGGAAGAATGATCAAGGCCTTCAAGAAACAGGGGGTGGAGATTTATCTAAAGGATATAACCACGGATGTGGGTGTTACAACGATAGGCGCCGCCTCGGACGATGTCATGAACAACGACCCGGAGATGCTGACCATCGGCGTCGGTACCCATCTCGACCCCGAGATAGCTGCCGTAAGGGCGATTTCCGAGGTCGCACAGAGCAGAGCGACACATAAGGAAGGTGCCAAGGTCAACACGGACCTCGTGAAGACAACTCGAGAGATGGGGTATGACAAGATCAAAAGACTCAACCGCCTATGGTATTCCGATCTAGAACGGAAGACAAAACTAAGCGATATGATGGATGAATCCACTGATTACGTACTGGATGACATAGAAGTCGTCCTTGAGAAGCTCATGGATTCTGGATTCGACAAGGTAATAGCCGTAGACCTTACACGCCCAGAACTGGAGATACCAGTCGTAAGGATGATCATCCCTGGAATGGAGTGTTCAACCATGGATCCCGACCGTGTGGGATATCGTATAAACGGGATGTGGCCGCCAAATAGATGAAAGCATCGAATTACTGGTATATGGACGGAGGAATGTTTTGATCCGTAATTACTGTTGAACATCCATATCCGTTTGAATCGCGTCCATGATATAATGGTTAAAAACAAATTAGGTTGAGCGGACCCGCCGGGATTCGAACCCGGGTCAGAGGCTCCGGAAGCCACGATTCTATCCAGACTATACCACGAGTCCCTTATTGGATTAAAAGGTTAAAAGAGAAGCAGGCAGTTCAGGAAGATCCTGAGGCTCCCATTTGAGAGGGCGGGAGCCGAATGAAGAAATGCCTTTACTCTTTCTTCTTGAACTCAGTGTACCCGCACTTACCGCAGGCTGTCCTGTCTTTGTGGACTGCCATGAATACACCAGCTCCGCACTTAGGGCAGACGGGCTTTGTCCTTTCGACCTTGTCGCCATCCACTTTGTATGCGCTTCCCTTCTTCAGGGATTTTGTTTTATCTTTCTTTGCCATTTTTATTCCTCTGCCTCAGCTTTTGGCTCTTCGGGTTTATCCTTCTCGATACCGTTCCTCGCAAGGAGGTGGGCGTTCTCGAATTCCAAGGCGGCTTCTTTGTTATCGTAAACCTTTGCGTATCCCACTGAGATTCCGACTCCGTATTTGCTTGAAAGATCGTCAATCACTACACTGTCTCTCTTGACCTTCATGATTTTAGCTACCTCTTCAGCTACAGCTTGTCTCTTAGGTGTTACTTCTCCGATGTGATTTACTTCGAAGTGTACCTCTATCCTTTTCAGTAGGGGGTTTTCCTTCTGTTTCTTTATCTCTATCTTCATTCTAGCTCCTCCATCATATTGATGAGTGTTTCTGCTTCTTTTCTGACGTTCTCGTCCGTGGTTACGAGCATCATCCCTCTTCCTGGCCATCCGTACACGATATTGGTGCCGTAAGGAGCGAGAAACATGCAGGCGACTGTCGCCAAATCCTCCTCTCCTACCACCTTTATTATGTGGACTTTGCCTTCAAATGCGTTTTTCACGGCCTCGATCAGCTCCGATGTTATCATCTTTGGAGGGTTCCTGACCTCGACCTCTTCCCATCCGTGTTCTTCCACTAGGGAGGAGAATTCGGTCATATCATGCCTTTCCGTCTTTCCGTCATAGATAGACAGGAAAGGTACGATGCCGTGATTTCTTGCGACCAGCGATACCACGTCGCCGACCGTAACAAGTTTTGAACCTTTGTCGAGTTTAATAAGTTCGTTTTCCTTCAAATCGCGTCCGATGGGTCTTTTGAACAGATTACGTTTATCCTCGGGAAGTAACCTGTCCCGGAATTCCATCTAATCAGCGAACCTTCAAGGCGTATCTGCCGTTGGCTGTTATGCTCATGCGTGCCGCTATATCAGATTTGGTGTAATCAATAATAGCCAGATATCCCTGCCATTCTTTGGTGGTGTCTCCTCCGCAACGGGGGCACTTATCATTGTCTTCACTGATGAAGTTGCAATCTTTGCATGCTTTGAGTACTACCCTTGCCATCAGACCGTCTCCTTCTGTTTAGTGTTGTCTTCCTCGATCCACTGGAGTTTTCCGAGACCAGGTTGACGCATTGTGAGTCCTATCTTGCTGTCTTGAGGGTTCTTTTCGTTCAGATCTATGCTGACGACTCTCGCTCTTACTCTGTCTCCGACGGCAAGCGTCCTTCCGGACTCCTTCCCTATGAGCCTTTGGTTGACCTCGTCAATGTCGACGCGGTCATCCATTACCTGACTTATGTGCAGAAGGCCGTCCAAAGGTCCAAACCTTATGAAGGCTCCGAACTTGAGGATCTCCACCACTAAACCTTCGACAACCTCGTTGTCCTTAAGTTTGAAAACCAGTTGTTTGTATTTTACAGTCTGGTATACCGCACCATCACCGTGGACTATACGTCCAGGACCTTGCGGATCCATATCCTTTATCAGGACTGTAAGTGACTTGTCCTCGTTGAATTTGCCTTCGTAGGTGTCCCATGTGAGGTTGTTTATAGCCTCATCTATATCCTCGCCCAGTTCTTTGGGCGGGATGCGGACCTTCCTCTCGGCCTCTGTGATCATGTACATACGATAGAACTCCTGAATGTGGGATTAGCCCACACTTATATAAAATTGATTCGCACGCGTTTAATTGCTTTAGATAAATATGTGTAAGAACCCGCTGGCTCAAGATGCCCTACATCAGATATATATTGACAGAGATGATAAATTTATAAATTTGATGTGCCAGAATTCTTATTTAGATGCTTATGTAGCGTTGTCTGATTTATATTATATCTATTTGTCTGTGTGTTTCCGAGAGTGTTATAAATAGAAGTAGTGTTTACCGAATCTAAAAACTCAGAGGTAAACTCATGAATATTGAAATATTATCAACAGACAGTCTGCTTTTCATGATTCCTGTTGCAGTCATTATCGCTCTGATCTTTGCAATATATTTCGTCTTCGATATCAGGAAGTCGGATTCCGGGACTCCGGAAATGCGTAAGATTTCGGACGCTATAGAGACAGGTGCAATGGCATATCTTAAGCGTCAATACAAGACGATAGGAATCATAAGCATAATTGTGGCAATATTGATCGCCCTTGCGGGCATCCCGGAATCCACCAAGGCATACTTGGGATATCCGGTGGCGATCGCATTCCTTATAGGAGCAGGATTCTCGGTCCTCTCTGGATTTATCGGAATGAAGATTTCCGTGAAAACGAACATTAAAACAGCAAGTGCGTCACGCAGATCTATCAATGAGGCTTTCAAGTTGGCCTTCCGTGGCGGTGCGGTATCAGGTATCGTCGTTTCGACCCTGAGCATCCTCGGACTTTTCACAGTCTTCCTAGCATACTTCGCAGTATATGGCGACGGAGGAAGTGTGGCAGGTATGACGCAGACTCTCCATTACATCATCGGATACGCGTTCGGTGCATCCTTTGCGGCCCTCTTCGCCCAGCTCGGCGGCGGTATCTACACCAAAGCAGCCGATGTCGGCGCAGACCTTGTTGGAAAGGTAGAAGCTGGAATACCTGAGGACGATCCACGTAACCCTGCAGTCATCGCGGACCTTGTCGGTGACAACGTCGGCGACTGTGCTGGAAGGGGGGCGGACATATTCGAGTCCACAGCGGCTGAGATCATCGGTTCGATGGTGATAGGTCTGGCTGTCCTAAAGGCCTTACCGCTTGTAATAGCAGGTACTATTCCCTTCAACTGGATTTATCTACCTATCGTTGTCATGGCCTTCGGACTCATAGCTTCTATCATTGGTATCTTGACCGTAAGACTCAAGGACACCGATAAGGTAGTGTTCTCCGCCCTCAACCGCGGATATTACGTAACTATGTTCCTAGTACTGATAGGTACGATATTCTCCGTATACTGGCTTCTTAAGGATGAGTTTGCGACAGGCGGCGGTTGGGAATATTTCGCTGGATGTGCGATCGTCGGTATTCTTCTGGCCCTCGCCATCGTCTACATAACACAGTATTATACAGGCGACCACAGGCCGGTAAAGAGTATCGCAGATGCTTCCGAGACGGGGCCTGCAACCAACGTCATAAAGGGTATCTCAGTTGGTCTTGAGTCTACACTTCTCCCAGTCATATGTATCGTATTGGCAATCGCCGGTACCTTCGTGCTAGGTTACTATGGATCACCCGTAGCAGGCCAGGAAATAGTGTTTGGAATCTACGGAACCGCCGTTGGTACCGTCGCTATGCTTGCCTCGTCCGCTTTCATCCTTGCAGAGGATACATACGGACCCATAACGGATAACGCAGGCGGTATAGTCGAGATGAGCAACGAACCTCAGGAGGTCAGGGACAGAACAGACCTTCTGGACGCTTCCGGTAACACTACCAAGGCGCTTACAAAGGGATACGCGATGGCATCCGCCGCGCTAGCATCCTTCTTGCTGTTCGCCGCGTTCTTCGAAATCGTGGCAGAGATCAGAGGACAAGACCTGGTCGATGCTATGATAGTCAACTTCGGAAACCCGCTAGTGTTCGTAGGCGGACTTGTGGGTGGTGTGCTCGTGTTCTACTTCGCAGCCCTCGCAATCAACGCTGTCGGAAAGTCGGCGGGCGAGATGATTAAGGAAGTACGCAGGCAGTTCAAGGAGGACCCTGGCATAATGGCTGGAACATCCGACCCTGACTATGCAAGATGTGTTGATATTTCCACGCGCAGTGCGCTCAAGGAGATGATTGCTCCTGCATTGTTGCCTATAATAGTCCCGATCACATTCGGACTTATATTCAGGTACTTGCTCCCGACCAATCTCGCAATGGAAGCTCCCGCAGCATTGGGTGCTCTTATGATGGTCGCCACCATCGTAGGTGTCCTGATGGCAAACTTCCTCAACAACGGAGGAGGGGCATGGGACAACGCGAAGAAGCTCGTAGAATCAGGAGCAAACGGTGGAAAGGGCTCAGTTGCCCATGAAGCTGCGATCGTCGGCGATACCGTCGGAGATCCCTTCAAGGACACCGCAGGACCTTCGATACACGTATTGATCAAGCTGTTGCCTACAATCTGTATGGTTACAGCAGTCTTGTACGTGATACCGCTCTGATCTCAAAACTAATTACGGGGGTCCGCCCCCGTTAAATTTATTTTTTATTTTTAAAATCTGATTCAAACAAATGGAGTTAACTTCAATCCCGAATCCTTTGCCATCTCAACGGCGGGGGTCTCTTCAGTAAAGTCACAGGAAT
Source organism: Candidatus Methanomethylophilaceae archaeon (assembly GCA_035271165.1). GTDB lineage: Archaea > Thermoplasmatota > Thermoplasmata > Methanomassiliicoccales > Methanomethylophilaceae > VadinCA11. The sequence goes on from DATERX010000016.1 coordinate 10,599, forward strand.
TAGAGACCACGATTGGGACTCCGTCTTCATCCAAATAGCCGATACCTATCATTTCGACTGGGTTGAGGATATCCATTCCGGAAACGGAGGCTACACATGCGGCCCCGAGGGGACAGGTCAGGGACAATATCATATCGGACTCGTCCATCTTCTCGGGAGTTAGCTTTTTTAGAACTATAGAGGCGATACAAGCAGCCGAAACGTCGATGACATCGATGACGTCGACATTGTCTTTAGACAATTTGTCTGAAAGCCTATCTGCGGACTTCCTACCGCCGACCTCACCGCATAACCTTACGCATGTGTTACAAGTGAGCAATAGGACTTTCTTGTTCCTTAGCGACTCTGACAATTCCTTGTAATCCCTATTCCTGCCTGATATTATCACGTTGTTACCGCTCTCCATGATTGCATGATTAAGATTTATGTTTATTGTGTCGCGGTCGTCGATTACACAATGTTTTTATCAGTTACTAATAGTGTCTAAACAACAAGGTGTTTTTAATGTCGGAACTAGAACTTGTCCCAGTTGAGGATATAAAAGTAACAAAGGGAATGACTGTAGACCAGATGCTGAGGAATATGGGCAAAGCCGGTGGCTTCACCGCAAAGAAACTTGCCGATGCCACAGACATCGCCGAGAGGATGATAACCAAGGAAGGGTGCCTAAGAGTCATGTCCTTCCCTGCATGCATAATGGCTACAGGCACCCGGGGTGTGATAGTCGACATGGTCAGGAACGGCATGGTGGACCTAATAATCACCACCTGCGGAACACTAGACCATGATATCTCCAGGACCTTCGCCCATTATTACGAGGGGGATTTCCAGATGGATGACGCCAAGCTCCGCAAGAACTGCGTGAGCAGATTGGGGAACGTACTGGTCCCCGATTCCTGTTACGGCCTGGTTCTTGAGGATAACCTTCTACCGATGTTCGAAGAGATATTCGCGGAAAGCCGTGATATGACCACTCATAAGATAATAGATGAGGTCGGTAAGAGGATGGTGCATGAGGACAGTTTACTACATCAGTGCCATATCCATAACGTCCCCATCGTCGTTCCGGGGATAACCGACGGATCCTTCGGATCTCAACTTTGGACCTACTATCAGATGCACCGCGACCTCAGGATAGATCTGTTCGGCGACGAACAGATGCTGGCCGAGATGACGAACGATGCGGAATATATGGGCGCCATCATCATTGGGGGCGGAATATCCAAACACCATGTGATCTGGTGGAGTCAGTTCCGTGACGGTCTTGATTATTGTATATATATGACTACAGCGCAGGAGTATGACGGTTCGTGTTCAGGGGCCCGCATAAGCGAGGCAGTGTCCTGGAACAAGGTGAAGAGCGACGCCAGCATGATGACCGTGGACGGCGACGCCACCATAACGCTTCCACTTATGTACGCTGGATTGACCGATAGGCTACTCTGAGGCGAAAATGTCTAAGACCGTCCTTGTATTACCCGGAGATGGTGTCGGTAAAGAGGTCACCGACGCAGCAGTCGCCGTATTACGGTCGGTCAGCGACGTGAATATAGAATTCGCCGACATAGGCGATGCTGCTTACGATAAGACAGGGTATCATCTCCCACCGGAGACCATGGAGGCCGCCGCGGAAGCGGATGCCATAATAGCCACGCCTGTACGGCGCCGTGCAACAGAAAGAAAATATAAGGATCCCCTCGGGATATTGCGCAAACAACTGGAGATGTACACCTTGATGAGGAGCTTCAAACCTCCAGGGGATGATATAGGCGTACAAGGGTTGGATTGTCTCCTTTTCTCCTGTAACCCTCAATCCACAGGCGTATCGAATGAAATGGAGACTTTGAAGGGCGTCACTGTGGAATCCTTCTTGGACGTCATCGTATGCAGGAAAGTCATACTGACTGCAGGTAAGATTTCCGCCGAGAAGCATAGGAAAAAAATAGTTTGTCTCAGGGACCTGGAATTGAATAGGTACATGGATTCGATCTTCACCGATCTATTCTATGAGGAATTGGCCGCATCGGAGTTTGACATATCCGACATGGAAGTCGCTGAAGCGGTTTCCGACCTTGTCATAGATCCTACATCCACAGATGTAATGTTGGTCCCCGTATCTTACAGCAACGCAGTCTCTGGAGTGCTTATGGGCCTATGCGGGGGCGCATATCTGACATCCACCGGATATATAGGAGATAATACTGCCATGTTCATGCCTATGCACGGACCTGTTGAATGGCTTACTGGAAAGGATACCGTCAACCCGACGGGGTGTATCCTCGCAGCGGCCATGACTCTTGACGGTCTCGATATGAGTGTCGAAGGGGACAAGATAAGGAACGCGGTCCGTTCTGCTTACGGTAAAGGCATGAAGACTCGTGATGTGGGTGGCGAACTGTCCACATCGGAGTTTGTTTATAGGGTATCCAAACTCAGCGAGAGAAGCGACTGATGAGAACGATTAATATCTGATAGTCCGCTTGCATACCAAGGTGTTAAATTGAAAGATGCTGGGCATAGGGATGCGGTAGATGCCGCATTGAGATTCGAATCCATTGGCCGTACTCCGGTGAACAACTTCGCAGTTGTCACTGCGGCGCACAGTGCAGGCTACACCGTCACTCAGGCGCGTGAGGATCCGCGTATATCTGCAAAGGTGGCCGTGGACTACGCCATGATGACGAAATCTGATTTCGTCAAGCCGGTACTTGATTCACAGATTCCGTTCGCGGATATGAAAGCCAACGTCAGATTTCCCGATGATGATTATGGGATGGTGGTCAAACCCTTGCTCAAGGAACCAGAGGATCTAGACGATATTACGTTCTTCGACCCTTTCAAAGCCTCGGAATGTCCACGTTTCACAAAGGTCTTCGTGGAAAGCCTAGAGGAAACTGCCAGAATACTACCTGAGGATCTGCACATATGCGGACTCGCCTGGGGACCTTTTACGATGGCCGGGTATCTGATGGGTGCGGAGAACATGATGCTGAACATGCTTATTGAACCGGATTATGTGAAAAAAACGGTGGATAAGGTCACTGATTTTGTAACTGCCATGGAACAGCGCATGATAGAAGCTGGTGCAACAGTAATGTGGATGGCCGACCCGACATCCTCCGAGGATCTGATATCTAAAGACATGTTCTTAGATTATTCAGCAGGATCTATAAAGCGCGTCATCAAGGACACGAAATCTTACAGGGATGTACCAGCATTCATACATATATGCGGGAACACGCTGAATACAATGTCCGTCTTGAAGAGGATCGGAACAGATTGTTTTAGCTTCGACCACGCTGTTGACCCTGTTGAAGCAAGGAAGAGCGCGGGAGATATGGCCATAATGGGTAATGTGGATCCTGTTCGGACTATGATGATGGGTAATCCGGATAATGTCATGGATGAAAGTTACCGTGTAATCGAAGCCGCTGGTTTGAATGGAGGTTTGATCCTTGCACCAGGATGCGAGATGCCGTTGACGGTTCCGGATAAGAACGCCATCATGATGGGCGAAGCTGCAAGGAATTATTGGCAGAGATGAACGGAATCTGTTGAAATATCCATTTACAAACATTTTTTATTAAAAATAAAAAGGCACAGTGGGCCATAATGCCTACTGTGCCTGGAATCTGTTTATTTGTCCGATGTTCAGCCAAGCATCTTCTTCATGTCTTCCATCGGATCACCCGTAGGGGTGACATTCAAATTGTCGACAAGATAGTTGAGGACATTGGGGGACAGGAACGCAGGGATCGTAGGTCCAAGGTATATGTCCGTGATTCCAAGGCTCAGCAGCGTAAGCAGCACAGAGACGGCCTTCTGTTCGTACCATGATAGCACGATGGACAGAGGCAGTTCGTTGACCGTACAGTTGAACGCCTCCGCCAATGCCAATGCAACAACTATTGCGCCGTATGCATCGTTGCACTGTCCTACATCAAGTATCCTAGGTATTCCGCCTATGTCACCGAGGTCCAAGTCGTTGAACCTGTACTTACCGCATGCGAGCGTCAAGACTAGTGTGTCCTTTGGAGTGTTCTTCACCAATTCGGTGAAGTAGTTCCTTCCGGGCTTCGCACCATCACACCCTCCGACGAGGAATATGTGCTTGATGGCTCCGCTGTTGACTCCTTCCACTACCTTGTCCGCGACGGATAGTATGGTTCCAGATGAGTAACCGGTAGTCACGGTCTTACCGCCGTTGACCCCCGTCATCTGTACTTCCTTGTCATATCCGCCGAGTTCGAGAGCCATTTCGATGAGAGGGGTGAAATCCTTCTTCTCATCGATGTGTTCCGTGTTGTCATAGAACACAGGACCTGTGGTGAACACACGATTCTTGTAGCTGTCCTTGGGCTTCATTAGACAATTCGTCGTAAAGAGTATGGGGGCAGGTACATCATCGAACTCCTTCTGCTGGTTCTGCCATGCGGTACCGAAGTGGCCTTTGAAGTGGCCATGCTTCCTCAATTCAGGATATCCGTGCGAGGGGAGCATCTCACCATGAGTGTATATGTCCACACCCTTTCCTTCGGTCTGCTCTAGTAGCAGTTTTAGGTCAAGCAGGTCGTGTCCAGTAACGATGATGAACGGCCCCTTCTCAATCTTCATTGATACAGTGTTGGGTGTGGGAACTCCATATGTCTCAGTGTTCGCCTGGTCGAGTATCTTCATTACCTTTAGGTTGGCTTGTCCGGTCTCCATGACCAATGGGAGGAGTTCGTCCATTCCCATTTCGGATGATCCGATCGCCTTAAGGGCGACATACATGAAGTCGTAGACCTCTTTATCCTCATATCCCAGATCCTTAGCATGGTATGCATATGCCGCTATACCCTTGAGTCCGAACAAGATCAGTGATTTTAGGGACCTTATGTCCTCGTTACCAGTCCAAATATCGGAAATAGTGAACTTCTTTGCGACCTTGCCGAACCTGGAGGCCTCTTTGTTTACAAGGTCGATGTGTTCTTTGATGGATTCTGCGCTGAAGTCCACATT
>DATERX010000017.1:0-4533 GCA_035271165.1 Candidatus Methanomethylophilaceae archaeon
GTCAAGATGGCGGGCCTGAAGGGATTCGAACCCTTGGCCGTTCGATTAAGAGTCGAACGCTCTACCTAGCTGAGCTACAGGCCCCTACGGAAATTCTACAACCCGTTTTCATTAATAAACCTGTCTGTTTTTTGCTCCGGATATACACACGACTCATGGCTCATGTACAAATTAATATAACTTAAACAGATTATGAGTATCGATATTATGGCTGAGCTTAAAGTGAGGGATCTGATGACCACGCAGGTTATCACGCTGAAACCGAATGACAGCATCAAACAAGCTACCATACGCTTCGCTGTCAATAATATCTCCGGAGCCCCCGTAGTTGATAACCGGAACCATCTCGTCGGCATAATCAGCGAAGACGACGTCCTTCAGCTCATAGTGAAACGCCAATCGGAGATGGACGAAGGAGGAGGGAAGATGCTTTCCTACTCGTTCGACTCAAAAAATCAGAACACCATACTCCAAGAGGCCGCCAACGACGTGTCCAACACAAAGGTAGAGGAGATAATGACACGTACGCTTCTCACCACGACACCGGACGCCACCATAGTAGATCTCCTTAAGGCGATGATTGAACGCAAGGTGAAACGCGTACCGGTCCTCGAAAAGGGAGTCCTCGTAGGAATAATCTCCAGAGGGGACATAGTGTTTCATATCTACAAGAGAAAGGTCTGAGAGGGAAAAGAAGAGATGGGAATTTTCGAAGCACATGTCCTTGCCAGCGGAAGTGACGGCAACTGCACTGTACTGAGGTCCGACGACGAGGCCATAATGATAGATGCCGGAATAAGCTGCAAGAGGATCTTAGGGCTTATGGAAAAGGAAGGCATAGATGCCGGCAGCGTAAAGGCGATACTTCTCACACATGAGCACAGCGACCACGTGATGGGCGCCGGACCTACAGCAAGGAAACTCGATATACCGATCTACTGCAACAGACCTACGTACGAACTGAGCAAGCTCGGCAATGTTGATTACCGGCAGATATCCACAGGGACGTCTTTCGAACTATGCGGTATGAACATACTTCCTATTCCTACGTCCCATAATGCCGCAGAACCCAACGCATTCCTGACCGAATCGGACGGGAAAAGGATATTCGTCGCAACGGACACAGGGAAACTGACCTTACAGGCCGAACATGCGTTACAGATTTCAGATATCGCGATAATAGAATCCAACTACGACAACAACATGCTCAAGGAAGGCCCCTATCCTGCGTACCTCAAGAAACTGATATTAAGCGATGTAGGTCACCTGTCAAATGTCGCATGCGCCAACGCGATAAAACGTACCGAGAGGAAAGGACGCCAGATATTTCTCGCTCACTTGAGCAAAACAAACAACAAGCCAGACCTCGCACGTGAGACCGTTGCGGAGATAATAGGGGAGAAACGTTTCAACATTGATTGTCTGGAATTCCCCGGCGATACGCGTACGATCACAGTGAGGGCTTGACCGTTACGGCCTTACCCCTCATAACCAATGCGTCGGCCATGCTCTTCGGCATGGTCACCAGCTCTTCCCTCTTAAGATCGTAATTCCTATCTGGACCAACGAACTCCTCAAGGTCATCCAATATCCGGATTAGGACGTACATATCCTCATCCAAATCATCGACATCATTTTCGATGTCAGCTTCAGGCGAGGATATCATCTCATCTGAGAGTTCCTTTAACTGTTCAGGTTTTTCCTCAGGAACCTCCTCTGTTTGAACGGATCTCTCTACAGGGACCTCATCCATAGGAACAACCTCCTGTATATCCGCATCGTCACGCATATCGTCTACATCGGGTATGTAATCATCATCAGGGAAATCGTCCATCACCGGCATATCCTTGAGAGCCATCTTTTCAGACACCACAGGCACTGGATGCGGAGCGGCCTTAGGCGTACTCTCAATCGGGGGAATCTTGTACTTCACATTCCTCGTCACACGGTCCACGGAAGCCATGAGGACGTTCGCAGCCTCCAACACGGAGTTGTGGAACCTCTTCTCCTCCTCGGTGAGTATCTCCGTCGACGTCTTTGCCCCACCCGCCGCCCTGAGCGCCATGGAGCTTACCTTGTTCATGCGCATTGAGATTACGTCACGGACCAATCGGCTGGCCCTTCTGCGTCTATGGTTAGCTCCCTCGCACATTATCGAGTCCGGGTCCTCGGACAGCAAACGATCATACTCCGTCCTAAGTGAAACTAAAAGATCGGACATCGCGGGATAGAGGTCAGACCTCACTTCTGTAAGGAGTCCTTTAGACTTCTCCTCCCTGTAGACCTCCGTAAGGTCTTCGAACTTCATCGGTTTCAAAGATCCCGTCCGCATCGCTTACAGCTAAGTGATGACCCTATTTTATCTAATCGTTCGGTGACATTCTAGGAAAAATGAATAATGGACGAGACGCATCCCTTAGCATGGAACTTTCTGACGTCACACGCAGGACCGCCAACGGGCTAGAGTTGGACGTCTACGTCTCACCACGTTCATCCCGTCAGGGACCGGACGGGTTCGACGAGTGGAGGAAACGTCTGATATTACGTGTTAGGGCGCCCCCCCTCGACGGTAAGGCCAACAAGGAGGCCGAAGGCCTCATCAAGGACATCACGGGCATGGACTCCCAAGTAATCAAGGGCATGACCGACAGAAGGAAGACCATATTCATAGAAGGTGACACAGACGTCATCTTGAACAAGCTGGAGGGTTCCGTCTGAGCAATGACACGGACAGATACGAGGCCATAATCGACATACTCGAGGACCTCCAGGAGTTGTCATTGGACAGGGTGATACTAGTGGAAGGTAGAAGGGATGTCATCGCATTGGGACATCTCGGCATAAACGGTGACATATTTACCGTACAGTCCTCTGGTGGTCCCATACGTGCAGCGGAATACGTCTTCAGTAAGAACAAGAAGGCAGTGATACTAACGGATTGGGATAGGAAAGGTGACATAATCGCCTCGGATCTGCAAGTCCACCTATCTGCATTAGACATTCCGTACGACACGGACATAAGGGAACGCCTCGCAGGTCAATGTAGGATAGACATCAAGGATATCCAATCCCTGGACGATCTTGTTAACAAACTTTCATTCCTGGCAAGGATATGACAAAGTAATACATATCTGAAAATCATAAAAGAGATGTTAAAGATGGTTGGCCGTTTCATTGTTTTCGAAGGTATCGACGGTGCGGGAAAGAGCACCCTCATAGAGGGATTGTCAAAGTCCCTATCGTCCCGTGGCATCGATATTGTAAGTACTGCAGAACCCACAGAGGGCCCCATAGGCAGGATGATACGTTCCGGCACAGTTAGAAAGGTATCCCAGAACGCCGAAGCATTACTGTTCACGGCGGACCGTGCATGTCACACACAGGAGATCCTCGAATGGAAGGAATCCGGTAAGACAGTCCTGTGTGACAGATATTACGCTTCAACCATAGCATACCAGTCCACTAACTTAGAAGGTACGAAGGCCGATAAGGAATGGCTGAAGGAGATCAACCGTCCCATCATAATCGAACCGGACATCACGTTCCTACTGGACATAGATCCGGAGATGGGCATGGAGAGGGTGAACGGCAGAGGGGATGTGAGCAAGTTCGAGGTCACGGAATACCTAAAGAAGGTACGTTCCAACTATCTCGAGATGGCCAAGGAGAGTAATTTCCATGTAATAGATGCCTCGGGCACCGAGGAAGAGGTGCTGGCCGAGGCAATAGCGATCATAGGTGAATGAAGATGCATCCGTCAGAAGAGATTTATTGTGAGAAGAGCAGCAGACTAAGGGGAAAGACAGTCGTCATGGGGATAACCGGCAGTATAGCGGCCACCGAATGTTTCTCCACGATACGCGACCTCATCCGTCACGGAGCCACCGTCATCCCCGTGATGACCGACGCCGCCTGCGACCTGGTGACTGTAGATACGATAGAGTTCGCCTCAGGCAACAAACCGATAACCAGGCTGACCGGACAGGCGGAGCACATCAAATGGATGGGTGACGCGAGGTCTGCCGATTTGTTTATGATATATCCCGCCACGGCAAATACCATATCGAAGATCGCCTGCGGGATAGACGATACCACGGTAACATCCATGGCAACCGTTGCAATTGGTAACGGCATTCCCGTAGCACTCGCCCCTGCTATGCACGAGGCGATGTTCAAGAATCCAGCCTTCGAGGAGAACCTGGCGAAGATCAAGAGGATGGGCGTGAAGGTCATCGGCCCGCGTTCCGATGGGATAAGGGCGAAGGTCGCGACCAGGGACGAGGTCGTCTCATGGGCGTTCAAGCTTCTTTGTGGTAACGATCTGGACGGTAGGAAGATACTGATCATCGGAGGACGCTCCGAGGAACCCATAGATGATATGAGGATAATCACCAACCGTTCCACCGGGCTGATGTCCGTATCCTTGGCGAGACGTGCGTTCGAGCGTGGTGCAGAGGTCGAATTATGGATGGGCGCGTCTAGCGTTGAGATTCCCGACTACATAAGGACGAAACGCTTCGACACGGTGGACGA
>DATERX010000018.1:0-4482 GCA_035271165.1 Candidatus Methanomethylophilaceae archaeon
CCAGATTACAATGTGGCCGAGGAATTCGACCTGCACCCTCAGCTTATAGGTCTGGCAGCACACTCCGACCACGCCCAATGAGCACGATAATTAATTTATATAAGCAACCGATAGCAAGTATGCTCTCAAGAGCCGATGAATGATGAAGGTCATTGACCGGAAAGAGGTAATAAAATGTCTATATTTGTTAAATTCGAGACGCCGAAGGAACTTTCTGATAAAGCGTACCAACTTGCAGAGATCGCAAGGGACGGCGGAAAGATCAAGAAAGGAACCAATGAAGTTACAAAAGCAATCGAACGCGGTGACGCCGCCATCGTAATCATGGCCGTCGACGTAGACCCACCCGAGATACTCGCACACATACCCGCACTCTGTGAGGAGAGGGGAGTTGCTTACGTATACGTGCCCAGCAAGGCCGAGCTCGGAAACGCGATTGGACTAGAGAAGCCCACTGCCTCGATAGCAATAATCGATGTTGGAAAGGGAAAACAGCTCTGTGAAGATGTATCACAATCTGCGAACAAACTCAAGAACTGAATGGTGATCTGAAATGATTGACACTGATAGCATCCCCTCGGAAGTCGTTGAGATCATAGGCCGAACCGGGATGACTGGTGAGGCCACCCAGGTCAAGGTCCGCGTACTAGACGGACGCGACAGGGGAAGGATCATCACCAGGAACATAATGGGTCCAGTCAGGATGGGGGATATCCTCATGCTGAGGGAGACCTCGAGAGAAGCCAGAAAGCTCGGAATGAGGTGATATGATGGTGGAGATAAGGAACTGCTCGTTCTGTGGCGCCGATATAGAGCCTGGAACCGGTAAGATGTTCGTCAAGAGGGATGGAACGGTCCTGTATTTTGAGAACAACAAATGTTACAAGAACATGATCGAGCTGAAGAGGGTCCCCAGGAAGACCGCATGGACCCAGAAGGCCATCGAAGAGAAGGACGCACGTCTTAAATTCGAAGAGAAGCGCATAGCCGAAGAATCGAAGGAGTGATCTTCCCATGGCGATGGAAAGGACGTATGTAATGATCAAACCCGACGGAGTCCAGCGTGGACTCTGCGGGGAGATCGTTTCACGCTTCGAGAACAAAGGCCTCAAGATAGTGGCCATGAAGTTGATGAAGATTACGCGGGACACCGCAGAGCATCATTATGGTGAGCACAAGGATAGGAATTTCTTCGACTCCCTGATCACCTACATCACTTCCGGACCTGTTCTTGCAATGGTGCTCGAAGGAGATAATGCTGTATCTGTAAGCAGGACGATGATGGGCAAGACAAACCCTCAGGAATCCGCTCCCGGAACCATCCGCGGAGACTACTGCATGGTCACAGGCGTAAACATAATACACGGGTCCGACTCCGCTGAATCGGCGGAGAGGGAAATTTCGATATTCTTCAAACCCGAAGAGATTGTGGAATACGCACGCGACTCCGATATGTGGATATACGAGTAAATTCAAACCCTTTAACTCAAACCATTTATCTTAACTGACAATCGGGGGCATGGGAACGTATGGCGATAAGACAACCCGTCGTCAGCGTGCTGGGTCACGTTGACCACGGAAAGACGAGACTTTTGGACAGGATACGCGGTACCGCTGTTCAGTCTAGAGAAGCCGGAGCCATCACCCAGCATATCGGGGCGACCGAAGTCCCCATCGATTACATCAACAAGATGTGCTCGAAGATAATGGGGAAACAGAAGTTTGATGTTCCCGGTCTTCTTTTCATAGATACTCCTGGACATCAGGCGTTCATGACCTTGCGTTCTCGAGGGGGTTCCCTCGCGGACCTTGCGGTACTTGTCATCGACATCAAAGAGGGTTTGAAGCCTCAGACCATCGAGTCGATCAGGATTCTCAAACAGTTTAAAACCCCCTTCGTAATCGCTCTGAATAAGATAGACACCATTCAAGGATGGCAAAGCGAGGACGGACGCCCCTTCATCATCTCTGAGAAATCACAGCAGGAACGCACGATGGAAGTGTTCAATGATAGGATGTACAACGTAATCGCACAGATGGCACAAGAGGGGATATCTTCCGATAGATACGATAGGATCGATGATTTCACCAAGACCGTTGCATTGATACCGTTAAGCGCTAAAGAAGGTGAGGGAATCCAGGACCTTATGTTGGTGCTCATAGGATTGGCACAGCGTTTCCTTGAATCCAGGCTAGAGAAGAGTGAAGGCCCCGGTAAAGGCACGATTCTGGAGATCAAAGAAGAGAAGGGCCTGGGAAAGACTCTGGACGTCATACTTTATTCGGGCACCCTGCGTCGCGGGGACACCGTCGCTCTAGGGACAAGGGGCGCACCGAAGATAACCAAGGTCAAGGCGATACTGAAGCCTAAACCCATGGACGAGATAAGAGATCCACGAGATAAATTCGATTCAGTAAGGGAGCTCAACGCGGCAGCAGGTGTGAAGGTATCCTGTCAGAACGTCGACGGAGTGATCGCAGGAGCTCCTTTTGTTGTGGTAAGCGGCCCTAATGATCCTCTAATAGACACTATAAAAGAAGAATCCCGCATCAAGGTGGATGTTGGCGACATAGGTGTAACGATAAAGGCCGACGCAGTAGGGTCCTTGGAAGCCCTGGCATTCGAAGCCGAGAAGGCAGGCATCCCGATCAGAAAATATGGCATAGGCGAAATCACACGTAGGGATGTCGTAGAAGCCGCATACGGCGATCCGATCCACAGTGTGATCCTGGGATTCAACGTACCGATATCAAAGGACGCCGAGGCCGAACGTCACAATCAACCGATAAATATTTTCACAAATCCAATCGTATACCAACTCATTGACGAATATGCGGAATGGAGGGACGAATCCAAGAAGAAGGAGGAAAGCGACAAACGTGCCGAATTCTCATTCCCGGCAAAGATCCTCCTGCTCCCCCACTGTACGTTCAGGACAAGTAAACCTGCCATAATGGGCGTGCGGGTACTTTCAGGTCGCATAAGGACAGGAACCCGTCTAATAACAGCATCTGGCGGTGATGCTGGTAGAATAAGAAGTATTCATTCTGGTGAGGATTCCTTGAAAGAAGCAACACAGGGCGAGGAAGTCGCCATAGGAATAGAAGGAGTCACCGCAGGGAGGCAGATAAACGAGGAGGACGTGCTATACGTCGACTTGTTGGAATCATCTGTCAAACAGCTTCCCGACATGGACCTTACCGCCGACGAGAAGGATACGATGGAAGAGGTAATGACCATCAAGAGAAAGGAAAATTTATTCTGGGGGATGTAATGAAATACACTCCCGAGCGCGTCCTTGAGATAGATCCGGAAAACATGGCAGGAGGCATATTCGATTTTGTCGACGACCTCAACCATGCAATGGAAACCGTCATAGACATCAATCCTGAATTTAACAAGATACTGATATGCGGTATGGGGGGTTCGGCAATCGGGGGGGACATGCTTGCTGATTGCATGTATTCAGAGTCAGACTATCCAGTCTCCATACAACGTTTCCCCGAGCTGCCGGAATGGGTGAATGGAGATACCCTGATCATAATGAATAGTTATTCCGGGAATACGAGGGAGACTTTAACATTATATGATCAAGTTCTTGAAAAAGGATTAAAGATGACTGTGATCACGGCCGGAGGGGCGCTTCAAGAAAGAGCGGAGAACGACGGTTTCCACGTATTGAAGATGAAGCCCGGACTCCAGCCCAGATGTGCGACGGGATATTCGTTAGGACTTCTATTCAGCCTTATGGACAAAGTTGCAGGCACGTCCTTCAAGGACCAGGTTGTCAGATTGACGCCCAAGTTAATAAAATTCAGAGATGAGCTGGCAAGCAACCAAAGTCTAGCATGGGAGATAGCTAGAAGGATAAGAGGCCGTGCACCTATAATCTACTCAACATTCGAGATAGCATCAGTCACAGTAAGATGGAAGACCCAGATAAATGAGAATTCGAAGATGATGGCCTTCTTCGGACTCATACCCGAATTCAACCATAACGACATATCGGGATGGTCCGAGGGCGCGGTAAGGGAATCGTGTATACCCATCTTCCTTTACGAAGAGAAGATGTCGAAGGTTAAGAAGAAGGCGATGAACGCCGCCATAGACACTCTAAAGACATACGATATCGAACCTATGATCGTAAAGATACGTGGCAGGTCGACTATGGAGAAACTGCTCCGTTCGACCATGATAGGCGATTACGTCTCCCTTTATTTGGCATTCCTAAAGGGAATAGATCCCAGTCAGGTGGCGTCAATATCAGAATTAAAGATAAGACTAGCAGACCTTTTACCATACAGTAAAGCCAGGGACAGGAAGAGGGACTCCTCCAAAAGATCAAAGTGAATTCCATCTTATATAGAAAGATATTTAAGTCAGGCTCTGATAAGTCGAGCCACAGGTGTTCAAATGGTAGATTTCAAAACTATCGTAAATGATGTTAAGACAGGCATGTCGTACAATGTTGCCGTGTCGGG
>DATERX010000019.1:0-20041 GCA_035271165.1 Candidatus Methanomethylophilaceae archaeon
GATATCTTGGAATAATCGGGGAATAATTTGTTTTCATAGTGGTATATGACACCTCAAGGGAAATCTATTAAGAACAAACCTTGCACATAAGAATAACTAGGGGAATTTAAATGAAATACGGAATATCCTTAGACCTCGGGACGAGCGGATTCAGAGCCCATGCCGTCGATCTCGAAACAAATAAGATCTTATCCACATCAATCACGGAATGTCATCCGCTACCTGGCGCTAACATAATGGACCACCTTACGTTTAGCGTAAGGGTTGGACTTGACGTCGCACACGGAGTTGTCGTGGATACTGTGAACAAACTCATCAAGACACTAGGTATCGATCTTAAAAATGTTGTAAGGATGAGTCTTTGCGGAAATCCCATACAACTCTCGATTGCTCAGAACATACCCGTTGACGACCTTGCCTTTGCCGGCGAGAACGCCAGAAGAATCAGAGGAATAAAGGAACAGAAAAGGGATGCGGGTGTTTTCAGTGCTGTTGAATGCGGTTTTGAAGTCCCCGATAAAACGGAGCTCTACGTGCCTCCTGCGATAAGGCACGAGATTGGAGCCGATGCCCTCGCCATGATGCTTAAGAGCGGATTCCTGGATGAAAAAAGGAACTGCATGGTGACTGATTACGGGACCAATGCAGAAATGGCTCTAAAAGTAGGAGACGATATCTACACCGGATCCGCAGCGGCAGGTCCTGCAATGGAGGGACAGTCGATAAAATTCGGTATGTTGGCCGCACCAGGCGCGATAAGTGACCTCGAATATGATTTTCAGTGGATCTGTAAGATCTTAGACGGCGAACTAATACCCCAAAGGGGGAACAGATTCGATTTCATCCTCGGAACTATGACCAAGGAAGGTCTGATGCAAGGTAAAGCGAAGGGAATTACTGGAACGGGCGTCATCGCATGTGTAGCGGTCGCCAAGAGCAACGGACTTTTCAGAAAAGGTAAATTACAGACTTCGGATGGAAAGATGCACCTTCAAGACGGCATATACCTTACATCCGAGGACGTTGTCGAGGCCATGAAGGCCATCGGTGCCATGAGGGCAGGACATTATACGCTAGTGGAACACGCGGGCATAAACCTGAGTGAGCTCGATACCATGTACATGACTGGAGCCTCCGGTACATATGTGGATGCTGTGAAGGGAAGGGAGATTGGGATGCTTCCTCCAACCTGTAACAGGATATTCCAGTACGGGAACACCTCACTCGCCCTATCCACTGACCTGCTTATGAACCCTGAGCTTCTTGATAAATTGCAGGATATTGCCAACGACATACGAGCTAACCATGTGATGTTTGCAGGTGATCAGATATTCGAGGAGATCTATATCCAGGAGTTATCCCTGAGCGAGGAAGGTATGAGCATGTCGATGTACAACGAGAACCTCGAAAGAGCCGGATTGCAGCAGATTCCTAGGCCGTCCGGCAACCCTAAGATCACAAGGATGTCCGTGCGTGATATCGCAGATCTCGGAGAGAGGGGACTCTACATAATGCACGATCTCGGAACGGACCTCGTAGGATACATGAACGGATGTACCGGATGCGGTACATGTCAGAGGGAATGTCCAGAGGACGCCCTCATAGTAGGCGATGACAAGCTGATAACCGTGAAGACGAAGAATTGTCTCGGAACGGCATGCTACAGATGTCAGTACGCCTGTCCCGAGAAGGTCATGGATTTCGACAGCCTCAAACTGTCATGAACCACGGAATTAGATCCATACTGCTAAACTACAGACCCCTGGTCCTTTGAACAAATGTTTAAAGGACCAGGGAAACGAGATGCTTATGATTTTCTCATCCCATTATCCAAATACCCTGTGTCCGCCATCATCTTGAGATTCTCATTCTCCAGCTGATCCAGTATGTGTCTGCGTATTTTTATGAACTCGGGGGATGCACGGTCCCTAGGACGCGGAAGGTCTATGTCCACTATCTCCTTGACCTCGGCAGGACGCTTCGTCAATATGACTATCCTATCGGATATGTATACCGCCTCGTCCACCGAGTGCGTGACGAAGATGATTGTGGCATCCGTTTTATCCGTGATCCTAAGCAGTTCGGCCTGCATTATGTTCCTGGTCTGAGCGTCAAGTGAACCGAAGGGCTCGTCCATGAGGATCACGTTAGGTTTGGTTATCAGAGCACGTGCTAGAGCCACACGTTGCTTCATCCCTCCCGACAGTTCGTGGACTCTGTGGTCCTCAAAACCGCCGAGTCCGACTCCCTTGATGTACCTCAATGCCCTTTCCCTGCGTTCCTCCTTAGGAACTCCGGCGACCTCTAGTCCGAACTCAACGTTCCTCCTGACTGAACGCCAGGGGAACAGGGCGAAATCCTGGAAGACCATGCCTCTGTCCGGTCCCGGGCCTTCGCATTTCACTCCGCTGATGAGGACCTCCCCCGAACTTGGTTCGAGGAGTCCTGCGATCATCCTAAGCAGCGTCGTCTTTCCGCAACCGGAAGGACCGACGATGGAGATCAGTTCATTCTTCTTGATATTGAGGGTGAAATCCTCTAATGCGACGGTTTCCTTATCGTCGGACTTGAAGACCTTCCTCAAGTTCTTGATCTGAATGTCCCTGCTCATTCCATCCCCATCCTGTCAGATACGATTTTGTAGATGTAATCAGCAAGGGTTGTCGTCAAAATACCAAGTATAGCGATCACGATTATGCCTGCGTATACGTTCGGCCAGTAACCCATCTGTGCCTGGATGCTTATGAAGTATCCCACACCACCTCCGAAGGATGCGTACAGTTCGGAGGCTACGATACACATCCAACCGACTCCCATACCGATGCGCATACCGTTCATTATGTACGGTACGGCGGAAGGGAGCATTACTTTGGTGAATACCTGCACCTTGGTAGCACCCAAGGTCTTAGCCGCGTCGATCCAGTTAGGATCAATCTTCCTCACTCCGAATATGGTGTTGGTGAGGATCGGGAAGAATATACCGACGAATACAACGAGGACGGGTCCCCATGTGTAACCGACAGCGAATATGAAGATGGGAGCCCATGCGATAGGTGCTATCGGCCTCAGTATCTCCAATGTGGGGTTTGAGAACTCATTAAGTGTCTTCGAGTACCCCATCAGAAGTCCGAACGGTACTGCCACTGCAAGAGCGAGCAGTAGACCTCCGAAGAATCTCTGGAGACTTATGCTCATGTGGCCCCACATGCTGATTCCAGCTATGGGGTCTCCGTATTCGAACAGATCTACGAGGGCCTCGAACGCCAACATGGGCGTGGGGATCGCGGGATTGTTCAGTATAAGGGAGAGGTTCCACCATATCAATACGAACACCGATAACGATATGATTATTATCAGTATTTTTCTAATTGAACGATGTTTTTTGTTGTTCTCATCGTAATTCAGATTATTTATTATTGAATCCATGATTTTAACTCCTCAATGCGTTGGCTGATGACGATACGACGGGCGGGGACCCAACGAACCCCAGGTCGGAGTGTCTTGACAGGAGGGCGTTCATGACATCCCCTCCAGCACCGTACGGACCGTTCAGACGTATGTGGATTCCGTATTCCTTATAGAATCCTAAATCGATACCTACGTGTAATGCTATTTGATGGATATCCGCAGCTAGGTATGCCACGTCGATGGTGGTCATACCCGTGCCATGATATCCCAATTCCTCAGGGCTCTTCAGAGTGTTATTCTCATGGGATGCGCCTTCGAGATGTTGTCCTTGTATCAGATGTTCCGTGAATGCTAGCGGGGTTTCAAACCCAGCATCTGTCAGTGTCTGTTGATTGACGATTCCTAAGGTCTTGTATGTTTCAACGACTTTGGCCAGCTGTTCTGCAAGATTAGAGATCTCATAGGCAAATTGAATATTCTCAAGTGCACTAATCGCAGTGTCTTCTGACATTTGGGCAGATCCTGTGGTCTTAGGTGTGCCTATGTCTATGACCTTTTCCAAAAGCCATTCGTAATCCTCGTCCCCGGTGTCGCCGCTAAGGACGTCGTTTATCCACTCGACAGATTTAATATACCCTGCCAGGAACCGCTGGACTGCACCTTCATTGTTTGAAAGGAACGTGTTGCTTGCTGCAACCACGCAACAGGGGTGCCCCTCCCAATATGAAGAGGTTTCTGCCACTTCTTTGCACTTTCCACCGGAGATGGCGACCGCATAATGGGGCTCCCACGCGATACCTCCGTCAATATCCCTGCCTTCCGGGGAGTTGAACATGTAATTGACCATATTCCCTGGTGCCATCTGCGTCCAGGAGACGGCGTTTCCTGGAGACGGCGTCCCTCTCTGTATAAAATTCATACCTAGTTTATCTTTTACTATGTCGCTTAGAATCATATGTTGTATGGAAGATGGGCCAGGGGTCATGAATACCAGACCATCCCACCCTTCGGGATCTTCGATAGTGATTTGACGTTCATCATAAACATCACTTCTGAGGAAAATACCGGAACCATCATTGTTCACTCTGGTTAGGATTGACACAGATTCCTTTTCATTTTCTATGGTAGCGAGATAAGCGCCTGATGTGAAGAGCATCCACACCACAAGGGCTATGATGCCCCATTTTTTCAGGTTCCAGTTTAAACCCATGTGCAATGTTTAAGAATTTGTTTGATATTAAGGTTTCGATTTTATCACTTTATGGATTATTTTTTACAATTAGGATAGATTAATTAATATTATTCCTTTGATTGTAATATTGCTGGCCTACTTAGGAGAGATTATTATTTGAAATAGTAAAATATTGTACAATTAGGAATAAGTACCCGATTTGTAAATTAAATCTAGATAGGTTTCAGGATAAATAAAGAGAAAGTCTCCTCTCGTTGAAGAGGAGTTGAAAATGTTTTTCAGATGTCCCTGTAGGAGACGGAATACTCCATCTTCTTGGCGCCAAAGTACTTCTGGGAGAACTCCGCAGTGTCCTTGGGGCCGAACTCCTTACAGGAGAATATATCGATGAAAGCACGATCGGTGTCTTCAGCGAAGTGGCCGGAGATCAAAGACGTCTCTATGAGTTGGACGAGGGAATATCCCTGTACCTTGGGTGCGTCTCCAAAGAAGACTACCTGCGGTTCGCCGTATCTTTTCATGTCTATGTATTTTGCAAGGTCTATCGCGAATTGTGTGATGTGTTCTTTGCTGGATATCTTCTCGTGGTCGCACTCTCCGAGGTCGACCGATACGAGAAGTCCCCAGTGCTTCTCATCGTTGTATTTCTTGATTGCCTCCTCGTCGCTGAGGAGTTTGCCGGAATAGGGGCTCATTGTGTACATATTTTCAATCCTCACAACGGGGGGTTATTTCCCGTGTAATTGGAGTATTTTCTATACGTATTTTAAACAATGCCCATGCCCAAAAATCGCGTGGATTCGCTTGCGTCTCCATATATCTGAATTTGTCGATTTAGAAACAAATCAACGGCAGGAGAGACAGAATTAACTTCTCGATGACGTAATTGGATTTTCATCCCTCTATATCATTCCCGCCGTGTCGCCGCCGGAATAATTAGATATATACGGCGAAGGACATCTGCAACCATGAAATCCGAGGTTTTCTTCACAGACATGCGCACAGCTATCGGAGATACCATACCTGATAAATTCCGCAGATTGATAGAAAAAGCTGGAATCGAAAAGATTGATTTCAACAAGAAGTTTGTAGCCATCAAGTTGCACTTCGGTGAATTGGGGAATCTAGCTCATCTTAGACCGGCATATTCCCGGATCATAGCCGAAGGAGTGCGGCAAAGGGGCGGTATACCATTCCTTACGGATTGTAACACATTATACGTCGGCCACAGGAAGAGTGCCCCGGAACATCTCGATACAGCCCTCTACAACGGTTTTAATCGTATGGCCGCAGGTTGTCAGATCATCATCGGCGACGGACTGAAGGGGACGGATGATGTGGAGATACCAATAGACGGTACGTATGTTAAAAATGCCAAGGTGGGGCGTGTGGTCTGGGATGCGGACGTCCTCATAAACCTCTCACATTTCAAATGTCACGAGCTGACTGGATACGGGGGGGCGATAAAGAACCTGTCCATGGGATGCGCCTCCCGCCGCGGGAAGATGGAGATGCACTCCGCAGGGAAGCCCGTCGTTGACCAAGAGGAATGTGTCGGTTGTGGGGCCTGTCTCAAACATTGCGCCCAATCCGCCATCACGTTATCCAAGGTAAAAAAGAAGGCGACGATACAGCACGCTCTCTGTGTAGGATGCGGACGTTGCATCGGTTCCTGCATATATGATGCGATAAGCGTCGAGAACGATGAGGACGCCAGCATTCTGAATGCGAAGATGGTCGAATACGCCAAGGCCACGGTCAAGGATAAGCCCAACTTCCATGTCACGGTTATGACCGACATATCGCCGTACTGCGATTGCCATTCGGAGAACGACACCCCTGTGATACCTGACATAGGGATGCTCGCATCATATGATCCCGTAGCACTCGACAAGGCCTGCATAGATCTTGCACTGAAACAACATCCTGTCAAGGGCAGTATGCTATACGACGTATGTGGCGAGGATGTACCGGAGGATATGTTCGCATGTCTGCATCCTGAAACCAGATGGCAGAGCACTTTCGAACATGCGGAGAAGATCGGGTTCGGTTCCTCGAAATACAGATTGATTGTGGTGAAGTGATCGCTTGCGTGCGTTCGTGGCGATAAGGATACCAGAGGTCGAGTCCCTCTCTAAACCTGTAAGGGAACTTTCATCGGCAGGTGACATGAAGACCTATGGACCGGGAGGTCTGCACCTGACGTTATGTTTCATCGGCGAGATAGGAGAAGGATATGTCGATGACATGACCGATGCCATTAAGGAAGCGGCAGAAGGCGTGGATCCATTCACGATATCCATCCGAGGGATGGGTTCGTTCCCTGGAAGAAGAGGGCCCAGGATCGCATGGGTCGGTGCGGGATCCAATGGCATCCTCGAAAGTCTATCTGAAAGGATCACCGATAATTTGGACGCTAAAGGCGTTGGACACGACCTGAAGAAATTCGTCCCGCACATCACCATCGGGAGGGCACGGGATTTTAACGGCTCGCCCTCCGCCTCAAGGATTATCGAGGAGTACGGGAAGACTGAATTCCTCACCTATGATTGTGATAGAGTATCATTATACAACAGCGAATTGCGACCAGAAGGTGCGACATATAGCATTGTCTCCGAAGTCTTACTTTGAAATTATAACGTAACGTTAACTGTAGCTTTCGGTCCTTATACGGACACATCTCAGATTTCCCATCATGAGAAAAATTGGAAATCTCATCAAAAGGAATAGGTTATCGAACAACAGGCAAGGGGGCATCGAAGGACTTCCCCTGCAGCTCATCATCGTTATATTGATCGCTACTTTGGGTACAACGGTCATACTTGGGTGGATGGACAACATCGAAACCCCGCAGTCGATAGGCGAGATCCAAGTACTTTCTAACGATATAGTATTGGTAAACGGTGAGACTGCGAACGGAGATGTCGAGGTCAGGGTCGTAGATCGGAATGGAAACTACATCGAAGGCGCATCTGTGGTTATCACAGGACTCGGAGTTAAGACAGGCCTCGGAGTAACACCTCACGTTCAGACGGATAATGAGGGTATAGCATCGTTCACAAGTCTCAATATATCCATGAAGGGCAGCCCAATCGGTTATCTGACGGTTAACGTGTCCGCACCTGGTTACGGCGAGGACAACACAACGAGGATAACGGTGATCCGTTGAGGATGGACAGGAAGGGTCTGATTGGTTTGCCCATAAGGCTCGCCGTCGCCTTCCTGATCCTAGCGCTGGCCGTGCCCCTGTTGATAGGGATGGTTGATGACCTCCACGATGATGTGGAGTGCTCAGAACTGTCAATACAGGCGAGAAAGGTCTCCGATACTGCCAAGAAGGCGTATTATGCGGGGGCCGGCAGCGTATTTACCGCAGAGATATCGATGGATTATCACTGCATGCTCGTAATCGGAGGAAAGGATTCAGACGCCTACTCGATTACGATGACAAGTGATGGCAAGGAGATCGGTAGGATGTTTATGGAACGACCCTTGGTGAAGTTCATGAACGAGATATCCGTCTCCGGCGAACAGACCTTGATGTTCGAATGCGTCAGGGATGGCGATTATAACGCGATCGAGGTCACCGTAGTATGATGGAGTTCACATTGTCTCGTGTGACCCTGTGTGTATGCGGGGCGGTCCTCCTTGGAGCCGTTTGCGTACCGATCTCCGGCATATATTCGGCCAACGAGGACGTACGGATGACGGAGAACGCGGATTCGATAGCGGATATGATAGATTCGTTCTGGTATTCAAGCGCCGACATCATGACCCTCAGAGGATGGGATATCCTTCCATCGCCAGATTGCCATATAGAAGTCAAGGGGAATCTGATTTTCCTACATAATTACAAAAAGCAATATGTGTCGTATCTGACACACAGTTCTGATTTCACCTTAGGTTATGACGAGGAAATAAACCTGATAAGGACCGAGAATGGAATCTCGAAGATGTGATCAGCCACCGAAGGTATCAGCGGCCTTTCTCAATGTGTTACAGAAACGGTCGATATCCTCGTGATTGTTGTATAGATACACCGAAGCCCTCGCGCTACCTTCGATTTTCTTCCCTTCGAAAAGGGGATGGGCACAATGAAGCCCGGAACGGATCATTATCCTATCCATCTCGTCCAATATCACTGCTATGTCGTGAGGGCTCATCCCATCCACGTTGAATGAGAACACGCTGCCTCTCCTGTCGGGGTTAGCAGGTCCGAACAACTTCAGTCCCTTGATGTCCTCGGTACCTGAAACCATACGCCTCATAAGGTCCCTGTCGCGTGTCTCCACGTTCTTCATCCCTACCTTCGTAAGATATTCTATTGCGGCCTTAGTCCCGGCTATACCTGCATAATCCTGCAGACCCGCCTCGAACTTCTCTGGATGAGGCGCAAGGCTGAAGGAATCGTGTGTGGTCATGCTGATCGTGCCTCCTCCGTATATCAGGGGCCTAAGTTCCTTAAGTCTGTCCGATTTGCCGTACATCACGCCCATACCTGAAGGTCCAAGCATCTTATGTATGGACATACAGTAGAAATCAGGGTCGATCTTCCCTAGGTCCACCTTCATGTGGGGTGCTGCTTGTGCGCCATCTATGATTACTATCGCACCCGCATCGCGAGCGATCTCGGTTATCTCCCTTACGGGCATGGTACATCCCGTAACGTTGCTGGCATGTTGTATGGAGACGGCTTTCACACTGCTGTCGATGCATTCCTTAAACACTTCCTCATCGAACTCTCCCTCATCAGTGGTCTTCGCGTAACGTCTCTTTACTCCTTTTTCCTCGGATAAAACTACCCAAGGAACGTGGTTGGAGTTGTGTTCGGAATCGGTTGTGACGACCGTATCGTTCTTTTTCAAAGAAAGGCCGAAGGCTATCGTGTTCAGTGCTTCGGTGGTGTTCCTGCAGAACGAATAGCAATCGGGATCGTCGGTGTTGAAGAACCTGGCCAGCGCCTCCCTGGTCTCGTCTATGATTATTGATATTTTGGAACCCGGTCCGTGGACACTCCTTCCGCCGCAAGAGGATATTTCCTCGTAATATCCCGTAACAGCTTGTATTACCTGATTTGGGCGAAGGGACTGGCATGCGCTGTCAAGATAGACGCCTTCGTTTTTCCTCAAGGTAGGGAAATCGTTGCGTAGGGATTCCATGTCCATGATATCCCGATAATTTCCTTATTCTTTACACTTGTGTATCTGAACGGTTTTTTAATGTGGTAGGTATATCCCGTGGCGATGGGCATACTGGAAGTTACTGTTGGGAGACTTAGATTTGAGTTCCCGGGGATGGTCGCGTCGGGGATAATGGACGAGACCGGAGATTCGATGGTACGCATGTTCAGGTCCGGTGCAGGGGCTGCTGTGACCAAATCCATAGGTTCTGAGCCTAAGCGGGGACATAACAATCCAACGTTCAGCGAGGTCGAATGCGGTTATATTAACGCCATGGGGCTACCCAACCCCGGCATAGAACTTTTTCAAGACGAGATCGAGATAGCTTCCAAAGAAGGTCCCGTGATCGGGTCGATCTTCGGCGGTAGTGCGGAGGAGTTTGCCGAACTCGCTTCGAAGATGGAGGATTACGGCACAGTGGCGTTGGAGCTGAATCTCTCCTGTCCGCATGCGGCGGGATATGGGGCTGAGGTGGGCTCTGATCCGAAAATGGTAAAGGCGATCGTCTCCACTGTGAAATCCTCAGTGGATATTCCTGTGTGGGCTAAGCTCACACCTAACACAAAATCAATAGCGGACCTCGGAAGGGCCGCAGAGGAGGGTGGGGCTGATGCAGTGGTCGCCATAAACACGCTGAAAGCGATGATTATATCGCCAGAGATGCGCAGACCCGTCCTAAGCAACAAGTTCGGAGGTCTCTCCGGACCTGCGATAAAGCCTGTGGGCGTTAGAGCCGTCTACGACCTCTACAATGCTCTCGATATACCGGTCATCGGCGTAGGCGGGATATCAAATTGGAGGGATGCCGCCGAATACATCATGGCAGGTGCTTCTGCGTTCCAGATAGGTAGTGCGATAGGCATGATCGGACCTTTGGTTTTCAATGATATCAACAAGGGATTGGAGCCGTTCATGAA
The DNA here is from genome assembly GCA_035271165.1 of Candidatus Methanomethylophilaceae archaeon. Classification (GTDB taxonomy): domain Archaea; phylum Thermoplasmatota; class Thermoplasmata; order Methanomassiliicoccales; family Methanomethylophilaceae; genus VadinCA11. The sequence continues at coordinate 10,698 of DATERX010000019.1, forward strand.
GGATTACGGTTACGGTTCCATCAGGGAAATGGTAGGTGTTGCACATGAATGATACTGTAAGATTGATTAATAAGAGGAAGGAAAGCCACGACACCTATACCTTCGATTTCAAATGGGACGCTCCAGCCTTACCTGGACAATTCGTCATGATATGGGTCCCGGGAGTGGACGAGATACCGATGTCCCTGTCGAAGACGGGGGATGTGAAATCGATAACCGTGAAAGGTATTGGGGATGCTACAAGGGCCTTGCATAAGATGGAGGTGGGCGACCCGATCAGGATCAGAGGGCCTTATGGCAACGGATTCTCACTGGAGGGTTACGATAACATACTCGCCGTGGCAGGCGGGGTTGGCGCGGCGGCCTTGTTGCCTGTCATAAGAGGGATGGGGTGCGATACCGTCATAGGCGCAAGGTCCTCTAATGAGATCGTTTTGGACAAGGACGCTCAAAAATATTCCGATAATGTATGGATATCGACTGACGACGGCTCTGTAGGATTCCACGGTAACGCAGTACAGTTGGCAAAGGAGAAGGCATCTTCCAAAAAATACGACCTTGTGATAGGATGCGGGCCGGAGATCATGTTGTTCTTCCTCCATAAGGCTTGTAAGGAGATGGGTGTCGAATGTCAATTGTCCCTTGAAAGACATATGAAATGTGGTGCAGGGGTCTGCGGAAGCTGTATGATTGATGACCAGAGAGTATGCAAGGACGGTCCTATCTTCGATTCACAACAACTTGATTCACTATCTGATTTTGGAAACAGAAAGAGAGATGAATGTGGCTGTTTGGTCAGTCTGAGGTGATAACTTGGCGGTCCCGGAAGGACATATTGAAGTGCATCATGGAAACCTTACCGTGAACGTCCCGAGAAATATATTCAAAAAGGGGACGGGGGAGATCGTGTCTGAAAGGGCAGCTCCATTTAGAGAAATGATAATGAACAGGTACCCTTGGCTCACCCAGAACTCGATGGACGTACTGATGGATCGCGCATCCAAGGAGATGTCGCAGATCTTGGACGGAGAGACCACCGGACGTTCGGCTAGCAAGAAGCTTGCTGACGACGGCCGTACCCAAGCTGCCATAACGCATCTCGAGAAGGCATTGGAGCTAGATCCTGATGATGCGGATTCTTGGTATCTGTTGGGCGAGCTGCTTTGCAGCGTCGGCCGTATGGAAGAGGGGTACAAGGCCTTCTCGAAGGGTCGTAGGAAGTTCTGAGATCAGGAGAAGAGCGCCTTGATCGCTTCCGCAACCTCGGGCACCGTAGCACCCCATGACACTTTCGCGATATCGCCATCCATGATGTGCCCGCTCTTGATCTTACAGCATCTGACGATTGTTTTGACCCCATCCTTGGGACAGAAGTCCATAGGACATGTATTCACAAAGGGTACGTCCTTTCCGTAAAGTTCCGTATATATCCTTTTGGACGTCTCGCATCCTACGAGCGTGACCTCGTGGTTCACCGTGGGATTCGTGTCAAGGAAATAATGCGGCATGTCCGAATCCAGACCGGATGCCTTACAGGGGAACATCACCGCCTCCGTCTTCACCTTGGAGATTATCTTGCTGATATCGATGATAAGGTTCTCGGTAACGATTGGGAGATCTATGAATCCGGAGGCCAATGCCTTGCTCACCAGTATATCCGTCTTAGAGGGGTGGGGAGGGACGTTGTCCACTATCCTGAGCGTCTTATATTCCACTCCGGTGACGAAACTGATGTGGGAGAACATCCCCCTTATCACTATGGTCTTACCGGGATATTCCTTTTGGATCTGTGCCCTGTCGGGTTCGTTGAGGACGTCCGCCCCGGGCATGTCGACGAAGACTGTGTCCTCTGGAAGGGCTATGATGTCGATTGATTCGATGGTCCTGAAAAGCTTCTTTTCATTGGAGAGGTGCTGTTCGGCCACCGCATACTGACCGTCTTTGGTCATCACAACATATTTCGCCCTCGCATAGGCCTTGTGTCCGACCAGTCCATCGCGTATCCCTTCCTCGGTGAGAGGGAAATCCGCCTCCAGTATGGAGATTTCCTTACAATGCATAAGCACGGTATAACGAAGGAAATGATAATCATTATCATGCCCTGCAATACGAAATGATTTAATACGTCCAATAGATGAAGGAATCTGGCTGTCGGGATAACACAGAGGCTATGTGGCGGACTGCAGATCCGCATACGGGAGTTCAAATCTCCCTCCCGACCCCACTGTATTTTTTAACTGTCTATCTGGTTAAAACAGTAATCTATTTAAATACCCTATATATAAGGTATATAAGGTGCATTATGAAAATTGAGAATGTTGTAGCCTCAAGTTACCTCGGAAGAGAGCTTGATCTGAACGTCATCGAAAATGCTCTTGAAGGTGCAGAATATAATCCAAAAAGGTTCCCGGGGCTTGTTTACAGGCTGAAGGACCCTAAGACCGCAACACTGCTTTTCAGAAGCGGTAAGGTCGTCTGCACTGGCGCAAAGAATTACGATGACGTAGTAAGGGCCGTTACTACTGTGGCAAAACACCTGACCGATGCGGGTATCGAGATTACGATCACTCCCAAGGTAGAGGTTCAGAACATAGTTGCTTCGGCAGACCTCGGACAGGAAGTGAACCTGAACACCGTAGCCATCACATTGGGACTGGAGAAGGTCGAATATGAACCTGAACAGTTCCCCGGGCTTGTTTACAGGCTCGACGACCCTAAGGTCGTAGTACTGCTGTTCAGCAGCGGAAAGATGGTCTGTACGGGTGCGAAGGTGCCCCCGGATGTCGACCGTGCTGTCGAGAAGATAGCGGCCGAACTCAAGTCCGTCGGACTGATGAGATAAACTTTGAATAAAAAGATCGGCGGAACATCCCCCGCCGATCACATCCTTTTAAATCCTCTGCCTATCCAGAGACCTATTGCCTTCACACCATAGCGTATCGTACTACTCACAGAACGATTCGCCGATGAGAATTTCTGTGGGGAGGATAGCATCACATCTAAGACCTCCTCCCATGTGCGCAGACCGTCTGGAAGTTCGAGATATCCTGTTCCGAGGTTGCGTGTGGTATGTGCATCGGAACCGGCGGATACTGGGCATCCCATCCTTTTTGCAAGAGCTGCGGCGCTACGGTTGTCCCTGCGGTATGATCTGGCATTCGCCGCTTCGATACCGTCGAAGGGGTTCGATAGGACGATCTCCTCGCCGAGGCCAGACCACCATCTGTAAGGATGTGCGGCGAAGGCATAACCCCCAGCCTCGTGGATGGCCTCGATGGTATCGATGACCGAAAGCTTGGCAGGGATCTCACTGTCGATCCCGTAAGCTAATATGTGCCCAGCCTCAGAGGATACCTCCATTGCGGGTACTACGATCAGCCTACCATCGTCCTTTATCAGGTCGAATGCCTCGAAGTTGTTATGGTCCGCTATGGCTATGCATCCCATACCCCGTTCTAATGCGACTTCCACTGCCTCATACGGGTCCGTACGTCCATCGCTCGAAAACGTGGTATGGATATGCATATCGGCCTTCATCTTACACCAGCGCCATCCTTTATCTCGCGGTCAACCGTGGCTACCGTGCCTTCCCCATCACCGAGGAGCACTGCTTTACCATCATCGATTATGGCGATGACATGCGAGGGGCATCCTTCCGGTATGTCGGCAGTTATCCCTTCGAGGGTCAGCTTTCCGTCCTTGACGGAAGACACCTTCATGGTGACCTTCTGGAACTCCTTGTAGTCCAAGCGCGAAGTCGAGTGATCCATGCCTGATGAGAAGCTGGTACCGTCCGGTACATCAGCGGAAGGCGTTAGGAGAAGTACCGTGTCCCCTCCGAGGTCCTCATCGTCGGCGGCCAACAACATGCCCGTCGACTTTATGCCTCTGATCTTGGCAGGCTTTAGGTTGGAAACCACAAATACCCTGCGTCCCTGTAGGTCCTCTTTGGAATAGAAGGCCTTCAGCCCTGCAACAATCTGCCTTGGTTCCTCCTCGCCTATCCCCACCTTCATAAGGTAGAGCTTATCAGCATCTGGATGATCCCCTGCCTCTAGAATGGTACCCGCCCTTAGATCTAATTTCTTAAAGTCAGCGAACGGTCCTTCGACAATATCGGGTTTCGGTTCGGGAATACCGTCCTTCTTCTCTTCGAACTCGACCTTCTTGTAGATAGGTACCGGCTCCTTGAGCTGGGCGCCTACAGGTAAAGGCTCCGTCAATCCTTCATATCCGGACTCTTCGATCGAACCATCCAGTCCCATATATTCCCATGTCTTCTCAGAAGACTTGGGCATAAAGGGCCATGCCATGATTGCAAGTGCCTTTACTATGCGGAGATTCGTGTTCATGACCTTTCCGCACTCTTCCTTGTCGCTCTTCACTAATGCCCATGGTTTGGATGCATCGAAGAATCTGTTACCGAAATGGGCCAGTTCCATCATCGCTCTGAGGGCCTTCTTGAAGTCACATTTGGAAAGGTGTTCATTGTACTGTTCAAATACGGAGGATATCTTTTCCATGACTTCGGTTGAAGCCTCATCGGAGGCCGGTTCCGGTATGGCGACGAAGTTCTTATGGGTGAAACTGAGGCATCTGTGGTAATAGTTACCGAGCACGGCCACCAGTTCATTGTTTATCTTGATCTGGAAATCATCCCATGAGAAGTCGGAATCGTGGGTGTCCGGCATGTTTACCGAAAGGTAGTAACGCACCAGGTCCGCATCGTACTTCTTTAGTACCGAGGGTAAATCTATCGCACCGCCCCTGCTCTTCGAGAGCTTGCCGCCGTCAAACATGAGGTACTCGTTGGCCGGGATATCGTACGGGAGGTTCAGACCTCCGTAACCCAACAGCATCGCGGGCCAGATGATCGAATGGAATGGGATGTTGTCCTTTCCGATGAAATAATAATGTCTTGTCTCAGGATCCATCCAGTAATCCTTCCACAGGTCGGGCTTACCCACCATGTTGGAATACTCTATGGATGCGCTGAGATAACCTATGACGGCGTCGAACCATACGTAGATCACCTTATCGTCCCAGCCTTCGACTGGAACGGGGACTCCCCACGACATGTCCCTGGTTATCGCCCTGTCTTTAAGTCCCTCGTTCAGCCAGTTGATGGTGAACGTACTGACGTTTGAGCGCCAGTAGTCCTTGTCAGACATGAATTCCAAGAGTTCTTCGGTGAACGCACTGAGCTTGAGGAAGAAATGTTCGGTCTTCCTTACCTCAGGAGTCTCCTCACACTGTATGCAACGAGGTTCTTCCAGTTCTCCGGGCTCGAAGGTCTTGCCGCAGGTGTCGCATTGATCGCTCCTTACGTTGATGGCGGAACAGTTCGGGCAAATACCCTCCACATATCGGTCTGGAAGGAATCTTGCACATTTGTCACAATAATACTGGTCCGTCTCCTTCTTGTAGAGATATTCCTTCTCCAGGAGCTTCAGGAACATGTCCCGGACCACATCGTAGTGTGTCTTGCAATAGGTCTTGTTGTAAAGTGAATATTCTATGTTTAGGTTCTCGATCGCTTTCTTGTTGATCGCATGATATCTTTCGGCTACGGCTTCTGGCGTGGTCTTCTCCTTCTCGGCGGTCACAGTTATGGGCGTACCGTGTTGGTCGGAGCCCCCGACCATGAGGACCTCGTTACCAAGGAGTCGGTTGTATCTGCTGAATATATCCGGCGGAAGAAGCGAACCCGCAACGTGTCCTAGATGGATCTTTCCGTTAGCATAGGGCCAAGCGATGTTAATACAGACTTTTGACATGTTACTGTTCGCCCATTAACATGCAGGATATAAATATGTGGACAGTCGACTCAGGTTGATAAATCATTATCAGGGCGATATCTGTCCGCCCTCTTAACAAAGTGCCGCAACACAAATTCCCCCCATATGCCCGCTACGGCCGAACCCACTATCTGACCTATGGCTATTCCGATCCAGATGTAATCCAGTGTACCGCCGAAATTGAACAGGGCGATACACAGGGGTATCTGCATGAAGTTCCTGATCAGCGAACATATCAAAGAGTAGGATCCGAGCGTGAGGGATTGGAACAACGCAGATGCTGTAGCACCCCAACTTGCGAACGGCAGAAACAGGCATGCGGCATACAAAACATGAGACATCGGTATGCGCAGTGCGTAGGTCTCTTCAGTGTAGGTGAATATGGTGACCATGTACTCCGCGGTGAAGAGGGTGATTATACTCAACAAGATCATGATGGTCACGACCATTTTCAGAGTGAAACGGTACACTTCTTTGACGCGGTCGAACCGCTTCGCTCCATATGCCGCCGCTGCGACTGGGACCATCGCACTTCCTGTGGATATCAACGGAATCATCAGGATGTTGATTATACGCCAGCTGCTTGTGTAAATCGCTACAGCATCGTCCCCTGCGGCCCATAGGAGTATGTTATTCATGATCATCGCGACGATGGATATCGTCATCATCTCCAAGCTTGCGGGGATTCCCACCCTGAAGATCTGTTTATCTATATTCCGATCAAATCTGAACCCTTTGAGCGAGAGCGTGAGATATGTCGCCTTCTTACTCCTGAACCAGTGGATTCCTAGTAAAAGTCCGGCGAACATCGCTATGGCAGTACCCAGAGCCGCTCCGGATATACCCATCTCCAAACCTATTCCGAAGGGCTTGTAGATTAGGAAAGGGTCAATGACAACGTTGATGGAAACCGTAAGAATCTGGATCGCCATTGATTTCTTGGCGTTACCTTCCGCCCTCAGCATGTTAGAGAACAATGCGCTGAGCATCAATATCGGAGAGAAGACTACTATGGGGAGTGCGTAGTGAATACATTCCTCGATGATGTTCCCGCCGCCCATAAAGGTCAGGATTGGCCTTAGGAACGGGAGGATTAGGACGATCATTAATAAACCCGCTAAAGCAGTCAGAACGATGGCTTGGGCAGCGGCCTTGTCGGCTCCCTTCTTATCGTTCATGCCTATGTGCATGGCGATTGTCTGTGAGGCACCGACCCCTATACCGTTACCTATCGAAAGTATGATTATAAAAAGCGGGAAAACTATTCCCACAGCAGCCAATGCACTTGGACCGAGCCCTGTGACCCAGACGGAGTTGATTATACTGTTAAGACTCTGGAAGGTTAGGGCGATGATTACGGGCACCATCATACTTAGCATCGCCTTTTTAGGGTCGCCCAATAAAATCTGCGTACCTTTAGTGTGCCCTTCCGCCATATTATAAGCTAAAAATAACCCTTGTATTTGTTAGTTATGATGGAAATTCCTGATTATTGAACTTATACTTACGGAATACGCAGACGGCAACAACGATTCCTATGAAACCGAAGGCTACCTCGACCACCGTCATACCCCACCACATGTATGATGCGATCGCATAGGCGGAAAGTGATGCATAGGCGACGGCAATGGCGAGGTTTCTTGCAATCGTTATCAGTAAGGAAAGTGAACCATGGCCCATGGATTGTAGAAGGGCGGCCGATGAGAAGATCAGCGAGAACGCAGGGAAGAACAGGGTGCATACGACAAGCATCTCGATTATCGATGAACGAAGCCTGACGGAGTCATCGGAGAGAGTCATCAGCTCGGCGAGATATGGAGCTATCAGTAACGTTATGACTGCCATTACCAACATTATCGCTATCGAGACCTTCAATCCATAATCGAAGGACTCCTTCACCCTGTCCTTGTCCTTCATACCGAAGGATGCTGAAAGGATTGGTACGAATGCGGTTCCTATTGCCTGTGCAGGGACCATCAATATCAATGCGATCCTCCACGTGACCTCGAACACCGCGACAAGGTCCGTCCCCCCTGCGAATGATATGTAACGGACGAAGAACACGGACATGAGGGACATGAAGATCAGTTCAACCGTCTGAGGAAGGCCGACCTTGGAGATTGAAGTGACTTCCTTTCTGGTGAACCTGAAATTCCTGAAGGTTATCGGAATCAGCACGTCCTTCTTCACCAGATACCAGTAGATCGCGGGTATCATCGATATTATGACTGAAAGGACGGTCGCATAGGCGGCACCGGTAATACCGTATCCCGCCCAAAAGATCAATATCGGGTCTAGGATTATATTCGTTATCGCAGCAATGGCCAAGATTATAGTTGCTTTGGAGGCGGCACCTTCGCCTCTAAGGCATCCAGCAAGCAGCCCTCCGGCCATAAGGAGGGGGGATGTTAAGATCAGCGGATATGCATAAGCCTTGCAGAGGCCCATTATGTTGTCTGCGCCCATGTACGACATCACGGGTTCAGCTATGATGAAAAGTATGAATATGGAGACAAATCCTATTATCATGGTCATGGCCAATGATTGGGATGATGCCTTTGATGCGGAATCGTTATTGCCTGCACCGATGCGTTTTGATATCGCGTAGGAGGCGCCTATCCCTATCCCGTTGCCTATGCTGATGATGACGGAATAGAGCGGCGTGACTATGCTCACGGCAGCGATCGCATCTGCTCCGAGCCCGGAGACCCAGAACATATCCACCACGCTATTCAGATACTGTAGGAAGAGTGCGAGGGCAATTGGTAGCGACATCATCAATACCGCTCTTTTAGGATCGCCAAGAATGTTATCTGATGAATCCTTCATCGAAGGCGCCTTCCCAAATGCCATGATATAAGAATGTTCTTTATGATTATAATTCTCTGGATTTCATAAATACGGTACTTCGATTAGATGTTTTTTAAAAAAATATTCCACGATCGGTGAGAGGGTGTCAGAGACATCCGTACAAACCCATCCGATAACTCCTTTAGTACCGCTAAATATTATATCTAACGTCAGTCTAGCGGATTGTATGCGTATAGCGGTCGTTCTGCAGGACAGATGCCAGAATAGGAAGTGCAACAAGGAGTGCTATAAATTCTGCCCTTTGGTAAGAACAGGGTCGGAGTGCATCGTCTTCGGAGAGAAGGGTAAGCCCATAATCTCCGAGACCCTCTGTCAGGGATGCGGAATATGTGTGAACAAATGTCAATTCGATGCCATCAAGATCATTGGGCTTCCGGATGAGCTTAAGACGGAGATGGTCCACCAGTACGGAGAGAATTCCTTCCGTCTATACCGGATACCTGTCCCCAAGAAGGGGGTTGTCACAGGCATACTTGGACCAAACGGTATCGGTAAGACGACTGCGATAAAGATCCTATCCGGAGATATGGTCCCGAACCTCGGGAATTTTGAAGATCCTCCGTCAAAGGAGGACGTATTATCTCATTATGACGGGACAGAGGTAAAGGCATACCTCACAGAAGTATACAACGGAAAAGTACGCACTGCGATCAAACCTCAGTACGTCGATCTGAT
>DATERX010000020.1:0-5843 GCA_035271165.1 Candidatus Methanomethylophilaceae archaeon
GATCTCTGCGGGGTGCCCCTGCCCAGCGGCCAGATTCATCAGGCGACCGTCGGATATGACGTTCAAACGACGTCCATCCTGCATGGTGTATTCCATGATGTGCTCCCTTACCTTACGGCTGGATGTGGACATCCTCCTCAGGTCATTGATGTTGATCTCGTTGTCAAAGTGCCCAACGTTACCCATGACGCACCCATTCTTCATGTTCTTGAAATCCCTCTCAGAGAGAACGTCGTTGCATCCCGTCACCGTTAGGACTATGTCGGCACTCTTCACCGCCTCGGACATCTTCTCCACCCTGAAACCGTCCATGACCGCCTCGATGGCCTTTATCGGATCGACTTCAGTCACGGTCACAATTGCTCCGAGGCCTTTGGCCCTCATCGCCACCCCCTTTCCGCACCATCCGTATCCTCCGACCACAAGGTTCTTACCGGCGACTATTAGGTTGGTCGCGACCATCCATCCCTCAAAGGCGGACTGTCCCGTACCGTAACGGTTGTCAAACAGGTACTTCATCTTCGCATCGTTGACGGCCATGACCGGGAACTGGAGCGTGCCGTCCTCCTCCATTGAGTTCACCCTGAGGACACCGGTAGTGGTCTCCTCGTTGGCTCCCTTGACGTTCTTCAGTACGTCCTTGCGTGTGGTGTGCAGTCTTGCGATCAGGTCCGCCCCGTCGTCTATGACGTAATCAGGCCCCATGTTCAGGACACTGTTGAGGTTCGTGCAGTATTCCTCTGGAGTTTCGCCTTTCTTGGCGTATACGTTCAGCCCGTACTCCTCCTTGAGCGCCCTTGCCACCGAATTGTCAGTTGATAGGGGGTTGCAGCTCGCCAATCTTATGTCCGCTCCCGCCTCTGAGAGAGCTATCGCCAAAATGCCTGTCTTGGCCTCCGTATGAAGAGCCATCCCTATCTTGAGGCCTTTCAACGGTTTTTCGTCTATGAAGCGTTTCCTTATCGCCTGCATTACTGGCATGTGATCTTCAGCCCAGTGCAGCCTCAGTATTCCCTGTTCTAGTTCGTTCATTATAATACCTCTTTTTGAATTCCATCTGTGAGGGCGGAACATATCATCGTTACCGTGTCCCGCCTCGTCTTTAAATTGTCGTAATCCCTTATTGTTTTAGATATGTATCCTTCATCATCGTCCATATCTTCAGCGAATTTTCCGATGTTTCTCAATGCACGGCTTATCTCATCGGATATCGAGACTGTGGCTGTGCGGGAGGTCCTTGACAATGGGTTGAGGTCTATAGATATCACGACCTTGCCCATGGCTACGAGTGCTTCCGCACGATCCCCGTCCTCTATGGGCACGAGGATGACGTCGCTGTCGAATATCCCTTCCTTGGTGCATAACGCCCTGTTCGAGGATAATCCGGGGATACTTGCGTCCGGGTTCCGTCCTAACACGTTCTCCGCACCTTCGGATTCCATGTGACTTATGATGGACTCCATGCGTTCCTCGGTACGGTGGAAGATGTTCACCTCTATCCTTGCATCTAATATCTTAGCGAGTTCTGCTATCTCCCTGGCACATAATGCGGCAGTGTTACCATTCACACATATGATTGGTTTATCCGCATTTAGAAGGAATGCTGCTGCGGCCTCCTCGGCCTTCAGTGCTGGACCTGTGGACCTCTCTCCCATGAGGTAATCGAACGCCTCACCCCTCCCGTGGGATATCAGTCCCGTAGGGTCGACTATACCACGTTCCACCATATCCTTGAGCTTCTCCCGCCTCATGAGGGATTCGTATCTGGGATGGTCTTTGGGCACCGTCATGTTTTCAACAACGTAATCTACGATTTAAGGACTATTGTTTAAGTATTCTCTGTTTCTAACCAGCGGATATGCCTGAGATACGCATAGTGCTGGTGGGACCGAAGTTCGAAGGGAACGTGGGAGCGATAGCCCGGTCCATGTCGAACTTCGACCTTGACGAGCTCTACATGGTCCATCCCTGTCAGCTCGGAGAGGATGCGTACCGAAGGTCGAAGCATGGGAACCGCATACTGGATGATGCGAAGATCTGCGATACCATAGACGAGGCCCTGGAGGGTTGTTTCTTCGTCGCCGGTACCAGCGGAGCTACGACCAAGGGGGATACCAACTTCGGACGCGTTCCTCTTTCACCGAGGAAGTTCTCCGAGGACATCAAGGATTATGAGGAGAAGGTCGCGATAATATTCGGCCGTGAGGATATCGGCCTCTATCAGGACGAACTCGACAGATGCGATGTTTTGATCAGCGTCCCTTCCAGCGATATGAATCCCATACTGAATCTTTCACACGCTGCAACTATAATCATGTATGAATTGTTCGGCGCCGACCCGCAGACACACCCAGAACCTGCAGACCATCATGAGAAGGAACTTCTCAGCGAATTCTTCGATGATCTATTGGTTGCTGTAGAGTATAATGAGGATAGGCGGGAACGTACGTCACTTATGTTCAGAAGGCTGATGGGTCGCTCGATACCGACCAAGTGTGAGTATCATACAATAATGGGCGTCCTCGGAAAGGCAGCCAAGAACCTTAATTCGGTAAAGAGACGGGAATAAAGAACGTCGTCCCTTCCTTTTTAAAAGGGATTATTTCAGGCATCGTCCCCGTTATGAGACACGTCTCCTCTGAGATTCTATCTCTATGGCGTAACATACCTTCGTCCGCTTGGATTACTATCTTTCCATAATGTTCTTTGATTTCGTACAGAGGGTTTTCCAGAGCATTACGTACCTTCTCCTCGGGAGTGTTTCCTTCGGCTTTCGATATCGTGTACATATTTTCTGAGAATATGCTGAAAAAAGGACCTTGTAACATCTTGTAGATCTTCTGGATCGTCTCCCTCATGAGGTCGTCGACATATATCAGGGCGTTTTCAAAGGTATCAGTCTTCGAACTAGATACAATGATGTCCAGATCCAGTAAGATTATCCTATCCGCTGAACCAATCAGCTCAAATAAGGCCTGATAAGTTTTTTCATCCCGCCCCTCGAACTTCATTGGGATGGTTACGATGGCAACGGTACGTATTCCGGCCGAGGATGCCTTGCCTGCAACCAATGGGGCTATGCCCGTTCCGGTACCTCCACCCAGCCCTGCGACGATTATGAGATTGTCATATCCTTCGATAATTCCGTCTATGGCATCCAGGTTGTCCTCCGCCAACGTCATACCGATGTGGTTGTCTCCTTTCGTCCCTTTGATATTGTCAGGGACCAGAGTAACGTCACTTTTTCCATCGGTGTTTATGATTGTCTTATTTGGAACGTCCAAACCGCTTACGATGTTGGCTCCGGCGCCTCCGCAGCCGATGGCCAAAGTCCTCAACCCTTGTCCTCCGGCTTAATCCTGGCAAGCACGTACTCCGTAACGGCTTTGCGGATGGCCTCGTCCATAGAATCGTTTTGTTTGACATCGATAAGGTCTTCGATGTCATCCTCGAAGGTCTCCGAGATTATATTGGATATCTCCTCAGAGGTGAGTCTGTCCGCAATCAGGTCCTCTATGGCCTTCATCACGGCATCATAGATACTTTCAAAGTCTCCCCTGTCCACCAGTGCCTTCAGGGCCGCAACTGTTTTAACGCTCAGTCTTACGGTTATACGCTCATTGGTTTCCATGGAGGATTCACGTTCCATCAATAGTAAAATAAAGAAGTGGTTGTAAAAGGTTTTGTGTTGCCAGTTCTCCGTGCCCGAATCATCCGAAAAGGGCGCTGAGACCTGCTGCGGCCTCTTCTTCGCTGACCTCTTCCTCTTCCTCTTCTTCCTGCTCCTTTTCAGGTGCGGCTGAAGCGGCGGGGGCGGCGGCTGCCGCAGGTGCGGCGGCTGCTACGGAAGCGTTTGCAATTGCCTCCGATATATCGACCCCATCGAGAGAAGCGATCAGAGCTTTGATCTTGGCTGCATCTGGCTCTACGCCTGCTGCTTTAAGGATTGCTGCCACCGATTCCTCGGTGATCTCCTTTTCTGCAGAGTAGAGCGTCATTGCGCTGTAGATATACTCCATATTTTTCATCTCCTTAATTTTAGCCGAACAAGCTGAACATTCCGGCTGCCGAGTTGTCGTCGGCATCCTGTTCGCTGATCTCTTCGTTGTTCTCGTCCCCTTTCTCATCGGTTTTTTCGGGCTCTGCCGGTGCTGCAGTGACCGGGGCGGACGCCATCTTCGCAGATATGCGTTCATCCTGGTATCCTGCGGCTGAGGCTATGGCAATCATTTGCCTTTCAGCCTTGGTCAAGAGCGCTCCGATGCTGTCTTTGGTTGGGATTGCGGCCTCTATGGCGAGAGACAATGCCTCTCTGTACGCATTCGCAATCAGTACACCGATAGTCTGACCCGTAGGCCAGACGATACCGATAGCCATTGCGCGTGCGTTATAGATAGCCGAAGCGAACATATTGTTGTAGTAGCCCTCTGGGATGTCCAAGACTTCCTTGCCGTAGATCACTCCATCCTCGAAGACGACCCTGAGGTCCATACCTACGATCATGGGCAAAATACCGAGCTTTGGAAGCATTGCCGCGACAGGGCCAGAGACGAGTTCTCCCTCTTTGACCAGTGTCGTATCCTTCTTGACTACTATCTTTCCTGCCTCAATTGCTGCAGGAAGACCTATTTTCTGAAGTTCTCCGATGATTGGACCGGGACCGAACGGCGTGGGTCCTTTAGGGACCACGATATCGTACGGTGCCTCCTGGCCTGCCTTAGCAGGCGCAGCAGTCATGGTCGCGTCAAGCTGTTTGAACAACTTGAATGGGTCCTTTTCAGTGGCTATTATAGCGCACTGTCCCACAATCGCGTCCTTGAGCCCTTCAAGCCCTGGTCTCTGCTTCGACGCCTCTTCGATGGCCAACAACATAAGCTTGTTCTTCGCCATCTTAAGATACGCCTCGCCCCTGAGCTTGGCCCTCATCCCCTGGATCTGCTGCCCTGCAATACCATGTACATCGACGATTGCGATGACGGGGTAGCTGAGCATCTCGTCCACGAGATCCTTCACCAGATCCTTCTTCCATGCTGCGACGTGTGCCATCTCGATCTCCTCACATCACCTTCTCCGCAGGTCCCATGGAGGTCTTGACGTAGGCTGATGACATGTTGTGTTTGCCTTTCTCAAGGCGGCCCTCAACACGTCCGAGGATAACGTCGATATTTTCGGCGATGTCCTCGGCCGACATCTCGACCGTTCCAACAGGTACGTGGAAGGTCTTTTTGTCTTTCGTTCTGATGGTCACAGACCTGCGGAGCTGGTCGATCATCTGCACCGGGTCTGCACCTGGTGCGATGGGTTTCGGCATCTTTCCGCGCGGGCCGAGCACGGTACCGAGCCTCTTACCGACGGCCGCCATAAGCGGCGCCTCGGCAATGAAGTAATCGATATCGTTCGCGACCTTCTTGGCCTGTTTCTTGTCGTCTGCGAACGCTCCGAGTTCATCGGAGCTGATCACGAGATCGGCAACGTCTTTGGCTTTCAAGGCTAGTTCGCCGCCACCGATCACACAGATCTTGAGTTTCTTCCCGCGACCGGACGGAAGGACTACGTCCTCCTGAATACGGTTTTTGGGAATAGAAAGGTCAACATCCCTGAGATTGATGGCCAACTCAACCGTTTCGACAAAATTGCGCTTCTTGGCACTATCGAGTGCTTTCTGCACAGCTATTACGGTTGGTTTTTCTGCCAATACAATTCCTCCTTGTAGTGATAACGGGTTGGTTCCCTCCTACAAGCACATTGGACTAAACAGTGACCCCTATTTAAGTTTTCTTAACTTAATGTAGTTCGTCGTCCAAACTTTTCATTATCTGCTTGGGATTTATAGCATTCAAGAA
>DATERX010000021.1:0-43541 GCA_035271165.1 Candidatus Methanomethylophilaceae archaeon
ATATACGTCTCGTCGCCTGCTTGCGATCGTAAACATACGTAACTGTCAAATTTTGTAGGGAATCTATGATGAATTTTGTTGAACGGGACTTCAATTCCGGCATCTCATATCGGACCATGGAAACGATAACTTGAGCCAAAAAACACAGCAAAAGCGTTCCTTTTACCGAGTTTTCGGACCAAACACGCAACGGTTTCAAGTCAATATGGTTCTTTAACGAGTCCATGAGCTTCTCCACGGTGTCCCGTCTGCGGTAGATCGAAAAGATATCTTTTGCTGTCAAATTCGAACTACATTCAAGTTTGAAAAATCCCTCGCGACGATTGGAAAGTTCGTTACGGACGTACTTGAAACTCTCAACGTCGTTCGAAAGAAGTTTTCCCTGGACGCCCACATTCAGCGATATCAACGGATTCTTTAATCTCTTGATAACGGTCTTGGATATCCGCAGCGTCCCATCCTTCTTCCTGCGCATCGTTTCCTTCGCGTCCTCGACGCATCTCCACGAACGGCCGTCCAATGCGGCCATTTTGTCCTTGTACAATTTATCGGAATAGAACAGATATACGGTCCTGCCGGAGGACTCAAAGGTTTTCCTTTGACAATACACACCGTCGCTCTCATCGACACATATCGCGTTCTCCTTATCGAATTTGGAGATCCAAAGGTCATCGCTCTTGTTCATGCGCTTTCGGGTGATGTATTTGTGTCCTTTTTCGGTGATACGGTCCAATACCTGCTTAGCATCGCCGCCAGCATCAAAGACGAACAATGAATCATCACGGAGGTCACCGATGATATCATCCACGATCTTAACGAACTGGACGGAGTCGGAGGTGTTGCCCTTATCCACTGATAAATGGAGCGGGATATTGATTGGATCCCTCAACTCCACGGCACCGAAGTTCACCTGTCTAAGATCAGAACGTCTATCCCTGGAATAGCCGAAATCGTACAATCCGGTGCCTTTGCCGTACACTGCGACGGACGTCGTATCGATGTTCACGTCCGTATGCTCCAGATCGTACATCGAGAATAACGCCTTCCGTAAATGCGTCAGCACCTCCGGCATGATCTCGCCTGCGCGTTCAACAGCGCGGTTGATGGCGCGATGACTCACCTTACCGCGGATGCCCAATTCGTTCCTAACTTCCGAGGATTCCAACCATCTTCCGCATCCCTCTACGGAGAAGTTCTCCGTTAACCGGTAGGATATAATCGCACATACCAATGGAAAGAGCGAATGCCCCTTTCTCTTGGCATTCCCGAAAACCTCATCAAAGCCCAATTTCGTCAAATATTCCCTTACGCAGGCGATGGTTCCAATCGGTACTGATTTATTGTTGTTCGGCTCTAGGACAAATGTCCTGAGCCGAAAATGTTTTTGCGTCACAACTGAACTGATTCGCTCAGGGCATTTCTATCTTACATCCATTATTCAGTATCGATACCTAATTTACATCAGGTCCTGTCGAGCTCAGGCATAAATACTCTGACGACAAATAACATCAGCATTATTGTCGTGCTGACGGTCTTCATAAGCACCGTTAATAGTACAGATATATGCTTAAATCTTGACCTATCATGCATATTAAACTAAATAGTTGGATTTCAGATACTACTTGGTGGTAACTTGAGAGAAGATAAACGTAAGAAATATACAATCGTCTTTATGACATTCATCCTATTGGTGCTCCCAGTGGCATTTGTAATCATAATGGCTTCCGTTTAAAGACTGGAATAACATCTTGGACAGGGATCTCTTCTCTATAGCTACGTTATGATTCCATCTGCTTCAACATTCGTTTTGGATTAAAACTGTTGATAATTGATGGAGTATCTCACTCACGAAGTAACTCATCCATTATCCCAATCAGCTGGTCAATGGAATCCAACACCCATGTGCCCATTTTACGCATATCCTCATCGGCCTCGGCGAGGTCCGGAACGACAGCGACCATACACCCGGCATTGTAAGCGGAACGCACCCCGTTGTGGGAATCCTCCACCGCGATGCAGTCCCATGGCCTCTCACCTATGATGCCTGAGGCGTAAACATATACGTCCGGGTCCGGTTTCCCGTTCCTCACCATCGAGGCGGAGACTATGGTATCGAACCTGTCCTCGATGTCCAGCATCCTGATGTATCCCATCGCACGGTCGTATTCCGTGGATGTCACAACGGCCTTCTTAAGGCCCTTCGCATCAACGTGGTCCAAGACCTTCTCCACCCCGTCCTTCAACTCAAGACCGTTCTCCTCGATGTGCTGGCAGATCCTCTTCCTGCGTTCGTCCCTTATGGCGTAGAAATCGAAATCCTCCCCATATCTAGAACGGTAATAGATGTCGCATTCCTCTTGGGAGGCGCTTCTAAGGCTCAATATGTCATCAGGGTCTATGGTGCACCCGAATTCCTTCGCCACCTCTATCATAAATTCCAGGTTCAGCCGTTCGGTGTCTATCAATACACCGTCCATGTCGAACAATATCGCTTTTACCATTTCAATCAGTTCTCGGCATCCTTGATCTTCAGACCGATGCGTTCCATGTCCGTGAGGAACGCAGGATATGATACGTCAAAGCATCTTCCACCTTCGAAAACGACGGGTTCCTCGCATACAATCGAAGCCACTCCGGCCGCCATAAGGATCCTGTGGTCGCCTTTGGCATCTATCCTGCCACCCTTGAGCTTCTTCTGCCCTCTGATTATACAGCCGTCGTCCGTCGCCGTCGCGTCCGCACCTATGGCGTTCAACATGTCGACGGTGGTAGCGATACGGTCACTCTCCTTAAACTTCAGATGTGGCGCACCATACAGCCTGCTCTCCCCATCGGCCGTGCTCAACAACACAGCAAGTATCGGGAACAGGTCGGGTATGTTGCCGACGTCCACGTCCATGGGTTTTATCCTTCCCCATCCGCTCTTTACGGTAACGTCGTTGTCCTTCCACTTTACTTTACATCCGGCATTTTCCAGTATCTCTACGAGACCGGCGTCACCTTTTCCTTCCTTGTCCATCCCGTGGACGGTGACCTTTCCCCCTAACGCCCCTGCGACAAGTGGGAACGCCGCCGAGGATGGATCCCCCGGTATCGTGTAATCGCACGGTTTGTACCCCGTGTCTCCTTTGATCTTGAAAACGTTGCCTTCCTTCTCTACGATAGCACCGAATTGTCTCATTATGTCCAATGTGATGTCTATGTACGGTTCCGAGATCATTTTGCCTGTGACAGTGATGATCGTGTCATTTTCCAGCATAGGGGCACATATTATGATCGCCGTGGCGTATTGGGAGCTCTTACTCCCGTCGATGGAGACTTCGCCACCCTTGTTCGGCCCCTTGACCATCACTGGAGGGAATCCGTCGTTCGAATCGCATTGTACGCCCATCTGTTCCAAAGCGTCCAACAATGGCCCCATGGGCCTGCGTATAAGCGTATCATCGCCGGTGATATGGGCTTCCTCAGAGAACATCGAACAGATCCCTGTGAACAATCTCATCGTAGTTCCGGAGTTCCTACAGTCTACCAGCGAATCAGGGGCCTGAAGTCTTCCGCCGTCCAACATCACGTCGCCCACGTCGTATATCACCGACGCACCGATCGAACCACATGCCCTGAGGGTGGATTCCGTATCATCGCTTAGAAGCATATTCTTGATGGTGCTGCGCCCCTTGGCCATCGCCGCAAGGAAGAATGCGCGGTGCGTATGGCTTTTAGACGGTGGCGGGGTCACCCTTCCCGAAATCCTTCCACCGTAAAACTCGATCCTCATTGTATGTTCACTCCTCATCAGGCTGTCAGTTCATTTCTTTCAGGAAGGACAGCGGACTTTTCCTATGTCGGGTGTATTATCACTTGCTATTATAAGAATGCCGAGAGCCCGGCATGTTACGTATGTATCACTAAACCACAGCAGAGAAATATGTTTGTGTTCAGCTTTGTCTGAACGTTATTATTAATTTGAAATATTTATATAGAAGTTCAAACACTTAATCTGATGATTAAATGTTGAAGAGGATATAATATGGCAAAGAAACAGTTCAAGGCAGAGACAAAGCGCCTTATGGAGCTTATGATCAACTCGATCTACACCCATAAGGAGATCTTTTTGAGGGAGATAATATCGAACGCCTCCGATGCGATTGATAAGATGAACTACAGCGTCATGACCAATCCTTCCGTGGATCTATCGAAGGAGGATTTCCGCATCGACATATCAGTCGATGAGGAGGCACGTACGATCACCGTTTCAGATAACGGTATAGGCATGACCTCCAAGGACATGGAGAAGAACCTCGGTATGATCGCATACAGCGATTCGTTCGATTTCAAGGAGAAACTGGAAGAAGGTACTGACAGCGAAATCATAGGTCAGTTCGGAGTGGGTTTCTATTCGGCATTCATGGTCTCAGAGAAGGTGACTGTGACCTCAAGGGCTTACGGCGAGGACGAGGCATCCATATGGGAGAGCAAAGGTGCCGATGGTTATACGATAAAGAAGGCCGAGAGGGATTCCTTCGGTACGGACATCGTTATGCACATAAAGGATGACTTGGACGAGGAGGATTACAGCCAGTTCCTTGATTCCGTACGTCTCAAGGAGCTCGTCATCAATTATTCAGATTACATACGCTGGCCCATCTACATGGACGTGGAGGTCGGCGAGTGGGAAGAAACGGATGAGAAGGATGAGGACGGGGAACCGAAAAAGGAATACGTCACGAAGGTCAAAAACCAAATCATCAACAGCATGGTGCCGATCTGGCAGAAGGATAAATCCGAGGTGTCCGACGAGGACTGTATGGAATTCTACAAACAGGAATTCTACGATTATGAGGATCCCGTGTCCGTCATACGCCTTAACGCCGAAGGGCGCATAAGTTACAAGGCGATGCTTTTCATTCCGAAACGTGCCCCTCACGACTTCTATACACGTGATTTCCAACCCGGACTTCAGTTGTATTCGTCCGGTGTGCTAATCATGGAAAAGTGTGCGGACATCTTGCCGTACTACTTCCGCTTCGTACGGGGTGTTGTGGATTCACCGGACTTCTCATTGAACATCTCTCGCGAGGTTTTACAGAGCGACCGTATCCTGAAGGCGGTCGGTTCCAACCTGACAAAGAAGGTCAAGTCTGAGTTAGAACGTCTGATGGAGGAAGAACCCGAGGTTTACAAGGAGTTCTACGACAGCTTCGGACAGCAGCTCAAGTACGGCATCGTAGACAACTACGGTTCTGACAAGGAAGTGTTAGAAGACCTGATCATGTTCGAATCATCGAAGGGCGGTATGGTCTCCTTAGCGGATTATGTCAAGAACATGCAGGAAGGTCAGGAGAAGATCTACTACATAATCTCGGGTTCCGCTGAACAGGCGAAGAACCTGCCTCAGATGGAACCGGTCCTGGATAAGGGTTACGAGGTCTTGCTGATGACTGACGAGGTCGATTCATTCCTGGTGAACATCCTCAACGAATATGACGAGAAATCCTTCTGTAACGTCTCCACAGATGACCTTGGATTAGAATCCGAGGAGGAGAAGAAGGAGGCGGACGAGAAGGACGAGGAGCATAAGGATACCTTGGAGTTCGTGAAGGAGACATTGGGTGACGATGTCGCCGAGGTCAGGATATCACGCAAGCTCAAGAACCACGCCGTGTTGCTTACGACCACAGGTGGCATCACCTTTGAGATGGAGAGATATTTCAAGGAGATGCCCGGCGGAGATAGCGGTGGGATCAAGGCATCGCGCGTACTGGAACTGAACGCAGGACATTCTGCGTTCAAGGCCATCGAGGAAGCCATAGGGTCCGATAAGGACAAGGCCGCAGACATGGTTAGGATCATGTACGGTCAGGCCAGCATAATGGCCGGTGTCCCTCTGAACGACCCGGTTGCATACTCAGACCTAGTGTTGAGCATGTTCTGAGCCGTCCCTCCGAGAATAGAGTGAAGATGTTCCCGTCCGCCCGGATGTATGAATCGCAGGCGGTGCGGACGGGCCGACCTTAAGGTCGGGTTTAAACCATTTATTCATTTTTTAATAACGTGCCTTATTGTTGATCATATCCATCCAACTGTCGGGATCAGTTTGACATTCCTCTTTGATGGATCACGCACTTTCGATGCCATTAGTTCCTGCACCTCGTTGTAGAATTCAGGCGATATCGCAGTACTGGTCTCATGACGGATCAGGATGTCTTCCCATCTCATATATCCCGCATAGATCGGATTATGTAGGATATTCCGTAGGTTGTAGGTGTTCCACGGATTGCCTCTACGAGTGAGTAGATCTCTGTCGTTGAGGTTCTTGCATATCGTGCTTATCGTCCTTCCTCCATGATATTGGAGGAATATGTCCTGCGCAACGCCCAATTCATCCTCTATTGTCTCCAACGCCCCGTTTACGATACAATAACCGAAGGGAGGGTTGAACCCCATGGTCTTCTTACCGGAATCGTCGTTCTCGAGGTTCTCGGCCTTCTCACGCATCCCCATGTACGTACGCTCGCCGATCTGTTCACTCTCGAGCTGCGCTATTCGCTGTATCATGTCCACGGCGAAACGTCCCAACGCATTTGTGGTGTCCAAAGCTTCCGAGGCCGATACGAACATCTTGCCGTTACCATCCAACTCCTCCATCATGTCCATGAAGTTACGACTGTTACGATGGATACGGTCCATCTTGACCACCAACAGGACATCCCAATCGTCCTGTTTATCCATCATATCCAGATATCCAGGCCGTTTTGTGTTCCTTCCTGAATACCCGTCATCCCTATAGACTTTGGAAATGGTCCATTCCTCGGATATGCAATAATTAGTCAGCATCTCAATCTGGGAATCAAGGGAATATCCTTCCTGTGCCTGTTCCTCCGTGGATACACGGACGTATACGGCCACTCTCATACTCTCATCATCAGAACTCAAAGGGGCCATTTATTGCCTCATAAGATTCCCTGTCGAGGATCGCGTTGTGTTGACCCTTCCTGACTATGCCGTCCCACTCGATGAATCCGATATAGATGGGGTTCCGCAATATGTTGGAGATGGATTGTCTATTCCATTTACCTCCTTTCTTGGCAGGTATCTTCGCTCCGTTCAGGGATTCGGCGATGTTATCCATGCTGCATCCGTCCGAATATAGTCGGTATATCGCCTTTACAGTGTAAGCCTCGTCCTCGATTACCTCGAGGTTCCCTTTAGAATAAACATATCCGTATGGATGTCCGGAGCCCATAGGTCCGGTGCCGGACATTGCCTTCTGCGTCATTCCCGCCTTGACACGCTCTCCAATCTGCTCACTTTCAAGCTGGGCGATCCTCTGCATTATATCCATGACAAAACGCCCCATCGCGGTGGTCGTGTCGAACTTCTCCTGCATGGAGATGAACTCCTTGCCATTGCTACGGAGGCCGTCCATCATGAATGTGAAGTTGACACTGTTGCGGTGGATACGGTCCATTTTCAGGACTAGAAGTATATCCCATTTATCCGACTCGTCAAACATCTTCTGATATTCCGGACGGTCGATGTCCCTTCCGGAATACCCCTCGTCCCTGTATATCCCTCCGACATTCCAGCCACGGACTTGGCAATAAGCCTCCATACGCCTTATCTGAGCGTCTAAGGAGTAACCATCCCGGGCCTGATCCTCAGTCGATACCCTCGAGTAAAGTGCAGCGTGCATTTGATCCCATCGCGAATGTATCAGCGAGAGAATTATATAATAATTACAGAAACAGGGAAAACGGATCTTTCAATCGATCTTGTAGAAAATCATTTGATGAAAACTATTTGAAAACGGATTAAAGAAATGTTTTGAGGGGGCAGTGCCCCCTCGTTAAAGGTTTTACATCATTCCCGGGGGCATTCCGCCCATTCCGCCGCCCTGAGGGCTGGACCTGCGTGCGGTGATGACGTCATCGATCCTGAGGATCATGTTCGCCACTTCGTATGCCGAGGCGATTGCCTGCTTCTTCACCCTGAGGGGCTCGACAACATTCATCTCTAGCATGTTGACTGCTTCTCCGGTGTTGAGGTCGATGCCGAAAAGGGGACCGTCCTTCTTATTGTCCTTGTGGGCCTTCTTCAGCTTGATGATCGAGTCAATAGGGTCAAGACCTGCGTTCTCGGCAAGTGTCCAGGGTATGATCTCCATGGCCTTTGCGAACTTCTCGATGGCGAGCTGTTCCCTTCCTCCAACGCTGGAAGCGTAGGATGAAAGCTGAATGCCTATCTCGATCTCGGGGGCTCCTGCACCGGCGACGATCTTTCCGTCCTCGATTGCGGTTGCAACGACGCGCAGTGCATCGTTGAGTGCCCTCTTTACCTCTTCGACCACGTGCTCAGTTCCGCCACGTGCGAACAAGGTTACCGCCCTAGCGTTCTTCAAATCGGTGATGAATACCATTCCGTCATCTCCAATCTGCTTCTCTTCCACTCTCTTAGCGATTCCGAGGTCGGATTCCTTTATCTCGTTCACGTTTCCAACGACGTTTCCGCCGGTGGCTTTGGCGATGGCCTCTAGGTCACTCTGCTTGAGCCTTCTGCAAGCAAATATGCCTGCTTTGGACAGGTAGTGCTGAGCGAGATCGTCTATTCCCTTCTGAGAGAACACGACGTTTGCTCCGGTCTTCTTGATGTTTTCCACCATCAGCTGGAGGCTGTTCTCTTCCTCTTCGATGAACGCGGTCATCTTTGAGGGATCCGTTATCTGAATCTGAGCATCGAACTCGGTCTTCTTGACCTCGATAGCAGCTGAGAACAATGCGATCTTCGCGTTCTCGACGACCTTGGGCATACGGGGGTGTACGCGCTCCTTGTCGATTACGATACCGTTGATCATGCTGGAGTTGGCGATTGTGTCCCCGACCTTCTTTTGGATGTGTATATCGTCCCTGTCGATCTTTCCGTTCTCTTCGACGGCCCTGCAGGCCTTTACGACGAGCTTGGAGAGTTTTTCTTCCTGATCTCCTACGGATTTACCTGTCAATGCAGTAGCGGCGACCTTCTCGAGAAGTGAATCTTCCTTTACAGGTATTGCGATTTTGTCGAGGATCTCTGCCGCCTTTTCAGCGGCCAATCTGAATCCATTCGCTATGATTGTCGAGTGTATGTTTGAGTCGATAAGTTCTTCCGACTGCTTGAGGAGCTCCCCTGCGATGACCACAGAGGTTGTGGTACCATCACCGCATTCGGAATCCTGAGTCTTTGCGACCTCGACCACCATCTTGGCAGCAGGGTGCTGTACGTCAACTTCCTTAAGGATGGTGACACCGTCATTGGTGACGACTACGTCCCCAATGGCATTGACCATCATCTTGTCCATTCCCCTGGGTCCCAGGGTGGACCTTACTGCATCGGCGACCGACTTAGCGGCGCTGATGTTGTTGAACTGTGCTTCTCTATTTTTACTTCTTTCTGTACCTTCTCTTAGCAAGATTATTGGCTGGTTTCCAGATCCATACATGTATTCGTATCCTCCGATATGATATTAGTATCAGTAATTTTGTTCTTCTATATAAACATTATTGATTTTTAGCATCTTGAAAAGGGGCGGACAATACTGGTTATCCGTATGCTGTCAGCGCATGCACTGTGGAGATATCCTATTGATACTGTCGAGGGACGTTTTTCCGCCCTCTGTGTAGGATATATCATGTACTGCATATCTCCGACGGTTTTTTAAAACTGTCATCGCTGACGCAACACCTTCATGAATATACTATTACAAAAATAATTGCTTCAAGTAGCGATTAGATCCGTATATCGCATCAATTGAATTCCCACTCTAGGTAATAACACATGAAGCTAAATGATCTCGAATGTTCTTATACCACTTCAAAAATTTTAATGGGCACTGATTTATATAATATAGAAAATAGGACTGTGATGAGAAGATTCGAAATAAACTATAATTCAATGGAGGGCAACTGGCTCATCTATATAGGCTTCGGAATATGGGGTATTTCCCTTGTGTATCTTCTTTTCTTTATAAGCAGGTGGCCTTACCCTGTGTTCCCTTACCTTGCGGTAATCGTCAGCTTCATGATGAGTTTGGCCTTCATACTGTTCGCACAAAAACACGAAGACTCGGAGGTACATGTCCGGGTCACGGCGTTCGCCATAGGGATCACGATGTATCTGTTTTGGTACATACTGTTCGTTAGGTCGACAATATACGGCTCGAAGGGGATTGTTCTCCACGGCAGCCTCATGGTGCTCTTCATCGCATCGGTCGCAATAATGTTCTACTCGTTTGCGGTGGAAGACAAGCCTCTACTCAAAATGCGTCGATGACTTCCATTCCTGAGGCTTCGGCCAGACTGCGTATCTTTTCCAATGCCTTCCCGGAACCTTTGATGTTCATGCGCTCCAGCCTTTCAGACATCTTGGGACGGATGTTAAGCTTGTCAAGACACATGCGCCTGGTGCCTGTGGATATGATGGCTTCAACGAATTCCTCCTCGTGACCTTCAAGTGAATTTAAGACAGGTCCAACCAGAGCGTAGGTGTTTATTCCAGCATCCGTGAGCAGTTTCAGCGCTTCCAGCCTTTTAGCTGGAAGGGGGGCGCCGGGTTCGGTGATGTGTGATATCCTGTTATCTAGGGTCGTTATCGTTATCCCGACCTCCCCCTCCATCTTAGAGATCAGGTCGATATCCCTGGTTATCATGTCCGATTTTGTATGGATGTGGATCCTCATGCCGGAGGCCTTCAGGACTTCCAGGCATTGACGGGTGAGCTTGAACCTCTTCTCAGCATATTGATACGGATCCGTTACGGTCCCGATGCCGACGGTACCGCGAAGATTCACAAGCTCCTTTGCAAGGCGGCTAGCTATGTTGCTGCGTACCTTCACAATCCTCCATTCCCTCCAATATGTGTGTGTGACTTCTGGCGCATAACAGTAGACGCAGCCATGCTCACATCCACCATACGGGTTGAGCGCGAAATCTATACCTGGTAGGCCGGATGGGGACAACGCACGTCTGCATTTCACCATCTCAAAGACGCCGTCCCATTCCTTCGGGGACGTGAAATTGTAAAGATCAGTAATAGTCCTCGATCCTCCTCTGTGTATACCAATCCTTCAATATTCCTGAACTGGCGACCCATGTCTTCTTAGGTATCTCCATTACCCTGTCGACGTGGTCCATAGCCTTGTCCAATGTGTCATAGCTGTAAGGTTTGGTCCGTAATGCCTCGCGTACGTTCTCCCTTACATTCCATACACCCACCGGCATGACGTATCCGGGGTGTGCCTCCCTGAAGATTACCACGCCCGCCGTACGTTGCTCTTTGATCAGAAGTTCATTGACGGCCATGCGCGCAGCATAGTAACATCCCCCTATCTTCGCATATTCCTTACGGCCGTCGAAGAACTCGTGGTCGCTTATGATGTCTATCCCTCGTCCAGTGGGATTCCAGGTGGTGTTGGGGTACCAAGCCTCGATCAACTCGTATCTCCAGGTACAAGGCATCATCATGACGCACCAGCGGTTGTCAAGCTGCTCCCATTCATAGATGCGGAAGTCGTCTATCGTGTTGTTATATTTCGTCGTACTTAGCAGGTCCTTGCCGATGATGTCGTCCACCGCGGTGATCGACCATCTCGTAGGGACGAACCTGCGTCTCTTCTCCACTCCCATCGTCCCGACGGAGAACGCCTTCTCTATCTCCGAGATGAGCGTCCCTCTGTTGTATGATTCGAGGACCGCGTCCACCGCCTTCATGTCGATGTCATAGAAACTACGTTCAAGATTCCTTTCGAACCTTCCGTTGGATTTCCTCATGGAAGTCATCCTTGCCGAAGGACCGAAGGGTTGGACCTCGTCATCCAATATCACACGCCCTCTGGGTTTGCTGGAGAACTCCGCCTCGATATCCAACGGACGTTCGGTCAGTGCTATCTCCTGTATCTCATCGGCCACCCTTCCTGCGGATTTGAAATCATATGCGTCTATCCTTACCTTGCCGCGCACGAGCTTGAACCTAAAATCGACTATATCGTCGATGGACATCCCCTTCCACATCTCCGGCTTGTCCATGATCTCAGTATCGCCGAACTCCGGAGGGATCAGTGGACCTACGTCCACCTTGGGATAACCATAACGTCCGACGAAGACCGCGGGCGGGCTGGAACCTGCGATGTCCTTTGCATCTATCATCGGTAACGTCTTCTGTTGCGAATAGAACTTGATCATCAACGAACATCTGTCCTTACCGCACAGCCTGCGTGAACCTTTACATAAGGAGCACAGACCGGACCTAACTCCTGATCGCTTCTTGTCTTCTGTAACGAAATCCTTGAAAGTCTGCTGTTTCATCTCTCCTTTTTCCTGCCCTTGGAAATCAACGCCGCAACGGCGCCTGCCCCTATCCCGTTGTCGATGTTGACAACGCTCAGTCCAGGCGAACATGATTGCAACATCCCCATTAGAGCTCCTGTACCGTCGCCTCCGTAACCATATCCGGTGGATGTGGGCACGCCGATCACGGGTACCGGTGAAAGTGAGGATATCAGGGTCGGAAGGGCTCCCTCCATACCTGCCACCGCCACTATGGCGGCGGCATCCCTCCCGATTATGTCCTTCAGCGGTCCTATCAGTCTGTGAAGTCCGGACACCCCTATATCGTAATATTCGATGCATGGGCATCCCATCATCCTTATCATCAGGGTCGCCTCCTTGGCGACCGGGATGTCCGACGTGCCTGCGGTGATAACGGCCACCGGGCAATACCTCTCCTCGGGAAACCCGCCGACCGCGATACATCCACAGTCCTCGAAGCATTCGATCCCCTCGATATCCCTTACGGCTTCGAAATGATGTTCATCCGCGCAGGATATCAACATCCTATTTTCGGCTGCACGGACTATCCTCTCCACTGAATCCGGTGTCTTAGCCCTTGCATAGATCACCTCGGGCGTACCCTTCCTGGCCTGTCTTCCCAGGTCCAGGTTCACGTCATTACCGAGTGATTCCACATAGTCGGTGCGGAGGGCCTTCTCCGCCTCTTCGGCTCCGATCCTCCCCGTCCTGTACAGTTCGAGGACCTCTTTGATGTCCATGTCCATGTGTATAAGGATAAGGATTAAAGACATTCGCGGAAATCATAAGGATATGTACAGGTTCGATGAGGTCTGTCGCTCCATAGAGAAAAGGAAGTCCGCGGTACTAGCATTCTCCGGGGGATATGACAGCTCATACCTTGCCGAAGCCTGCCTCCATTCATTGGATGAGACCTGTGCCGTCTTCGTCGATATGCCGATTGTCAGCAGAAGGCAGATGCATGAAGCCGAGAGGATCGCCAAGGAGATCGGCATACCTCTTATGATTGTCAGTCTGGATTGGGATGAAATGCCTAACGTGTCCTACAATGATCCCAAGAGATGTTACTTTTGCAAGAGGTCCGTTTATTCGGCAGTTAGATCCGTCGCAGATGAACTGGGCATCAATACATGCATCTGCGGTGACAATCACGACGACCTGTCGGCGGACCGTCCCGGGAGGGCCGCAGCCTCCGAGTTCGGCATGTTGGCGCCACTGGAGGACTTGAAGGTGACAAGACGGGACATCCTTAGGTATGTAGAGTCCAAGGGTTGGTCAGATGGCCTCATCAAGGACACGTGTCTTGCGACGAGGATACCTTCCGGCACACCGTTGACCGATGAGTTGCTGGCCGAGGTGGAGGGGTGGGAATCGCTGATACGGGATATCTCCGGGATCAGGCAGGTGAGATTCCGACATCATGGTGATCATGCACTCATAGAGACATCTCCGGAAGAGATGCATCAGCTCAGAAAAAGCATGCCAGAATTGAATAGAATGGCTGATAGGAAGGGGTTATCCCTCAGGCTTGACCCTGAAGGATATAAAAATATTTAAGCAGGAAAGGACACGTGTCCATGCAAGGGATTTCCTGCTTCTACAGTTAGTTACACTTTACCTTGATTTAATGATTCTGGCGGAGAATTATGATAATCAGGAGACTTTTCGTGTCCCAATCTCAGGAACGTTTATGGTCTCCCCCCATCCAGAGGCACAGATCCTTAGCTTCAATCCCAGAACGTCCTCGAAGGCCTCGGAGAGTTCCTGGAGTTTCCACACTTCCATGTTCAGATCCTCCTCCGACTTCAAGGTAATGATGAAACAATTCTTCTTGACCTCTCCATCCATCTCCTCCACGTTGGAAGATCTGTGCCTATCCAGCACATCCGCGATACGTAGGAACAGCGCGGACATCCTGATGTTATCGACACGTTCCGCATTCATGCGTCTGAGGTGCTTGTTGTTCCTCGAGGGGAACTTCCTGTGATGGAAGCTAGCGATCAGCGCCATGTCCTCCAGCTCCTCGGGATTGAAACCAGGCAGGTTAGAATTCGTTATTATCGTGTAGGTGTGGACATTGTGCCTGTTGTAGCTTATGAACTCGCCTATGTCATGTAACGTCGAGGCGTAGCCGAGGATGCTCCTGTCCCTATCGTCCATATTATGGAGTCCTTCCTCCTTGAATCCGTCGAACAGTCTCAGCGCCATCGTCTTAACCTGTTCGGAATGCTTCAGGTTCGTATGACATCTCCTAGCTAGGTTGTTCACCGAGGAGCTTCTGAGGTTGAAGTCCTTGGAACCGGATTCCATGAGATATTCGACTTGCATCCCCTCTCTGAGGCCGCTATCGCTGATATATATGGTATTTACCTCGAACAGTGTCATCAGCTCCTCGGCGATGGCCCCTCCGCCTATGATGATGTCCGACCTTCCACCGTCGATCCTTGGTACGCTCCGTCTTTGGACCTCGGTCATATCGCATAGGTCGGCCATGAGTGACGAGAGTTCCTTCAATGTCATGTACGACGGGTCACCGTCGCTCCTCCTTGCGGCACACATCTTCGCAAGGTTGACCAGGGTCCCCGAGGAGCCCATAGCACTGTCGAAACCTATACCCTTGACCTTCTTGACCGACTTCTTAGCAAGTTTCCTGACCTCCTTGCGCATAAAGTCATAATCCTCCTTCTTGACCTTTTCAAGCTGGTCTATACCCATACCGAATGAGAATCTGACCGAGCCCGCAACCATGCTATCCAGGTACAGGACCTCCGTCCCCTTGGACAGGTTGATCTCTGTGCTACCGCCTCCCAGATCGAAGAGCAGACAACGGTCGGGAGGCCCGTAAGGACCGAAGACCCCAAGGCCGGTGAGCCTTGCCTCCTCCTTGCCGGTGATGATCTTAAGGTCTATCCCCGCGCTAGATGCGGCATCCAATATCTCGCTCCTGTTGTAAGCCTCCCTCGCTGCACTCGTGGCGTATGCGAATATCTCCTCGGCGCCCATGTCCTTGGCCACCCGTACGAAATTGGAGATCACGAGCTGCGACCTCTTCACCGTTTCCTCGTCTATGTATCCCAGGGAGAAAAGGCTCTGACCAAGCCTTACCGACTCCTTATCATGGTATATCGGTGTGCCTAACGAATCGGGATAGAATTTCGATACCAGTACGTGTATCGAGTTGGTCCCTACATCTATGAACCCCACGGTTCTGGAGTCCGTCAATGCCAACACCCCCTGTTATCTATCAGCCACTGCTGCGACCTGATACGCTCCTCCTTCTTCCTTTTGGTGACGCGTTCGTATGTACCATCTGATCTCAGCTCGCAAGCCTTCACGTTATCGGAGAGGTGTATCTTGAATATGTTATCCCTGACTGATATCAGCATATCCCTGTCCAGGATCGGAAATAAGGTCTCGACCCTTGCGATAAGATTCCGAGGCATCAGGTCCGAGGAACCGAGGTACATCCTCGGGTCACCATCGTTGTGGAAATAATATATACGGGCGTGTTCCAGGAACCTGTCCACTATCCTAATCACACGTATGTTCTCTGATACACCGGTTATCCCTGGACGCAGACAGCATAGACCGCGGATGTTCAACTCTATCTTGACGCCTGCTATAGATGCCCTGTAGAGTTCGGATATTATGTCCGCATCTATGAGGCCGTTGGCCTTCATCAATATGACTCCGTGCCCAGTCCTCTCCGCGCATTTGATCTCGTTGTCTATCAATTCCAGTAGCGTGTCCTTCAAAGTGAGAGGGGAGACGAGTAACTGCTTGTAGTCCCTCGGAGCGAAATATCCCGTAAGCGCATTGAAAAGTTCCCCTACATCCTGCCCTATCTCCTCGTTGGAGGTAAGGTACGATATGTCCCCGTATTGCTTCGCGGTGCTGACGTTGTAATTACCGGAACTCATGTGCGTGTACCTCACGAGGTGGTCGCGTTCCAGACGGACGGCCTGCAGCATCTTTGAATGGACCTTGAGTTTAACGGGTCCGAATATAACGTGGATGCCCAACTGCTCCATCTCCTTGGCCAGTTTGATGTTGTTTGTCTCGTCGAACTTGGCTCTGATCTCCATCAATACGGATACGGTCTTGCCCCGTTCCCTGGCGATCTTCAATGCCTTGATTATCGACGGATCCTTGCCTATCCTATACAGACAGATCTTTATGCTCTGTACATGAGGATCTATTGCGGCCTCCTGGATGAATCGGATTATGACTCCGAAGGATTCATACGGATGGTAGAGCACCCAATCCCTCTTGGCCATGGCCGAGAATATGGATTCCCCCTCGATCAGCTCCGGCGGACAGTAGGGTGTGAAATCCTTCTCCTTTAGATCTGGCCTGTAGATGTCGTAAAGCTCCCAAAGGCTGTTGAGCATGAGGGGTGAATCGGTACTGTGTATCTGTTCCGGTGCCAATGATAGGTTCCTGCCGAAAAGGTTGACCATGTCATTAGGCATGGAGGACTCGGTGACCATCCTGACTGGGAATCCCGTACCGCGACCTTCGACGGATTCCTCTACGGCCGACATCAGGTCCACGGCCTCATCTATCGTTACCTTGGTGTCCGCGTTCCTTGTGACCCTGAACGCATATACTCCTTCTATCTCGAACTTGGGGAACAACTTGTGAACGTTGTGCCTTACGATGTCCTCAAGCATCACGAAGTTCTGTTCGTTGAAATTTGAGGCTAGCCTCACGAACCGGTTAAAAGGTCCGAGGGGGACCTTCAACCTAGCATACATCCTCTGACCTTCGAGGTCCTTCATTTTGATCGCTAGATTTAGCGAGTTGTTGGATATGAACGGGAAGGGATGTGACACGTCGAGGGCCAGAGGTGTCAGGAGGGGGTGTATGCGTTCATCGTACAGCAGGTCGATCTCCTTCACCTGCTCTTTATTGAGTTCCTTGAACCTCAGTACGTTTATCCCTTCCTCTGTGAGGGAGGACTTCAATTCATCCCAACACTCGGTGTAGTCTCTTACGAGGCATGTGACCCTGGTGTTTATGTTCGCAAGAAGTCTGAATGTGTCGTTATCTATATCCGGCGCATCCAATATCGGTGCCCCGGCGGCAATACCGTTGATTATACCGGGGACACGTATCATGAAGAACTCATCCATGTTGTTGTAACAGATGGCTAGGAACTTCAGACGCTCCAGCAAGGGTACGGTCTCATCGTTGGACTCGTCTAGACATCTCTGATTGAACTCGAGCCATGAGAGCTCCCTGTTTATGTACAGGCTCGGATCGTATAGGTCTATGCGGTCCTCCATGTGTGATCACTCTTTCTCTTCGAAACGTATCCTGACGGAATCACAGTGGGCCTGAAGCCCCTCGGCGACGGAGATGGTCTCTATCGTCGGTGCTATGGATCCGAGTCCGTCGCGTGTTAACATCTGTACCGTGGACGTCTTTCTGAAGTGGGAGACGTTCAGTCCGGATGCTGTCGCCGCGTTGCCTGCGGTTGGGAGCACATGGTTGGTGCCCGAAGCGTAATCCCCTGCGGCCACCGGGGTGTAGGGTCCGATGAATATCGAACCGGCGTTCCTTATCTTGGTTAACGTGTCCATGGGGTTCGCCGTCTGTATCGAAAGGTGTTCGGGCGCTATGCGATTCATCATCTCCGCTGCGAGGTCCATGTCCGTCGCCAGTATGTATCCCGAGTTTTCCAGCGCCTTCAGGATCGTCTCCTTCCTAGGTTGAGAATCTATCATACTCTCCATCTCCTCCCATACCCTTTCAGGGAGGTTTGGGTCGTCCGTTATCAAAAGACTTGCGGAGGATGGGTCGTGCTCCGCCTGTGCTATGAGGTCTGCGGCCAGGAATCCCACGTTCACCGTGGAATCCGCAAGCACACCTATCTCGCTGGGCCCTGCGGGGAAGTCTATCTCGACCTCGTTACGCAGAAGCATCTTCGCCGATGTCACGTAGACGTTACCGGGCCCGACTATCTTCTGCACCTTCGGTATGCTTCTCGTACCGTATGCCATGGCTGCGATGGCTTGTGCGCCGCCTATCTTGTATATTGAGTCCGCACCGGCGATGTCCATCGCCACAAGTGTGATGGGGTTGACTGGCGGAGGGGTGCAACATATCACCTCATCAACACCTGCGACCCTTGCCGGTATTATGCACATCAGTGCGGTGCTAGGGTACGATGCGCGGCCACCAGGCACGTAACATCCTACGATGTCTAGAGGCGTGCTCTTCACCCCCAGCGTGACACCGGGTTCCACCTCCCTCAACCAAAGATCCGATGGGACCTGCATCTCGTGGAATCTCTCTATGTTATATGCCGCATTCTCAAGTTCCTCGACCAGTTCCGGGTCGACCTGATCGTATGCACCCTCTATCTCGTCACGGGTGACCTCTAACAATTTCAGATTCTGTTTATCGAACTTCTTGGTGAATTCGAACAGGGCCTTGTCCCCGTTTTCGCGGACCTCCTTGATGATCGAGCTGACGGCCTCTTCCACGTCGCCGACCTTTGATGCCCGATTTTCTTTCCAAAAATCCTCGCTAACCTGTTTCCACATACCGCCTAAATCAAACTCCGATGATTTATATTACGCGATAGATACAGCCGTTTCCCTGTGCATGTATTACTTTGATGAGGTCGTCGTAACAACATGGGAGCGATTTCATGTATAAACCTGACCGATGACCAGGGATTAGAAAAGCATTTACGTAGTTACAGTGTGTTTGGATGTAGTATTGGTCCCTAATCAATCTGGGACTGGATTTCGGCCGGGTCGAGGCCCGGTAGAGGATGAGGAACCTGGATGAACATCATTATCGTCGGAGCGGGAAATGTCGGATTCACTTCCGCGGAGACTCTCTCATCTGTCCATAACATCATGGTGGTGGAGAACGACAGGGTGAAGGCGGATTCCGTCAAGAATATTCTCAATGTATCAATGTTACATGAGGACGGTACCAACCCCCATGTACTGAGGTCTGCGATAGACCGTCATAACGCTGAACTAGTGGTCTCGACGCTTCCTGACGATGGGCTCAACCTCTTCATCTGCATAATGTGTAAAAGGATACGTCCTGAGATCCGTACTGTAGCTACGATAAAGGACCCAGATTTCATGATCAAAACCACCGCCGAAGGATATCTCGGCGTGGACATGATCATTTCTCCTGAAACCATAAGTTCCAACAAGATCTTCAAACTGGCCACCCTCGAGAACGCAGTGGATTACGAGGTGATAGAATCCCTCGGCATAACCTCGGCGACTTTCAAGATAACGGATTCCCACAGTATCGTGGGGAAGTACACCGTGGACCTCGACATACCCGAGGAGTGTAACATAGTGTACATCTACCGAGGCGACGACGTGATCACCGATGTCGAGACGACGGAGATACGTCCCGATGATCGCATATCCGTTATAGGCAGCGAGGAGGGGATGGTGAAGTTCAACAAGATGATAGGCGTGAATGAGGAGGCCCTCGAATTCGTCATATTAGGTGCCGGTATCGTCGGGATGAACGTCGCCAGATACCTTAGAGCCATGGACAGGAAGGTCTACATCAAGATAATAGACGAGAACATGGAACTCTGCAGGGATGCCGCTCGTGAGCTCACCGATGTCATAGTGGTCAATGCCGATGCTATCGACCCTCATATCCTGAGGGCGGAGAACGTGGGCAGGGCCGACGTCCTGATCAGCGTGACGAACGCGGACGAGAAGAACCTGCTCGCATGCATGGCCTCTCTGAAGTTCGGTACGAAGAAGGTCATCTCCAGATATCTGACCAGACAGTATAGAGACATATTCAGATTCACAGGTATAGAGACAATTTTGGGATATCATCTGGTCATCGCCAACGAGATCACCAAGGGGCTTATCTCGGACGAGGATTCAATATTGAAGATGAAGCGCGACAAGGAGTACTTCTTCAGCGTGAGGGTTGATGAGAGATCCCCTCTACTCGGAAAATTGTACGGTGACCTCGATCTTCCGAAAGGGGTGCGTTTCGCCGCAGTGGTTCGCGGAGATAACAAGTTCTACATGAAATACGACATGGAGTTTGAAAAGGACGATCGTGTCCTGGTTTACACGTACATGGCTAGAGGGAGTGCCGTGAAAAAAATTCTTGGAAAGGGTATGCCGGAGCTGTGATCCGTGGCGTTCATCGAGGTACCTAAGTGGGGCGGGGGTTGGAAGAACACCGTCCTCTATTCACTGGGATACATCCTGTTGTTGTTAGGCGTCGCCCTGACGGTCCCCCTTGTGTTATCCTTTTATTATGGCGACAATCCTTTGATGTTCCTCATTCCGATGGCGGTCACGCTGACCTTGGGATTATTTATATCATTCATGTTCAGGGAGGGCGAGGATGTCCTGCAGGCAACCTCCGGAATCCTGCTAATCGGCGGCGCCTTCCTAATAATGTTTCTCGTGTGTTCCATACCGTACATCATATTCGGTATGCCAGTGCTCGATTCTATATTCGAATCCATGAGTGGTGTAACTACCACCGGGTTCTCCATGGTGAGTGATTTCGATTCATTCCCCCAGAGTCTCTTCCTCTGGCGTTCGTTGACTCAATGGATAGGAGGTGTCTCGGTATTGTTAGTCTTCTTGTACATGTTGCCGATAATGGGGCTCGGCGGAAAGGGTTTCTTCATAAACGAGATGTCGGGATCTGGGGGCAAGAACTTCTCGAACAGGTTGAAGGATTCCGTCAAGAGCTTTCTATTCATCTACGTCCTGCTGACCATCATCCTGTTCATAGTGTTGATATTCCTAAACACTTCAGCCCTGGATTCGGGATGCATGACGCTATCCACCGTATCGACAGGTGGGTTCATGAACAATGCCCACAGTCTTTCGGATTACAGCAGTGCGGTAAGGGCCGTTGTGGTCTTGTTCATGTTCCTTGGAGGTACGAATTTCTACCTCCACTTCAAGGGAATTTACAAAGGTAATATCGTGTCCTACGTCAAGAACACGGAATTCAGATGGACCTTGTACTGGTTCATCGGTATAGCGCTTCTTATAACCGGATTACTGGTCAACGCTTCTGGGGCGATGGGGGTCAATGAGGTCCTAAAGACATTGGGCGATTCCTTATTCACAGTGATATCCATTGGTACCACCACAGGACACACCGTATTGGATTATTCCGATCTGGCAGTCTGGTCCGTACCACTTTGCGCTACGTTGTTGATGATCGTGGCGTTCGTCGGCGGTATGAGCGGTTCTACTGCGAGCGGAGTGAAGATGTACCGTCTAGTCATCATCGGGAAATACATCAAGAACACCATCTACAAGACGTTGCATCCCATGGCCGTCTATGACGTCAAGGTGGATGGTAGCAGCGTTGAGGAATCATCGGTCATCAACGCCTTCGTGACCTTGACTCTTTTTGTATTGACCCTAGGTATTGCGTCGGTGATCCTAATGGTCGCCGGTATGTCTCCGGAGGACTCTCTTGGACTTGCCATATCCTCGGCGAGCAACTCAGGCGCTGCCTTGGGAAGTTTAGGTCCCTATGCCGCCCTTTACACCCTCGACCCCTTAGTGAAGGTGGTGATGATGGTCGTGATGTTCCTAGGACGTCTCGAGATCGCCACAGCGTTGCTGTTCTTCATGCCCGGATTCTGGAGGGAGGTCGGAAGGAACAGGGGCGGAAGATCTAGAAGACTGAGAAGAAAGAAGGATTTCAACATCAAGAGACGTCTGGATAAGAATTAATCATTCATGCCGCCGCGTTCCTTGAGTATCTTTACCGCCGTAAGGTTCCCGGGATCGCTCTCGTTCAAAGCCCCGGCGACTATGCCCGCCTCCTTGAACTTGCCTGATTCCATGAGGCTCATTGCGAGTACCTCCATGGCGCCGATGTGAGTCTGGTCAGCCTTCAATGCGTTGGATGCGTAGGCACCTGCGGCCTTGGTGTTGCCCACCACGTGCATGACATATGCGGTTGCGGCGTTGGCGTTCGGTGACTTCTTATCGGCCTTCAATAGACCGCGGACGAACTTTACCGCCTCCTTGTCCCTGCCGGCGGATATGAGTGCCGCACTCCTTGAACGAAGGACGCCGTAATCTCCAGGATCGTTCCTATAGAGTTCATCAGAAATCTCCATGGCCTCCCCATGGTTGCCTGTGGCGCTTAGTGAATCGATTAGTGTGATCCTGTCATCCAGCACGGGTTCATTGACTTTCCTTATCGCCTCGATGGCCTCATCATGACGACCGATCATGCTCAAGGACAGGGCATATTCCCTCAAAACGGGATCGTTCTCCTTTTCATCCTCGAGGATCTTGGCCGCTAGGTCCGCCCTGCCGAGCCCCCTCATCCCCTCTGCGATTGGAAGCTTGTCTCCTTCGTAATCCCAAAGGTCGTCATAAAGGTCCTCTAAAACCTCTTCGGACGCAGCGTTCCTTCCGATCACCAGCAACGTGGATGCACACTGTACCCTTATCAAGGGATCATCAGATGAGGATGCTCTATTCATAAGGAGTAACTCTGCTGTGTCCATCTGTCCTGCGGCGATGACGTTCCTGATATCGGCAACGGCCTTTGCGTCGTTCATTATGTCATATGAGACGCCTTCATCAAAATAAAGATAGTCCTCAAAAATACATCGGGTATTTAAAATATATTTAAGGGTATCACATATCAAGATGAAAGCTGAATCAATAACCATTTATGGGTTGCTGCATCGCTGCGATTGTATAATCGAGCTCAGTGATACCCCCCTAACTTTCGTCTATTCCAGAAACGGTTTCGGAAAAACTACCATGCTGAAGACTTTGGTATCCGCCATGAAGGGAGAGACGGGGGTACTTGAAACTCTGCCATTTGATAGGATGGATACGAAATTCTCAGACGGCATCACCCTGATAGTCGAGAAACGTGACGGAATAACCATACTCATACAGAAGAACGAGCTAGAACAGCCCGTGGACGAGGCGGAACTCAGAAAATTATTCCGCGTGACTCATATTACACCTGAGAGACAGACTGTAAGAAGGAAGGACGGACACCTCGCCCCTGCGGTCATAGTCTATGCGACCGAGTTTAGAGACCGCATAAGATATGCGAAGGAGAACAGCGAGCTGAAGAAACCTGCTGAAGGCGAATGTCCTGAGATGTCGGACGGACAAATGGTCTCGATCTTCAAGGACCTGAAGGCCAAATTGGATTACATGAAGGAAGCAGGGCTCGAACCGGACATGCCGGGATCCCTACGTTTCCCACCTACACATAGGGATGTCTCCAATAAGAGGGATGAGTACAGGGATCTGCTGTACGGTCTAGAGGATTACATTAACAAGTTGTATACGTTGTCAGAATCCGTGGTCGTCACCATAGATATCCTGAACAACCTGTTCCACAGGAAGTCCCTCATCATAAACGAGAAGGACAACCTTGTGTTCAGACTTGATTCCGGAGAGGATCTGCCGTTGAGCGCACTGTCCTCCGGCGAGAAAAGCATACTCATAATAATGTACCGTCTGCTTTTCCAGACCGCTGAGGGTTCCATAGTCATAATCGATGAACCTGAGAACTCATTGCACATAGAATGGCAGCAGAAGATCAGCGACATATTCCTAGACATTGCGAGGTTGAGGGACTTGCAATTCTTGGTCGCGACACATTCGCCTCAGATAATCCATGACAAATGGGACATGGCAAGGGAGCTAAGGGACTTAAATGCGGGATCTACTGACGCCGGCAGACGTTGCGAATGAGATATCGATGCTGATCTCGTCCGGCCAGAACGTTGTATTGGCCGTCGAGGGTATTACAGACAGCCGTCTATACAGCAAATTCACCAGTAACGATCATGTAATGGTCGTCGTGGCCCATTCGAAAAGCAATGTGCGAAGGGCGGTCGACGAATGTTGGAATAAACGGAACCTCGATACCGTCGTCGGTATCGTAGATGCGGACCTCGACAGGATACGCGGAAGGAAACGTACTCCACCAGTGTTCAATACCGATCACAGGGATTTGGAGATCATGATGCTGGCCAGTCCAGCCATGGATGATATCCTTTCTGAATATGCCGACCCGGTAGCACTCAATAAATTCACCGAGGAATACGGACCTGTTTTCGATGCTGTCATCTCGGCATGCTATCCCATAGGCTTGATGATGTACGTATCCGAGGAATACAAACTGAGCCTTAACTTCAGATCCCTGAAGTTCGATAACTTCATCGATGCGAAAAGCCTCGACGTCGATTTGGAGGAATTGCTGGCTGAGATCATTTACTGTACAAAGGGCCCATGCATATCTAAAAAGGAACTTCTCAAGATAGTTAAGAACGAGATATCAAGGGATCACAACCCCCTCGATTATGCGAGGGGGCATGATGCCGTAGATGTTCTGCTGATAGCCTTGAAGAGCAGCTTCGGTTCATTCAACGCCAAAGCCCTTAGGAGCGGTGAGCTGTCCGGAGCTATACGGTTAGCTTACAGCGACACGTACTTCGCAAGGACGAATCTTTATGGGAGAACCTGTGAATGGTCCAAGGAACAGGGTTTCCGATTATGGTCACTCGATTGTAATCTCTGATGTCTCGATGCCTTTTGATGTCTCGGTTATCTTACGAACCTTACGTTCACTCTCTTCCAGGATCTTCTTGCAATGATCCCTGAGTGCCGTCGCACGTTCGTATACCTCTAAACTCTTGTCCAGGTCCAATGTTCCGTCCTCAAGTTTCTTCACAAGTCCCTCGAGTGCCGTTATTGACTCCTCGAAGCTCATCTTCCCTACATCCTCATTCATTGTCCTTCACCTTCCTGACTTCCGCCTCGGCACTACCGTCACGGAACCTTATGCCTATCATCGACCCTTCCTGAAGGGCCTTCGCTGATGTCAGCGTCCTCCCTTCGGAATCCGTCACGTAACTATAACCTCTCTCGAGAACCTTCAACGGGTTGAGCGCCTCTATCCTCTTATCCAACGAGTCTGCGGTGGATAAAGCATCCCTTATACGGCGGTCTATGGCGATGGTTAGACGTCCGGATATCGATTCCGTCGTCTCCTTCATTGACTCGACGGTCCTCATCGCCGCTGCCGTGGATATCTTAGATTCGACGGAGTTGAACCGGGATCTCATCTCATGGACTATGGACCTCAACGCGGAATCCGCACGACTAGAGAGTTGTTCCATGCGTATCTCCAGCATGCCAAGGGATTCGAGTCTCCTTTCGGGATCTAGCTTTGAATCCATTAGATCTATGCGATGTCTCATCTTTTCGGTTATGTGTAATAACGCCCTGTTGGCCCTGGCGCCCATGCCGTCTATGTGCTTTATCAGTTCACGTCCGTCGGGAAGCGCAATCTCCGCTGCCCCGGTGGGAGTCGGTGCCCTGACATCAGCGACAAGATCGGCGATCGTGATATCCGATTCGTGACCTACTGCGGATATTATCGGCACCCTCGACGACACGATTGCTCTGGCGACCTTCTCCTCGTTGAACGCCCAGAGGTCCTCGATCGAACCTCCTCCCCTGCCCACGATTATGACATCGACGTCGGCACGGTTGAGGAGATCTATCCCCTTGATTATCGATTCAGCGGCCCCATCTCCTTGTACCTTTGCCGGTGCAAGTAATATGTCCGCGGGGAATAGGTTTCCAGAGGTCACGACGATATCGTGTATGACCGCACCAGTCTCCGATGTGACCACGCCTACTGTCTTCGGATAAGTGGGGAGTTTTCTCTTGCGGGATCGTTCGAAAAGTCCCTCGGCCTCCAGTTTCTTCTTGAGTTTCTCGAACTGTAGATACAGATCTCCGATACCGGAACGCCTCATCGTTTCCACGATGAACTGATAATTCCCCCTGGGAACATATAAGTCCACACGTCCGAAGGCGGTGACCTTCATGTTCTCCTGGGGTTCGAAATCGATCCTCCCTCTGGAGTTTCTGAACAACACCGAACGGATCTCGCTCCCTTCGTCCTTTAGAGTGAAATAGTAATGGCCGCTGGAATGACATGTTAGGTTTGAGATCTCGCCCACAACCCAGATATCCCTGACTGCAGGGGAATCCTTCAGCAGCGAGCTGACTCTGGTGTTCAGCTGAGTTACTGTGAGAGTCTCGGCCATGGTATGTACAATTACTATAACCGCTATAATTCTTGGGTTCCTTTACCTTGGGTTTTAGTTAAATATAGAAAAACAGTTAGAATAGGCATGGACTGTGTCCGTAGGTGATATTATCAGCGAAAGACGATGCCCCAACTGCAACGAGCTCGTACCTTCCAACAGCATCACATGCCCCAAGTGTTACAGGACCGTCCCTCGTGATGAGAAGGTCGCCGACACTGGAAGGAGCACGCAGCGGGCGGACACATACAAGATACAGGAGACTTCCGTCAAAAACATGAAGATCGCGATGTTGCTCGCGATAATACCTGGATTGTTCGGAATACAGGGGTTGGGATTGGTCTATTTGGATCGTAAGGATAGCAGGGGTTGGATTTTCCTGCTTATAGGTGCGGTATTGTTCCTGGCCCTAGTCGGGATGGCGAGCCTATGGAACGGTGTAGGGTCATTCACGCGGGTTGTCCTGATCTTCACGATGATAATCTTCGGTGTCCTCTATCTATCCTCTTACATAGCTCAGCTGGCCGAGACGCGTTTCGGCTCAGTTTTGAGATTATTCAGGGTTTAATACATCCCGTCCTTACGTAAGGTGAGGACCATCTGTGATGTCATCTGGACGAGGTCTAGCGCCCTGTGTCCATCGCCTATGCTGGCTGGATCTTCAGGACATACTTTAGAATATGAATATCGAATGCGTTCCTGAGGGGTTTTATCGCGGTCCGGTTTAGCGTTTTGTGGCACCCTTATCGATACCGCAGGCATTATCGTCACCACTCCAGTGAGGTCCCACGGTTCGTTGATCAGGAATTTCATGAACGTCTCCTTTAAATCGAAACATGCAACATCCTTACCTTCCAGGATCCTTCTGACATCTGCTACCACATCATCCAACGGCACTCCGAGATAGAGCTCGCGGGTGTCTATCCCTGCCGTCTCCGTCAGCGTATCCAATGACGACTTGCCCATATCCAAAGGATCTCTCTGTATCAGCTCGTTGTATACTGAATCGAAGATCATCGAATCCGTATCGACACGGCATATGGCGATCTCGACCACCACGTCGTCAGGATATCCCTTGTCACCGTCCGCATTGACCTCTACGACATAAATTTCTGACACGGTCCTCATCACTGTAGGACATCGTAATTAAATTTACCGAAAGGAAATCGTTTCCTTTAATAAATGTAAGAAAATATTATTACCGTACTGACGATATGGTGGCATGTACAGGACAAAGAGCATCGATGAAATCTACGAGGAGGTCCGGGACTTCGATATCGTTATAACCAACGATGCCCCCCTCGCGACGGCTTTGAACGGGAAAATAGATAGGCCGCATGTCGGCGGCTTCGCCTATACCCCTAGACAGTTGGCTGCGGAATTGTCGATGCAGATACTTGGTGAGCCTTTGATGAACGACCTCGAGGTCGTGGCGACCGTCGCTTACGAGACTGGATACGGGCTCAAGTATGTACATAGCGAGATAGAGAACATACGTAACATCAGGAAATATACATCCGAGGTGCGGAAACATCTCTACTCCCGGCTTTCCAAGAACGTGTTTGATTCCTACCGTGTACTTCCAACGATCGAGAAGGCCATGGACAAGTTCGTGCCGGAGACATATCATGAGGAGGGAAAGACCAGCGTCGTGATATCCGAGAACATTTTTTTGGGAAAGAAGATCGTAGTGGTCGGATTGGATCTGTTCGACGACCTCGACAAGCACTTCGTCCCCATCGACCATGAGGAGGTCGGTATTGTAATCTATGACGAGGAGTTCCATATGGACGTTGTCTACGAGGTCGGTAACGACCGTCAGATTGCCGAGAACGTAGTGGAGCTGATAGACAAGGATCTTGCCAACGACATAGCTATCGTCATGGATACAGAGAGCGAGATCGCCGATGCCGTCCGAGCCGCACTTTACAGAAGGGACATTCCTTTCAAGAACACCATGACCGTTCGTGATCTTTCACAAGTCAGGGATTATTTGCGTTTCCTTAACTTCGGTATGTTATACAACACCGTCAGGGTAAGACATGTGCGTGAACTTTTTTCCTCCTATGGGGGAAGCCTCAGGTCAAAGTACGATAACGTACTGCTTTCCAGACTCCCGGATGTGAGGGGGAGAGGCTTGGAACTGAGAGACTGTCTGAAGAATATCAGGGAGATGACGTTCCTGGAGGTTTGTGACCTCGTCGTACGTGAACGTCACAGGCCACAGGTACGTC
Source organism: Candidatus Methanomethylophilaceae archaeon (assembly GCA_035271165.1). Lineage (GTDB taxonomy): Archaea > Thermoplasmatota > Thermoplasmata > Methanomassiliicoccales > Methanomethylophilaceae > VadinCA11. Next base: position 28,671 of record DATERX010000021.1, read on the forward strand.
TGTTATTGGATGAGCTGAGGTTCTCTGACCTCAAGGTTACCGCGCCGCTCGTGACAGAGATGAACTACGCCGTTGACAACGTATCCGATCTACATCATAACGAACAGATCCCGGACAGTGAGAAAAAGGGTGTTCTGCTTGCCGATTGCCACAGGTCGATGTTCGTGGACCGACCGTTTGTCGCGTTCCTCGGGATGGGAAATGATTGGGGCAACAAGATAATGGGAAAATCATACATCGACAAGGAGGCTGAGGCTGAGAAGGATGCGATGAAGTTCCGCATTCTCCTTCAACAGGGGACCTCGCGTATATACGCGGTGAACTCCACGAAGAATGGGAAACCCGCCAGACCTACCTTGCTTTTCGATGGTATCAACGAACTGGAGGGGAAACGTATGACGGTGACGTCCTTCAGCGACGTGGCCGAGGTAAAGAAAGGTTCATGGTATGTCGAAGAACAGGAGACGTTCCCCGAGAAGGGCACGGAATACATCGATAACGACACCTCCACGGATTGGAGGTTCTCAAAGACCTCATACAACAACTACTGCGAATGCCCTAGGGCGTTCTATTACGGAAACCTCCTGATGACTCCGGACAGCGATGCCTCTGCCTTCGGTAATCTCCTGCACGAATTCGCAGAGATGTACGTTTGCTATCCCGATATAGTCAAGGAAAAGGGTATCGAACATTACGTAAAACATATTGGCTCCACATACGCAGGCCTATCCTTCCCGATCATGGAGGAGGTGGACCTGGATAGGATACGCATAGGTCTCAGAAACCTCGTAACGTTCCTGGACGATCATATAACTGAACCTGTGCCTCTTGATGTGGAGATCTCCTCACGTAAATATCAAAACGAGATGATGCTGGCCGAGGGTCTCACAATGACCAGCAGTTACGTGGAGGTGGACGTGGATTCCTCTGCGCATCCGATACATGGAAAGATGGATTTGCTTTACAATTCTAGATCTATAGATTTCAAGACGGGGAGATATAACACATCATCCGATGTTGCTAGTGCTTTCGATATAAAATCCGCGAGATATGTAGAGATGCAACCGCTGATCTATCTGGCCCTTATGAGGGACTCGGGAATTTCGGATGCAGGTATGTTCAGTCTGTTCTACCTGTTTGGAAAGGAAGGACGGGTGATGGACGAGGAATCCGCAGGTGATGGTTTCGTCGACATACGTCTGCTTAGGGATAATAAGTCAGAGGCTATGAGCCATCCGGATTCTCCGGTTAGGAAGGATTTCGAAGATGTGGGTTCATACGTCGATATGTATGATAATTGGGGCTCCTTCATCGAACCAATAATCTCATCGGGGCTGCCGCCAGAGGAATGGGTTGATAACTCCTCTTTGATTGAGGGCATCCGATCCTCCCTCAAATATAGAACTATCAAAGGCCACACCAATGCCATAATAGGTGCGTTGAAGAAGCTTAGAAAATTCGTGGAGAAGGATTACTGGCCATATGGAAACACCGTTTACGTACCAGCGGATTCAATGGAGAGGTTCCTAACCATGCTCGACAAGGATCATGCTGAGGCCTCCATTATGATCAACACCGAGTTCCCGCCGGTGCCCCGTAAGAATTGTGATAGGTGCGACTTCGCATCCGTGTGTACACTTGAACCTGTTTCCATCGAGGAGGAGGGAGGTGACGGATATGAGTGAACCAAACCCGCAACAGAAGATGATATCCGAGAGTCATGAGGGTTTCTATGTGGTTGATGCGGGACCGGGTACCGGTAAGACCTTCACAATTGTCAACAGGTACGTGAACATACTCAAAAGGCCGGACATCAAGGCGAATGACCTCCTGTTACTTACTTTCACAAAGAACGCCGCCGAGGAGATGGAGGAACGCATAAGGGAGAGGTTATCCTCCTCCGACCTCGACAAGGACACGAAACTAATCCAGGCAGGAACCTTCGATTCCTTCTGCCATTCGGTTGTGAGGGAGTCCCCGGAGTCCGTCAGCGACTTCCTAGGTTTCAAGGAACGTCTGACCAGAGGGGCCGCCCTGATCGAGAACTATACTCTCAACAAGGAGTACTTCAGTGATTTCTTCGACCAGTTCATTGCCGAGTTCGGTGATGATTACGGTGATATAGCAGTCATCGCCAGTACCATCCCGTCCGATGTTTACAGCCTTGTTAATAAGCTGATGGCGAAGGGGATAGTTCCCTTGGAACACGGGTGGTTCGGAGGTGGGGATGGAAGGGACCTGTTAGGAGACACAGATGAGGTCAGGTCACTTTTGGAAAAAATGAACAGCGATCCTAAACTCAGGAAGGAACCCCTAAAGAAAATCCATGATAAGATGAAAAATGGGACTTTGTACGTGGAGGGATTTCCAGAATCCGACGATGAGGAAGAGCTTCCGCAGGACATACTGGACGCGGCCGCCTTCGACAGCCGTTACGAGATCCTGAGATTCATACACGACGTTTACTATGAGTACATACGCCGTTCGGTGTCCGATGATAGACTTACGTTCGGTCTGAATTCCGTGTTCGCCTTCCTTATATTATACAGCAACGCAGGCGTCAGGAACAGGATGTCATGCAGATACCTCATGATAGATGAGTTCCAGGACACGAATGAGAATCAGATGATGATCGCCCTTATGCTCCTGAAGGAGCCGAACCTATGTGTCGTGGGCGATTGGAAACAGGGAATCTATGGGTTCAGGTTCGTGTCGATAGAGAACATAGTGAACTTCGATGAGCGGGCGTCCAAGATGTATCGATATCTGAACGATGACGTCGAACGCATACCGTTCAAGGTACCTAAGGCGAATAAGCTGTCATTGAACATCAACTACCGCAGCTCCCAGAAGGTGATAGATACCTCGTTTAAAGTTCTAGATGTAGCGGGGAGCTCGAAGGAGACGGTGCATCTCGACCCCGAGACTGTGGTGGAGCTTGAGGAAGGTAACAAGAACATCGGCGACAACACTCATGTGAGATACGTGCAGGTCCCGAAGGCGGACCATGCATCCGAGACGGTGTCCAGGATCATCGGTTATGTAACGGGCGACGACCTGGTGTTGGAAGGTGACGAGCTGAGGAGACCGAGATACGGCGACATCGCCGTAATCTGTAGGAACCGCAACATGTGTCGCAAGGTCTATGAGGATGCGGTGGAACGCGGTGTCCCGGCCTTCCTCCAGGGGGAGGTGGAGATAATGTCCACTCGCGAAGGGAAACTGCTCCTTTCCTGGTTAAAGTTCATCAACAACAGGAACGACCCCTGGGGAATCGTTGGAATCCTTTCGGATATGGGATACAGCATGAGCGACGTCCGTAAGATGACCCGTCCAAACGAGGATGGGGCGACGTCCGGGATCCCGGGATAGATGCTCGACAAAAGGGGCGAGCTGATTAGAAAGAAACGTAGAGTAACCGACCTCATATCATCGATATTCGCATGTTATGGTCTGAATAACGATATAACGCAGGCTATAATCACCACTTTATCCGCGGCCCATCGGTCATCCTTGCTTACCATATCCGATCTGATAAGGATAATCGAGACGGACATCAAGGACCATAACGTCTACAGCATAGATGCTGACCTGGACGCCGATGCCGTGGTGATCCAGACCATGCATAAATCCAAGGGTCTGGAATATCCCATCGTCATTATCCCTCAGCTGGACTCTGGTGTAATCCCCAACTTTAGGGGGGATACATCAGTGATATCCTTCAGTGAGATGGAGGGGGTCCGATGTTTCAACGGGATTGTGTCCGTAGACGGGTTCAAGAGGATAGGTCGATCGTGGAGGTCGGAGCTCGTAAGGTCGGCGATGGAGAGGGATTATAGCGAGGATAGACGGACGCTGTTCGTTGCGATATCCCGTGCGAAACAGTACGTGACCATGATTTGCAGCAATAAGCCGTCCGCATTCATCAAGTACCTCTCGGGAGGGGAATACCTTGGAACCATCGGTCACCTGGATACACCCTTCGCAGAGGTCGGTCAAAAGGTCTCAGAAATGCCTGTGTTGAGGGAGTTCGCTCCGCGCCGTAAGGCCATGGGCGTCCACGAGGTGATGGATTTCGAAGGTGGTGTGTCCGCGGAAGGTTCCGACGAGGTCTCTGGTAAAGGGATGGAGTACGGGACGAGGGTGCACTATATAGCCGAGGGTTTGGCAAGGGGGATCGAGCCTAGGGGCGATGATAGGGATCTTCCGGAAGTTCCTGTCATAAGGGATATACTGGACTCCGTGAAGGATGCGGACCTCGTGTTAGCTGAGGTTCCTTGTATATTGCCGTTGGACGTCGCAGATGTAACCTTGAGGGGGATAATCGATCTGCTGGTCCTATATCCTGACCGTGCCGAGGTCCATGATTATAAGACGGACGTAACGAAGAACAACCTCGAGGCATACACGATACAGCTGAGCATATACGCTCAGGCTGTATCAGGATTCTATGGGCGGCCGACGGAGTGTGTCATTAACTTCATATCCTTAAATGAGAGTGAACGATTCGTTCCTAAATCAATTGAAGAGGTCGAGACCCATGTACGGGAATTTTTATAAGGGAAGGGAGTTCAAAGGACATGGAAATACGCGGACTTAACACCGACGAGGTGGAGAAACGCAAAGCCGCTGGCCTTGTTAATACCATCGAGTCGTATGTTAGCCGCAGTTATAGAAACATCTTTATCGAAAATTTCCTGAATTGGTTCAACCTGATTCTGATAATCGTCGGTACGTTGCTGTATATAGCAGGCGATCCGCTAAGTGCGCTTGCCGCTACAGGCATAATCATGCTAAACGTCTTTGTTTCCACCATACAAGAGATTCGAGCTAAACGTAGACTGGACAAAATCGCCATCGCCATGCGACCGATGGTTACGGTCGTCAGGGAAGGTCAGGTCTTAGATGTCGACCAGACCGAGGTCGTGATGGATGACGTCGTTAAGATAACGGCGGGCGACCAGGTGCTGGTGGACGGTGAGATCTTAGAAACGCATTCCCTTGAGATGGACGAGTCCGCACTTACCGGAGAATCCAGCTCTAGAAGGAAGAATTTGGGAGACACTTTGTTCTCAGGGTCCTTCTGTGTGACTGGTGAGGCTTACTTCAGGGTCACAGCGCTAGGTCCTGATAGTTTTGCCTCCAACATGCTTCAGAGCGCAAGGAAGTACAAGAGGAAGAACACCCCCTTGCAGATGGAGACCGCGGCGGTCACCAAGTTGTTGATATCCTTGGCAGGGATAGTATTGGTACTTTACCTGATTTCAAAGGTACTTTTAGGTACATACGAGAATTTCCTGTTCGAGATGAAGGCGGCGTCGATCGTATTGGACATAGTGCCCATCGCATTGTTCCTACTTGTGACGTTGACATACATGATAGCCGCCATAAGGATGGCGGATACTGGCGTACTTCTGCAAAGGTCCAATTCCGTGGAATCCATGAGTCATGTGGACACCGTCTGCATGGACAAGACTGGAACCATAACTAGCAACGAGCTTCTTTTCAGAGACATAGAATATAAAATGGACGAGGGGCGGGCCAATGAGCTAATAAGCCTATTCGTTAGCGCGACAGGTAGTCGCAACCGTACCATAGAGGTCCTGGAGGATCATTTCGGTTCCGAGGATAGCGAGCTCGTAGAAGAAATACAGTTTTCATCGGAAAGGAAGTACAGTGCTGTACGTCTGATCAAGGATGGGGTCGAACACACGATCTTCATGGGGGCTTGGAGCATCTTGAGGAAACGCGTCGACGACCCGATGGGTGCGGACGATGATGTGAGGTCCCTATCGAAACAGGGGCTGAGGACCGTCGTGTTATGTGAAGGGTCCGGACCCTTGTTTGATGAGATGGATGATCCTTTGATGCCCGAGAAGCTTACTTTGATCGGCGTCATCTCGATAGCGGACGAGATCCGTGCCGATTGCAGGGAGACCATGGAGGTCTTCATGGCGAATAACATAGATATCAAGGTGGTCTCCGGGGACGACCCGGACACCGTGAACGCTTTGTTCGACATCGCGGATATCCCTGGAAAAAGGAATATGATATCCGGTGATGAGCTTGATGATCTGGAAGGTCAGGAAAGGACGGATGCCATACTTAACTCCAATATATTCGGACGCATGAGACCGGATCACAAAGAGCTTATAATCGACACTTTGAAAATCAACGGTAGATACGTCGCCATGGTCGGGGACGGTGTCAACGATGTAAAAGCCATCAAATCCGCACATGTGGGAATATCCCTTGAGAGCGGAAGCAGCGCCACCCGCGGTTCTGCGGACATGGTCCTTATGAACGATAATTTCTCCGCACTTCCGAAGGCCCTCACCGAGGGACGGAGGACGGTGACTGGGATGAGGGATATCCTAAAGGTCTACCTAACAAGGAACTTCGCCCTTGTAGCGATGATAATGTTCACCATGCTGTTCCTGCACAACGCTACGTTACAGCCGGTTCAGAACACCGCGTACGCACTGATGACCGTGTCCGTGGCGGCATTCCTTATGACCCTATGGGCGGAACCTGATAGAAACAAGGATAGGATATTGCCGGGGGTGATCCGTTTCGCGATACCGACATCCATGATGATAGGTATCTTCGGGATAGCCGTATATGCGATATTCTACTTCGGCACTGGGAGCATAATAAATATCGATTATGAAGCGATGGCCGCATCGGCAGGGATCAGTTACCAGGCGCTTGCCGAATCATTGCATATGTCGGGTCTGAGCGATACGTTCAATCTGAATATGTTCGAGAGGGACCTGAACGAGATCAACGCACGTAACGCGATGTTCTTCTTCATCGTACTTGCGGGAGTACTTGTGTTGCTTATGGTGAAGCCTATACACAAATGGTTCTCGATAAACGGTAAGACTACCAAGAGCAGGAGACACCTTGTCTTGACCATGTTGATGTTGTTGATATTCTGCTGCATCTTCTTCATGCCTCATACCCAAAGTTACGTGATAAGGTTCCTGTATACCGCGGTATTCCCGGTGGTGTATTATCTGCCGCTTATCGCCCTTGTGATCGTGTGGTTCTTTGCCACCCGTAAGGTGTTGCGTAGCGGTACGTTCGATTTCCTAGCCGATTGGACCGAGAGCTGGTTCGATAAGAAATTGGAAGAGGAAGTTCGAAAAGGCTTGGAAGAGGACTTCGGCACCGAGAAGAAAGAGGTTCAAGGCGAATAAGTACCGTCACGGTACATTTGTATCATGACGTGTGATGCGACCGTCGCATCAGATAATGCACGATGGTCCTGGATGCCCCCAATCTCCGCAGGGTCCCCTTTGGTAATCATGGAGTAGGCTAGATCCAGTTTGGGATATTGATATTCCCTTCCGTAATAGGAGCTGGGAACCTTACAAACGTTCGTCGCCGCCTTCATGATGTCAGTGCATAACATGAATTCCCTTCTGAGATTCCAAGGCTCAAGGTAAAGGAACTTGTCCATGTCGTATTCCGTGTTGTAGGAGGTGACTCTCCTATCTTTGAGAATCTCCCTGACCTCGGATATGACCTGATCGAAGGAGGGGGCGGAATCCACCATCTCGAGGGTCAGGTCCGTGTTCTCGAATATCCATGCGTTCAGGCGGTAATCGTTCCATTTGGACGTGTCATACCCTACGACGGACGAATAGACGGGCTCTACGCTGCCCTCTATCAAATCCACTCTACATATTCCGATATCGACCACGACGTCCTGTGGTGCACCCTTCAGGCCTGTAGTCTCCGTGTCAATGACATATATGTCTTCGATGAAGAAGTCCTGCAATTTTCTCTGAGTATTAGCGTTCACCAGATCCACCAAGGTTTTCAGAGGTTCGTACCTCATGACCGTATAAAAAAGGACACGATTATAATAAACATATTCCACAAAGGTCGGATTTTTGATTGTGATGGTAAAGAATATCAACGACTCCAAGGTATACGTTGGTCGTGGAAGCAATAATCAACATGAATGGTAAGGATACAAAGGTCAGCATCGAAGGCACCGTGGCCGAGGCCCTCCTCTCACTGGATATCCGTCCTAACGCATTCCTTTTCCTGATAGACGGTACGCCGATACCCTCAGACACCCCTTTGACGGACGGTATGAGGATACAGGCTGTCAGGGTCGCTTCCGGTGGATGATCAATTTTCTGCGATCTCACGCAACGTTTTGAAATCGAATCCCGAGTCCTCAGCGTTGCGTATCATCGAATCGAGGTTGTCGATGTATTCCTCATCGGTACCTTCACCGTTATTATCGGAAAGCGAGTCTTCCTCGGGAAACTTGAGGTTAGCGTATGGAAGGATTCCAAGACATCTCATGCCTGTGAGTTCTTCGATGCGTTCTATACCGCTACCGAGGATCGAGGAATCACCGCGGAATCGATTTATTATGAAGCCCTTTAGAAGTCCCCTTTGACCGTCCGGTATCAATTTCCAGGTTCCATATAAGGCGGCGAACACCCCTCCCCTCTCTATGTCGCCGACTAGGACCGCGGGTATGTTCCTCTCTCTCATCATCCCTATATTCGCGATATCCCTGTCCCGCATGTTTATCTCGGCGGGGGAACCGGAACCTTCGCATACGACCGCGTCGTACTTCCTCGATAGTCTGTCGAAGGCCTCACATGCCTCCACGGTTGCCATCTCGACGTCCATCGGATTCTCGTGGCTGACCTCGGAATTCTGTTTACCATTAAGGTAGAGGCGTATCCGTCCTTCCCCCATCGGCTTCAACAAGATGGGGTTCATATCTGTTTCAGGCTCCGTTCCTGAAGCCAGTGCTTGGAAGGCCTGACCAATGCCTATCTCTCCGTCCTGTAACTTATAAGAGCTGAGTGAGAGGTTAGATCCCTTGAAGGGGGCGACGGATATCCCGCTCCTCGAAAGATAACGGCAGTACATGGCTGCAACGGTGGTCTTACCAGCTCCCGATGCCGTGCCTAGGAATAGGATTCTCATTTAACCGCTCCTATGATGTCCATGATCTTTTCCATGTCCAACGCCTCTTCGAAGGTGTCGGCTAGCTTGTCTATGTTCTCGTCCACATAGTCGCAGTAGTCGATGCCACTGCCCGCCTTAGAGCCCTTGATGAATGAAATGAAGTAATTCCTGAAATCCGTGGATTCGAAGGGTGCATGTACATAGGTGCCGAACAGCATCTGTTCCTCTCGTACCGAACCGTCGAAGAGGTTCCCGGTGAACATGGATATCTCGAACAATGGTTCCTCGTTGGTCTTAGTCATACCAGAATGGGTTTCGTATCCCTTCATGTTACCTCCAGTGGGAACGATGGTTCCTGTGACCTGTCTGGTCACGTTTGTCTCGCCATCCCAGACTGTTTCACTGTCGAAAAATCCCAATCCCTCGACCTTGGAGGAGATCTTGCCTTCGACACCCTTGGGATCGGAAAGAGTCCGGCCCATCATCTGGTAACCTCCACAGAGTCCGAGTATCGGCACCTTGCCCTTCATGGAGATTATCTTTGATGCTATACCGTTGCGCTTCATCCATTCCAGGTCGGATATGGTGTTCTTAGTTCCAGGTATTATCACAGCATCGACATCATCCAGTTCTTCAGGGGTCTCTGCGAAAATGATTGTGGCGTCCTCCAGTAACAGGGGGTCGATATCGGTGAAGTTTGCGATCCTTGGGAATTTGATTAACGCTATCTTTATGGAACCTTCACCTACGATGAGCGAATCCCTGAAACTCTCTGAATCCTCACTTGGCAATCTTACATCTGCGTGTGGAATTATCCCGAGTACAGGTATGCCTAACATATCCTCAAGCTCGTCAGCGCCCGACCTCATCTTTCCTGGGTCACCGCGAACGTTGTTGATTACTATCCCTTTGATGCGTGCCCTGTCCTTCTCAGGTATGAGTTCGATGGTGCCTAAGGCGTATGCGAACGCCCCGCCCCATTCCGCGTTAACAACTAGTATACAGTTCGCGTCCGCTATCTCGGCGGCCTTCATGTTTGCAATGTCGCTGTCATAGATGTTTATCTCCGCAGGGGAACCTGCGCCCTCCATTACGACAACATCGTATCTGTCTAACAGAAAGTCCATGCTCTCCTTGACAGCATCCTTCCCGGGTCCTGTGACGAAATCGTTATAATAAGACGGTACGTCGTAATCGGCGAAGTGTTTGCCGTGGACTATGACCTCCGATACCATGTCGCCCTTGGGTTTCATGAGAATGGGGTTCATGTGATGATCGGTATTCTTGAGGCCTGCGGCCTGTGCCTGCAGAACCTGTATCATGGCGATCTCCGAACCCTTACGAGTGACTCTGGAGTTTAGGCTCATGTTCTGTGATTTAAACGGGGAAACGATCAGGCCTTTTCTGTGTAGTAACCTGCATATTGCGGCGACGGTGACGGATTTACCGGCATCGGATGTCGCACCGAGCACCATGAACGCCTTACCTCTACGCCAGAACCTTCTCTTCGCTTCCTCTAAGATCTCACCCATCGCCTCATCGTCGCAGTTATCGATGCCCTGCTCTCTGATCGAGTCCATGACGAACTTCGTTACCTCGTTGCGATGGATGAACAGACAATCTGAACAATCCCATACGTCCCTCCCTCTCTTTGAGACAATGAACTTGCTTAGCTGAGTGTCCTCACAGGGATAGAACGGACAGAAACAGAATGTGCAATCCTGTCCTGCGAAATGAGACGGATAATAAGGACACTCCAGATTAGGGCCTATACGCCCTCTTTCAACTTCTTCCTCCACCTTCTTCCTGATGCATCTCATATCGATAGACGCTCCGATGGTTGTCGTCAGTATAATATTTACCGCATACAGGCACATCCTTTTTTCGATATTTGGCCACTTCCCAAGGCCGAACATTTATAGAAACATGCCATTATGTGGCGCATGTCAAACTTTAAATTCGTACATTGTGCGGACCTGCACCTCGGTAGCAGGTTCTCAGGTGTACGTTCCAAAGATCCCCTTCTCGCTAAAAGAATGACGGATTCCACTTTCGATTCATTCTCAAACATCATAGACTTAGTACATTCGGAAAATGCGGATTTCCTGGTCATCTCAGGGGATGTGTTCGATTCCGACTACATCACACCCGGGACGAGATACCGTTACACCCAACTGTTGGAAAGGGCGAAGGTCCCATGCTACATAGCACGCGGCAACCATGATAATAAAACAAGCTGGGAGGAAAGTATCCCACTTCCGCCGAACGCATACGAGTTCGGAGGTGAACCTGAGAGGTTCATCTGTGAACTGAGGGATGGGGGGAGGGTCGAGATCTCGGGCATAAGTTTCACTTCGAGCAATACCCATGAGGATCTCGCCAATAAGCTGGAGGGATCCAAGGGGATGTTCACCGTGGGTTGTGTGCACTGTGATGTGGATTCAGCGGAGGGTCTGGGGTACGCGCCGTGTAAGCTAACGGACCTGGTATCCAAGGATATCGATTACTGGGCGTTAGGACATATACATAAGCGCGAGGTGCTCCACGAACGCCCATATGTGATATATCCTGGAAATCCACAGGGAAGGAACATCAAGGAATCCGGGGAGAAGGGCGCATATTTAGTGACTGTCACCGGAAATGCCGTCACGGACCTCAAATTCGTACCGACAAATACCATCTTATGGGAAAGGAAGGAGGTTGACATCACGGAAAAGACGTTCAGCACCTTCGTGGAATATGTTGCCTCGATGATGGACGAGGATACCATAGTGAGATTGATTATCAACGGACGCGGTCCATTGGACCGTATGCTCAGGACTGAGCCTGATGACGTAATAAAGGCTATACAGGACAGGTCAGGCGGCATCATAGAGAGTTTGGAATTGAACTCGAAGCCTGAGGAGACGCCTCTGTTGGAAGGTAACGACCTACGGTCCGGCATAGCACAGGCCTCAAGGAGTCTGGAGAATGTGGACAGGGCGCATATCATAGAAGCCATATGCAGCACAAATACCTCCAAGAACTATCTTCAAGCATACTTCGAGGAGCTGGACGATGATGAATTGATGGTAATCATCAGAGATGCCGGAGTGAGATTGTTAGAAAGGTTTTCGGAGGCTGCAGAATGAAGATAGATGCCGTACGTATCAAATTGTTCGGTAAGCTAGCTAACAAGGATTTCGGTCCCTTCTCCGAGGGTTTAACTGTGTTCTTTGGCGAAAACGAGAGCGGGAAGACTACGCTAAAAGAGTTCATAAGAACGACATTGTTCAAGACTTCCGCACGTACGAAGGGAGTCTATCCGCAAACATCCAGCACCGATTCCGGAGAGGTGGATTGTACTACTGATGACGGAAAGAGTTTCACAGTGGAAAGGAAGGGAAACAGGACCACATCCAGCATAGGTAAGATGCCTGAGGAGATCTCCGGTATAAACCCCGACGTGTACAGGAGCGTATATGCCATGGACCCGAACGATTTGATAGATACCGGCATAGTGGAGTCGGGGGACATCAAAAGGCGTTTCCTGACCGTGCCTGGTGGCGAGGACATGCCACAAATCTCAGAGAATATAGATTCGGAGATGGAGGAGCTCCTTAACAAGTCGAGGATAACTTGGAACAAGGGTATCGGCGAGACTCTCGACATGATAGATAAGAATGAGGCGTCGATCGCAAAGGCCAAGACCAAGGGCCTGGAATATGGCGCACTTGTCGAGGATGAGAATCGTATTGAGACCGAACTCAAGGGACTCCGGGAGAAACAGGAAGAGTCCGTCGCCATCAAGAGGAAAATTGAGATCCATAATGAAAAGATAACCCTGGTCGAAGAGCACGATAAACTAGCAAAGGAACGTGAGGCCATGGGCGACGCGGACAAAGCGCCACCTGAAGGTCTGGAGACGTATCAGAACCTCAAACGCGAGCTGGATCTAGCCAGATCTAATAAGGAAAAAAAGGAGGCGGAGTTAGAAAGACTCAAGGGGGGTACGGAGAACATATCGCCCGAGATCTTGAAGGATAACGAGGGACGCATACATCATCTGAGCGAGAACATAGGCAGACACGGCTCCTCTACCGAGAAGATCAGAGGGCATCGTTTGGAGGTGGAGAGCCTCGATGCTCGGATATCTGATATGATGGAGCGGAATGGATTGGACTCCGAGACCGTCGCCAAGGCCGAGACGGGGCGTGACGTAATAGAACGTGCGAATAACATCCCGATTACTGAGAAGAACTGGGGTCCGCCCATATTGGTATTGGTATTTGGTATGATTTCCATTATAGCGGGATTTGCGGCCGGAGTCACATTCCTATATGCTCTGGGTGCGATACTGGTAGCGATAGGCGTAATTCTTATATTGATGCCTACGAAGGATGGAAATGATGATTTTTCCGCGTTCGCCGAGTCCAAGGGATATCCCTCTCATACGGATCGAAAAGAAATCTTGAGATTATCGACGGCCATAGATGACATACGGTCGATGATGGAACGTCGTGACGTCTCCGTTTCAAACGTCGAGGAATACGAGAGCATAATATCGGATCTCGAATCCGAACTGAATATCGTAGCAACGGAAGCCAGTATCGAACGCACATCCTTCGAGAACGACGTAAGGAGGTTGAGGGCCCTGTCCTATTCGGTGCCCGGTGTGTCCGAGGCGACAGAAGCGCTAAAGGCATCTGCGAGGGATTATGAATCCGCGGCCACAAAGCTCGAGGGTTATCTCGCCCCATACGGTTCCTCCGAGGAGTTTGAGAAAATCGTCAAACTCAAGACGGAACGTGACGGGAAGGATAAGCGGATAAAGGATCTAAAGGAATTCCTTGGGGATTCTGACATCAAACCAGGCACCGAACCTCCCGGAGAGCCTGAGGATTTTCAAAAAGAGATCGGGGAACTGCAGAGGAGCCTCGGAAGCATTAACACTAAGAAAACAGCCATACTGAAGGATGCGGACACTGAGAACCTTTACAACAAAAGGAGCTTACTACAGGCCGAACTTGAATCACAGATGAGGGCCTGGGGGGTACTTTCACTTGAAAAACACATCTCCAACATGGCATGCGATAACATATACGATAACATGCAACCCCTCGTAATACGGACGGCTGACAGATATCTCGACATGATGACAAATGGCAGATACCGCATGGAGAACGATCCCCGAACGAGTGAGGTGTCGATCCGCGGAGGTACAAAAGGCGGAGGTACCGAGGTAAAGACGAAAGGTCAATGGAGCTCGGGATTGGCAGGTCAGGTTTCACTTTCATTGAAACTTGCGGTGGCGAAGGAGTATTCCAACGAGAGGCTGCCCATCTTATTGGATGATGTGCTTCTGGTGTTCGACTCCGAAAGGAAGAAAGGCGCCTGTCAATCACTTTCCGAGGTCGCCAAGGAAATGCAGATAATCCTATTCACGTGCGACCGGGAGACCTATGAGCTTATGAAAGAGGTCGGCGCCGACACCGAGTATATGAAAGTTATATGAGGTCTTAACGACAAGTCAGATGGAACTGCTGGTGAATATCACAAGCAGAATCACTAAAGTGATTACTCCCAGGAATAAGATCAAAGGGGCTGCTTTACATATCTTAGACGTAGCTTTCATTGTGAATACCTAATATCTATCAATGTGACACTTAGAGCTAATATATAACAACGTTCATAAGATATTAGATATTATAAACGTCAATTGACGTAATTACACCTAAATAGCAAATACACCTATCAAATAAATATAATTGATATGGATGAAGATGAACAGGTATGGAAAGATTCTGAGAACTCCTCCAGACTCTGAAAGTAAGGTTTATTCATTTTACAAACCCTTATAAATATGATGTACTATGGGCATGTCAAGGGAATTGACATACTCCCTGTTCACTGATTCACTATCAATCAGCAACCCCGTCGGTAAGA